>JANXMS010000174.1 GCA_025354525.1 Acidobacteriota bacterium
CGACGGTTTCCCACACGTTGTCGGGCTGATAGGGGCGGACGCTGGGGCCGCCGATGGGGGTCGTCAGCAGACCGCTGGCGGCGAGGGCGTAGTCGCGGATCATTTCGCCATCCATGCGGAAGCGGGGGCCACGCGCGAGGAGGCGGTTGTCGGGATCCTTCTGGAGTTTAGCGGGGGTGGCAATGGCGGCTTGGCGGTAGGCGGCGGTGGAGACCATCAGGCGCATAAGGCCTTTGACATCCCAACCGGAGGAGCGGAACTCGACGGCGAGCCAATCGAGGAGTTCGGGATGGGAGGGGGCTTCGCCTTGGCTGCCGAAATCCTCGACGGTTTTGACGAGGCCGGTGCCGAAGAGTTCTTGCCAGAAGCGGTTGACGGTGACGCGGGCGGTGAGGGGATTACTCTCGTGGATGAGCCACTGGGCGAGGCCGAGGCGATTCTTCGGGGCGTTCGGCGGGAGGGGCGGGAGGACGCCGGGGACGGCGGGTTCGACCTGGTCGCGGGGCTGATCGTATTGGCCACGGAAGAGGATGTTGGCCATGGCGGGGGAGTTTGGTTTCTCCTGCATGACATGGGTGATGGCGCTGCGGCGGCGGATGGCACGGCGTTCGTCTTGGAGGGCGACGAGGGATTGATAAACGGGCCGAACGGTGGGGCTTAGATTGAGAAAATAATAGTGTTCCCAGGCGGCGCGATCGGCGTTTTGCAGGTCAGGCCAAAGGGCGATGCCGCGGGCTTCTTCGACGCGGAGGGCGCGGGGGTAGAGCCGGAGATCGCTGATTTTGCCGCCGGCGAAGAAGCGCTTGGCGCCGTCGCCGCCGAGGCGGAGGGGGGCGGTGGTTTTGATTTCGCCGAGGAGGTCGAAGAAGTTTTCGTTGGGGCCTTCGAAGGAGACGGCTTGGCCATTGACGAAGAGGGAGAGGCCGTCGCGGAGGCCGGAGCCGTCGTAGGTGACAGTGAGGTGGTGCCACTCTTCGACTTTGAGGCGATTGTTGTTGGTGCCGCGGATTTGGATGGCTTTATTGTCGTCGCCGACGAGGCGGAGGAAGGGGCGGCGGTCATTAATTTCGACGGCGATGCCGCGGGCTTTGTCGTCGGGGAGACGTTGGAGTTGGCTGAGGACGGTGAGGTTGGTTTCAGTCTTGGGGAGGTAGAAGCGGACGGCGATGGAGAAGGGCTGGGCGCGGGCGAAGAGGGGTTGGTTGGGGAGTTCGAGGGCCTGCTTGGCGACGAACTGTTTTTCGCCTGGGGGGAGGCGGAAGGATTCGCCTTCGACGGGGAGTTTTACGGCCTTGTATTTGGCTCGGCGGAACCATTCGGCGAAGGCGGGGGCGGCGGCGGATTTGGCTTCGGCGAGGCGGGCGGCGGCGGCCTTTTCGACTTCCGGGAGGCTGGCCCAACGGGCGCGGTCGGCGGGGCGGGGGACGATCAAAATTGGCGGGGTGTCGTAGATATTGCCGTCGAGGGGCTTTTGGAGAGTGTTGCGATAGAACGCCGTCATGGCGTAGAAATCTTTCTGGGAGATGGGGTCGAACTTGTGATCGTGGCAGGTGGCGCAGCCGATGGTGAGTCCGAGGAAGACGGCTCCGGTGGTGTCGGCGCGGTCCTTGTCGTACATGGCCTGGACTTCGTCGGGGATGACGCCGCCTTCGTTGGTGGTGACATTGCAACGTTGGAAGCCGCTGGCGATTTCTTGTTCGGTAGAGCGATTGGGGAGAAGGTCGCCGGCGATTTGCCAGAGGATGAATTCGTTGAAGGGTTGGTTTTTGTTGAAGGACTGGATGACCCAGTCGCGATAGGGCCACATTTCGCGGTAGTTATCGATGTGGAGGCCGTGGGTGTCGGCGTAGCGGGCGGCGTCGAGCCAGAAGCGGGCGCGGTGTTCGCCGTACTGGGGCGTGGCGAGATATCGATCGATGAGTTTGTCGTAGGCGTCGGGGGCGGGGTCGGCGACGAAGGCTTCGACGTCGGCGGGTGAGGGCGGGAGGCCGGTGAGATCGAGGGAGAGGCGACGGGCGAGGGTGCGGCGGTCGGCTTCGGGGGCGGGGGTGAGGCCGGCGGATTCGATGCGGGCGAGGAGGAGTTGGTCGATAGGCGTGCGGGGCCAGGCGGTGTTACGGACGAAAGGGAGGGACGGTTTAGCGGGTTGGGCGAAGGCCCAGTGTTCCTGCCAGGGGGCACCTTGTTTGATCCAGCGGGTGAGGGTTTCGCGTTGTTTGGCGGAGATGGTTTTGTGGGTGTGGGGCGGAGGCATCAGGAGGGCGGGGTTGGGGTGGGCGATGCGCTGGAGGAGGAGGCTTTCGAGGGGTTTGCCGGGGACGATGGGGGCGGATTTTTTACGGGCGGAGAAGAGGCCGTCGCGGGTGTCGAGGCGGAGGTTGGCCATGCGCGTCGAGTGGTCGGGGCCGTGACAGTGGAAGCAGTTGTCGGAGAGGATGGGGCGGATTTCGCGTTGGAAGTCGACGGGGGGTAGGGCGAGGGCGAGGAGGGGGGCGAGGGTGAAGAGGACTACGGGGCGCATCTAATTGTTATTCTATTGCAGTTTGATGGATCGCTTGGCGAAAGGCTTCCGGGTACAATTAGGTTACGTGATACCCGTTGACGAACTTGACCGAATTGCGATTGCCAAGCTGGAGGACGGGAAAATCCTGCTTGGTGGCGGTCGGTATGACGGGGCCGCGTATATTTGCGGGTACGCCATTGAGGTCGCGCTGAAGGCTCGGATTTGTCGAACGCTGGATTGGGTTGACTTTCCCAGTACGAATGGAGAGTTTCAGGCGTACCGATCGTTTCAAACGCACGCCCTGGAAGTTCTACTGCGACTGTCTGGGCACGAGGCAAGAATCAAGCGGGATCATTTCGCTCCATGGAATGAAGTCGCGTCGTGGACTCCCGAGTCTCGTTACTATGCAATTGGCAAGATCCAGAAGGCGGAAGCAGAATTGATGATCCGATCAGTTGAACAGCTACTAGAGGCAATATGACCACAGCCACCCTTGAATTGCGAGACAAGTTCGCGAAGCTGGAATCAGATATCTCCGCAGCCAAAGGCGACTTCGCCTTTTATGCCCTTTTTGCCCGGGAAGATCTTCCAGACCGTTGGGACCTGATGATCTCCGCGCCTTGGGCGTCGGCGGACAGAACCGGGGCGATCGAGTATTTCGTCGCTAGAATTAAGACTGATATCGAGCCCGACGCCCTTGTTAAATTGTCACGAATTATAATTATCGACCCGGAAGAGGCTTCCATGCAGAAGCTGAACCGAACGATTCGGGTGGAACATGGCGCGGTTGAAGTTCGTGACACCGATTTCTTCGGGGTGCCAATCAAGCATGCCTATATCATTACGTCGAAGACCGCAAGCCCCGCACTGGCCGGTTGACGGAGGGGTCGAGTTGACGAGCACCGGAGGGGATTGCGAAGCCACGCTGTTCCCCTCCGGTTTCAGCCACGTTCACTTCTTCAGCAGGGCGGGCCAGTTCTGGACGATTGTCAATCCATCGCTCGAGCTTCGCGGAATCGCGGCGAGGATGCGCTGTCCGTCCGCCGAGACATCGTAGGTATAGTCCGGGGAGCCGGCCAGCAGCATCCGCAGGCTGAACAGCAACTGGGGCTCGCCGGATTCGAGGGTGCCGCCGCGGGCCGCGACGTTCACGGCCGCGAGTTGACCATCGAGCGTGAGGTAGAAGAGTTCTTTGCCGTCGGCGCGCCAGCGGGGCCGGCCTCCGCCGGCGCTGGAGATCTGCCGTTTGGCACCGGGCTCGGGAAACGGCACGACATAAACCTCCCGGCGGCCCGATTCGCCGGAATCGTAGGCGATCCAACGCCCCTCGGGCGAGAGCTGCGAACTTACTGCCTCGCGCGGAATTTGGGGAAGAGGGAACGGCTTCGACTTGCCCGGCTCGCCCAGAGGGTCCGGCAGGGCCCAGGTGCCTTGCGGAGAGCTGTAAAGGAGGAATTTTCCGTCCGGAGAGATGCCCCGCAACCTTCTGACACTGCCTTGGTAGACCAGTTCCTCCGCGCGGCCTCCGTCGACGGGCTTACGGTAAAGACCGGGCTGTTCTTTTCGCTCCGAAGAAAAAAAGACAGTGCGTCCGTCCGGAGAGAAGAGTGCATTCTGCGAGTTCCCTTGCGTGGTGAAGCGAGTTCGCAAGCCCCGGGCCAAATCGACCAGCCACATATTCAGGACACTTGTCGTTTCGTTGATCGCAACGGCGAGGAGCGAACTGTCCCGCGATAACTCCGTCGATACGAACGTGGCGGGTTCTCCGGGCACTATCGTGCGATTCCCTTTGCGATCGAGCCAGGTCAAATCGGAGGTGTATCGGGATCCGGTGCCATGCAGGAGCAACCCTTGGGGCGAAGCGGAAAAGCCAGCCATGGTTGCCGGACCGCCACCCGGGACGTTTTCCACCACGGGAAACGCATCCCCGGACAGCGCGAGTCGCCGCGCGTCAAAGGCCTGCGCCATCAGCACATTTCGGCGCAGGAAGAGGAGATAACCCGCGGAGTAAATGGCTCCCGAGTCCGTCGCATCAATGAGCTTGGTGCTCTCTGGCCCACCGAGTGAACCCAGGCGGATCACCTTTGAATCCGTCGAATCAAGGTCGCCTGCCGCGTAGAGGAAATGCACCCCATCGGGAAGAAACGAGGGCCGACGGTTCGTGCTGTCGCCCGCCTCCAGCTTTGTCGCGTCGGTAACGGTGCCCCCGGAGGCGGAAACTCGTTTCAGTTGCCCAAAGTTGCCGGTGAAAACGATGACGCCGGTGGAGCTCCAACTCGCTCCCCGGCTGTCATTCGTCATGTCGGCATCGGTCAGGGAGAGGACCGGCCCTCCGGCAGCGTCGATCCGTTTCAGTTTTCGATCCGCATAGAACCCAATCGACTTCCCGTCCGGTGACCAGAACGGATCGCGTGCGCCTTCGGTACCGGCCAAGGGCTGCGCCGTAATTCCATCTAGGGGGCGCAGCCACAACTGCACCTTGCCTTCGCTATTTCGGCCGGCCCAGACGACGTGTTTCTCGTCCGGCGAAACCGCCATCGCACCCGCTACGCCGGAGACATCCAAATCCTTGGGGATGAGCAGGGTCGAGCGAAGGAGGGGTGCCGTCACCGGCTTTTCTCGGAAGTGGACGAGCGCCAAGGCGGCTGCGATCAACGTTGGTAGAGCGACCGCCGCGATCCATGGCCAGCGCGGTGTTTTCGATGCAGGGCCTGCGGCGGCAATTGATTCCGGGGGAGGCGACTGTAGCTCGATGACAACGTCGCGCATCGTCTGCCAACGGTCCTCGGGATCCTTGGCTAGACACCGACGGACGAGCCTTTCGAGCCACTTTGGGGTGAGGGGCTGGACCGCCATCGGGGGCGGCTCGGCGGAGAGAATCGCTCCGACTAGGCTGGAGTAGCTCTTGCCTTGAAACGCCTTCTGGCCGGTGGCCATTTCATAGAGCACGGCACCGAAGGCCCAGATGTCGCCGCGGGTATCGGCTTCCCTGCCTTCGAACTGTTCGGGCGCCATGTACTGGGGGGTGCCCATGACGGTGCCTTCGGTGGTGAGGACCTTCGTGAGTGTCGCTTCGGTGGGGCCGGGCTTGGAGGACGACTTCGCGAGGCCAAAATCGAGCACTTTGACGCCGTCGCGGGTCAACATGATGTTGTGGGGCTTGATGTCGCGGTGGGTGACGCCGGCGCGATGGGCGCGGTCGAGGGCGTCGGCGATTTGTGTGGCGGCTTTGAGGAGTTGTTCGAGCGGGAGGGGGCCTTTTTCGATGCGGTTGGCGAGGGTTTCTCCGTCGATCAGCTCCATGACCATGTAGCCGGGACCGATGTCGTGGAGGGTGCAGATATTGGGATGGTTGAGGCTGGCGACGGCGCGGGCTTCGCGTTCGAAGCGGGCGAGGGAGTCGTCGCGTTGGGCGATGTGTTCCGGGAGAACCTTGACGGCGACGGTGCGGTCGAGACGGGTGTCGCGGGCTTTGTAGACTTCGCCCATGCCGCCGGCGCCGAGGGGCGAGAGGACTTCGTAGGGACCGAGTTTGTCGCCGGCGGAGAGGGGCATGGCAGGGGGTCCATGGAGTTTATCAGAGTGGGTACCGGAAGATATACAATGCAGGCCTGCATGATCCATATTTCAACCACCCGCCGTGCTTTGTTGGCCGCGTCAGCCGCTGGTGCCGTCGCCGCGGCCGCGCCGGTGCCGATTCCGATTATCGACTCCCACTTTCATCTGTACGATCCGACCCGGCCGCAGGGGTCGCCGTTCCCGTTCACGCCCAACGCTCCGCCGTTCCTGCCGAAGCACTTTCGGGAATCGGCGATTCCGCTCGGGGTGGTCGGGGGGATTAAAGTCGAAGCCAGCCCTTGGGTCGAAGACAACCTTTGGGTCCTGATGATGATCGAAAGCGAACCGATGATTACGGGCATGATCGGGAACCTCGACCCGATGAAGCCGGAGTTCCGCGAGTATCTCGATCGGTACCGGAAGAACAAGTTGTTTCTCGGGATTCGGTATGGCAACGTTTGGCCGGTGCATGACATGGTGGCCGCGATCGATCGCCCGGAGCTGATCGAAAACATGAAGGCTTTCGCCGCGACGGGATTGACGCTGGAAGTCGCTAACCCGCGCGTGGATCTGACTCGGGCGACGCTACGGCTGCTCGATAAGGTTCCGGACCTTCGCATTGTGCTGGGCCACCAGCAGGCGTTGGGGATTCCTGCTGACGCCGCGGTTCGGAAGCAGTATACGGCTGATCTGGAAGAGCTGCGGAAGCGTAAGGTCTACGTCAAGATGTCCGGGCTCTATCGCGCCAAAACCGCAGTAGCGGGAAGTGCTCCGGATCCCACCGACTATAAGCCGGTCGCCGACTTTTTGTGGGACATTTTTGGCGAAGATTATCTGATCTTCGCTGGACGCAACAAAGCGGCGATTGAGATTTTGCAGAACTACTTTCTGGCGAAGGGTCGGCCGGCGGCGGAGAAGTACTTCTGGAAGAATTCGATTCCGGCATTCCGGTGGATCCATCGGGATCCGCAGCAGCCGCAGCTGTCCGCCTAGCGGGTGGGGGCGGGGCCGAACTGCGGGTCGAAGCCGGTGACGGTAGTGATATAGAGCACTCGGCTACAGTTCTCACAGGTCATGAACGGTTGTGAAGTTCGAAGTTCCTGCCACATTTGCGGGCGAATTTCCATGTAGCAAGCCTGGCACTGGGAGTTGACGGCCTCGGCTGCGACGACGCCGTTCTTGTGCTTGCGGCGGAGGCGTTCGTAGAGCGAGGCGACTGTCGGCTCCAGTGTCTTTAGGGTGGCTTGGCGTTGCTCTTCGAGAGCTGCCATTTCGGCCTTGCCGGCTTTGTGGCGCGTGAGGGCTTGGGTTCGTTCGAGTTCGAAGGTCTTCTGCATTTCCAGAAGCCGGGCCTTGGCCGCTTGGACGTCGCCGCGCAGTTGCTCCTCTTCCATCAACAGTTCGAGTTCGCGCTCCTCGGCTTTGACGATTTCAGACTCGGCCCAAGTGATTTCGTGTTCGAAGGCTTGGGACTGGGTCTGGGTTTGCGCCTCATTAAGCTGCTTTTTCAGCTTGATGATTTTGGACTTGTGGAGTTCGACGCTGCCTTCGAGCTTGCGGCGCTCGGTCTCGTCGGCCTTCAGGCTGGCCTGGAGCGATTCGAGGTGTTTGCCGTGGGCGGTGCCGTCCTTCGTGAGGGCGTCGAGGCGCTTGGGGAGTTCGAGCAGTTCGACCGTGAGACGGGCGAGGGATTGGTCGAGATCCTGCAGCCGGATTAGCGATTGCACTTCAGGTTGCATATTTAGGGGAGTCTAGCACGCAAGCGAGCCAAGGGACGTTCGAGGGCGTCGGCGGCCAGTTCCATCTCTTCGACCTTCAGCAGGCGGCAGACGAAGTAATAGACCGCGAGACCAATGGGGATGGAGACGGCGAGGTCGACGAGATAGCGTGGCTGGCCGGCCGGGAGTTGCTGGCCGACAGCCCACGTGGTGGCCGAGACGGCGGCGAACATGACGGCGGCGGCAGCGACGATCTTGCCTACGCTCGACAGCAGCGCGCGACCGTAGATGCCGGTGATGCGGGTCTTCAGGAGGGTCAGCAGGATGAGGCTGCCGGTGATGGCGACGGCGGAGGTGGAGAGGGCCAACCCGGCGAGGCCGAAACCGGTTTGCGAGGTCATGGTGGAGACGACGGCGTAGTTAATGCCGATGGACCCGAGGCTGACGAACATCGGCGTGCGGGCGTCCTTAAGGGCGTAGAAGGCAGGTACGAGGACCTTGAGGGCGCTGTAGCCGGCGAGGCCTATCGCGAACCAGCTAAGGGCGAGGGCCGTTTGATGGGTGTCGTAGGCTTTGAACTCGCCTCGTTCAAAGAGAGCGCCGATGATGGACGGGCCTAGGACGAACAGGCCGACCGAGGAGGGGATGGTGAGCAGGAAGACGAGACCGAGGGAGCGGGAGAGGGTGCGGCGGAAATCGTCCATATCGCCGCGGGCGGCGCTGCGCGAGATGGCCGGCAGAGTGGCTCCGCCGATGGCGACGCCGAAAAGGCCGAGGGGGAGTTGCATGAGGCGGAAGGCGTAACCGAGCCAGCTCATGCCGCCGTTGATCTCGGAAGCAAAGCTGGTATTGACCATGACGTTGATTTGGACCGCGGCGCTGCCGAGGATGGCCGGGCCCATGAGGCGGAGAATCTGGCGGAGGCCGGGGTGGGACCAGTCGATGGCTGGGCGATAGACGAAGCCGCTGCGGACGAGGGCGGGGACCTGCGAAGCGAGTTGGATGAAGCCGCCGGTGAGGACGCCCCAGGCCATGCCTTCGATGGGCGGGATGCCGAGGTAGGGGCCGGCGAGGAGGCCGAGAGTAAGGCCCACAGCGAGGGAGCCTACGTTGAACAGCGACGAGGAGAGCGCGGGCAGTGCGAATTGGTTGCAGGCGTTCAAGATACCCATGGACTGCGCGGCCAATGCGACGACGAGCAGGAAGGGGCACATGATGCGGGTGAGGCGGACGGCTAGTTCGTGCTTACCTTCGAGTTGGCGGAAGCCGGGGGCAAGGAGGTCGACCATTTGCGGGGCGAAGATCATACCGACGAGGCAGAGGAGGCCGACGACGATGATGATGGCGGTGGCGACTAGGTTGGCGAGATGGGCGGCTTCTTCCTTCGACTTTTTGTGCAGTGCGTCAACGAAAGTGGGGACGAAGGCGGAGCTGAGGGCGCCTTCGGCGAAGAGGTCGCGGGTGAGGTTAGGGATGCGGAAGCCGAGGATGTAGGCGTCGTAAGCGGCGGTGGCGCCGAAGTAATGAGCGAGCGCGATTTCGCGAACCAGACCGGTGATGCGGCTGGCGAGGACGGCGATACTGGTGACCCCGGCGGAACGGGCTACCGACTGGCTAGACGATATTGGGCCGGGAATCTCGGTGGCATTGCTGCTCACTTACGCTCCGTACTGTTCGAGGAAATGGGCGACCGTGACAATGGCTTTGTAGTAGTTGTCGACGGCAAATTTCTCATTGGGTGAATGGAGGCCATCATCGGGCAGGCCGAAGCCCATGAGGATGGTGGGGATTCCGAGGTGCTGGGCGAAGTCGCCGACGATGGGAATGGAGCCGCCACCGCGGACGAAGACGGTTTTGCGGCCGAGCGAATCGGCGAAGCAGCGGGCGGCCACGGCGATGGCGGGATGGTCGGGATTGACGAGCAACCCGGGGCCACCGCTGAGGACGCGGACTTCAATCGAGACGCCTTCGGGGGCATGGGCGGCGGCCCATTTGCGGAACGAAGCCACAATGGCGTCGGGGTCCTGGTCGGGGACGAGGCGCATGGAGACTTTGGCGACGGCTTTGGCGGGGATGACGGTTTTGGCACCGGCACCGGTGAAGCCGCCCGCGATGCCGTGTACTTCAAACGTGGGCCGGGCCCAGGTTTTCTCAAAAGTGGAACGACCGGGTTCGCCGGTGAGGGCCGAGGAGCCGACTTCCTTGAGGTACTCGGCTTCGTCGTAAGGGAGGCTGGCCCAGCTTTCGAGTTCGGCGGGGGAGGGGGCGGCGACGCTGTCGTAGATGCCGGGGATTTGGATGGCGCCGTGGTCGTCTTTGGCTTTGGCGAGGAGTTCGACGAGGCCATAGACGGCGTTGGGCGCGGCACCGCCGTAGAGGCCGGAGTGGAGATCGCGGCTGGGGCCGGTGGCTTCTACTTCCATGTAGACGAGACCGCGGAGGCCGACGGTGAGGGTGGGCAGGCCGGGGGCGTAGAGGGCGGTGTCGGAGACGAGGGCGACATCGGCTTTGAGCTTTTCCGAATTTTCGGCGACGAACTTGGCGACGGACTTGCCGCCGATTTCTTCTTCGCCTTCGATGAGGAATTTGACGTTGAGGGGGAGGGCGCCGCCGAGTTCGCGGAGGGCTTCAAGGGCCTTGATGTGGGTGTAGAACTGGCCTTTGTCGTCGGCGGCACCGCGGGCGTAGATGTTGCCGTTGGCGAGGACAGGCTCGAAGGGCGGCGAGTTCCAGAGTTCGAGGGGGTCGGGGGGCTGGACGTCGTAGTGGCCGTAGCAGAGCACGGTGGGCTTGCCAGGGGCGGTTAAGCTTTCGGCGTAGACGAGGGGGTGGCCGGCGGTGGGGATGATCTCCACATGGGGCAGGCCGGCGGCGCGGAGGGCGGCGGCGGTGAACTCGGCGGCGCGTTCGACGTCGGCTTTGTGCTCCGGCAGCGTGCTGACGCTGGGGATGCGGAGGAAGTCCAGCAGCTCGTTCAGAAGCCGCGTTTGATGTGCGGATACGTATCCGGAAATTGCGTCGTAACCAACCATGGGTAGTTTCTCCATTCTACGATGTAAGAGATGCTCTCCCGTCGAACCCTACTGCAAACAATCGTTGCGGCTCCGCTGGCTGCGGCTGGCCGCGAGTTGCGGGCGGATGTCGCCATTATCGGCGCGAGTACGGGCGGGGTGGCGGCGGCGCTGGCCGCGCTGCGGAATGGGATGCGGGTGGTGCTGACGGAGGAGACCGACTGGGTGGGCGGGCAGTTGACGTCGCAACTGGTGCCGCCGGATGAGCATCCGTGGGTGGAGAACTTTGGTGGGACCCAGCTTTATCGGAGCTATCGGAGCAAAGTTCGGCAGTATTATCGGGACCATTATCCGTTGACGGCGGAGGCGCGGGGGAAGGCTTACTTGAACCCGGGCGATGGGTCCGTTTCGAAGATTACGCATGAGCCGCCGGTGTCGCTGCATGTGCTGGAGGCGATGTTGGCACCGTGGGCGAGCGCGGGGCAGTTGACGGTTTTGCTGCATCATCGGTCGGTGAAGGCGGATATGGAGGGCGACAAGGTGCGGGCGGTGACGGTGAAGAGCTTGGTGACGGGGAAGGAGTTGACGGTGACGGCGCCGTACTTCATTGACGCGACCGAGATGGGCGATGTGTTGCCGTTGACGAAGACGGAGTACGTGACGGGGTTTGAGTCGCGGAAGCAGACGGGTGAGCCGCATGCGCCAGAGTTGGCGCAGCCGCGGAATCATCAGTCCTTTACGGTGTGTTATGCGATTGACTATCGGGATGGGGAAGACCATACGATCGACCGGCCGACGGATTATGCGTTTTGGCGGGATTATGTGCCGACGATGCAGCCGGCGTGGTCGGGTAAGTTGTTGAGTTGGTCGATGTCGGACCCGATTAAGCTGACGCCGCGGGCAGTGACGTTTGATCCGCGGGCGCGGACGGGGAGCCCGGGTCCGTTGAACCTATGGCTGTATCGGCGGATTGCGAACAAGACGAATTTTGCGGGGGCTTACAACGATATTTCGCTGATCAACTGGCCGCAGAACGACTATTGGCTGGGGAACTTACACGATGTTCCGGAGTCGGAGGCGGCGCAGCATTTGGCGGGGGGGAAGCAACTTTCGTTGAGTTTGTTGTATTGGATGCAGACGGAGTGCCCGCGGGAGGATGGCAAGCAGGGCTGGAAGGGATTGCGGCTGCGGCACGACTTGGCGGGGACCGAGGACGGGTTGGCGAAGTATCCGTACATTCGAGAGTCGCGGCGGATTTTGGCGGAATTTACGGTGGTGGAGCAGCACGTGGGGACGGAGGCGCGGCGGCAGGTGGCGGGGGCGAATGCCGAGGCGGAGGAGTTTGCGGATACGGTGGGAATTGGGAGCTATCGGATCGATTTGCATCCTTCGTCGGGGGGCGACAACTATGTCGACGTGAGTTCGTTGCCGTTTCAAATTCCGATGGGGGCGTTGATCCCGCGGCGGGTGGAGAATTTGCTGGCGGGGTGTAAGAACCTCGGTGTGACGCACATTACGAACGGGTGCTATCGGCTGCATCCGGTGGAGTGGGGGATTGGGGAGGCGGCTGGGCAGATTGCGGCGGAGGCGGTGGTGACGGGTCGGCCTCCGCGGCAGATTCGGAAGGATAAGAAGCTGTTGGCGGCGATGCAGGCGAAGATGACGGCGCAGGGGATTGAGTTGGCCTGGCCGAAGACGACTCCGCGCTAGGCTTATCGGAGGAACTGGGCAGCGAACCAGCCGACGGCGACGAGGAGTAGGCCGACGGCTACGGGACGGGCGATGCGTTGGATGGAAGCGAGCCGGCAAACGCCCACTGCTGCGACCACGGCGACGCCGCAGGAGACGAGAGCGCCATAGTAGGCTGGTGCCTCGCCGGCGGGTACTCCGAGGCCGAGGAGAAGGCCGACCCCGGCGACGGCTAGCCAACGATGGCCGGCTTCGGGAAGCATTAGGACTTCGAAGGCGAGATAGCCGACGCCGATGGCGGCGGCGGCTTCAACGAAACGCGGGGAGGCCGGGAGAGCTAAGAACAGCGAGACGGTTTGGCTGATCGCAAGCGCTAGGGCAAAGGCCAAGGCTTCGCGGCGAGTGCGGGCGGCGAAGCCGATCGAGAACAGCAAGAGCAGCCGGGCCCAGCCGGAGAAGGATTGGGCGACGCCGTCGAGGGCAGCGGGGAGAGGGCCTTGGCCACCGCCGAAGCGGAGGTCGGCATCGAAGACGGAACCGGAGAAAACTTGGCGGGCGACTTCACCGTTGCGGCGGGCGGTGAGGACATGGACGTGATTGGCGACGAGGGCTTGGGCGAGGCGGCAGATGACGCGCGGAGCGGTAGGAACGGAGGTGAACTTGTACGTGCAGACGAGTTCCTGACCGTCCGGGGCACAGGTTCGGCTGGCTAGGGTCGCCCCTTGAATTTGATAGGCGTTATCCAGAGACTGTTCGCCGGCGGTGAGTTCATAGGCGGGGAGGCGGAGAATCAACTGCGCCTCGGCGCCGGTGATCTCCATCTGCCCGCTGCTGAGGCTGACCATGTGGGCGGATAGGGGCACCGCCAGGAGCCATAGCCACGTTCTCATCGCAGGTGCCGGTAGATGATGCGAATGGTGGCCATGACGGGGACCGAGAGGAAGAGGCCGGGGATGCCGGCGACGGACTCGCCGACGAGGACACCGAACAGGACGAGGAGGGGATGGAGTTCGACGCCGGAGCCGAGGAGCCAAGGCGAGAGGACGTAGTCCTGGAAGACGCGATAGACGATGAGAAAGACGATCATCCAGCCCCAGTGGGGATAGCCGCTGAAGATGGCGACGGCGACGCTGAGCACCATGCCGGCGAGCGGACCGACCACGGGAACGAATTCAAAAACGGCAGAGACGGCAGAGAGAAGGAGGGCGTAGGGGACGAAGGTGGCTTCGAAGTAGAGGCCGTAGGCGACGAAGGTAGCCGAGACGAGCGAGAGCACGGCTCGCATGTAGGCACCGAGGCAGAGGTTGACGTCAGCGAGGACGGCATCGACTTTGGAGCGGTGATTCCGGTCGCCGAAGAACTCGCCGACTTTGTCGCGCACGGTGGGGGCTTCGAGGATGTATAGAAAGCTGAGGATGGGAATGAGAACGAAGTAAAGGAGATTGGTGGCACCGGAGAGGACGTCGCGCCCGAAGGATCCGAGGAAGGGGATGAAATCTTGAATATGCTGTTCGACGAAGGTGCGGATCTGTTCGCGGTAGGGCTCGAGGGGCGTGGGCAGGGGCTGGTCGAGAAGGGCACCGCCGGACTTGACGAGGCTGGGCAGTTTGGCGGCCAGGTCCGCCGCTTCGCGCCCGATGTGGGAGACGACGAGGAAGAGGGCGGTCCCCGCGCTGCCGAAGAGCAGAAGGTAGACGACGCCGAGTTTGACGCCGTAGGACCAGCGGGCCGGCAACCAGCGGTGGGCCAATGCGACGGCCGGAGCGATCAAATAAGCCAGTAGCAGGGCCAAGACGAAGACGAGCACGGCCCCGCGGGCCAACCATGTGATTGAGACGGCCAGCAGGATCAAGAGCACCGTCCAGGTAGCGCGAGCAACCCGAGTATCGAATCCCAGCATGAACCGTTATCCTAACCTTTGTGAGTCCATTCCTCAAAGTTTCGCAAGAAGGCCGGGTTCGCCGGTTGACGTTGGCCCGCCCTGAACGGGCGAACGCGCTTAACCGCGAACTGTGCCATGCGTTGCTCCGGGCGTTGCACGAAGGCGAAGAAGACCCGGGGACGTCGTGCCTGTTGCTCGATGCCGAAGGGAGGATTTTTTGTGCGGGGCTGGACCTGGAAGAGACATCGGTGTCGGATCCTGCGCACGAACGGTTGTTCTCGGTGGGGGCGCGGATGTCGAAGCCGATCGTGGCGGCGGTGAAGGGCCCGGTGTTGGCCGGGGGGGTCGGGCTGATCGCCAACTGCCACTGCGTAGTGGCGGCGATGGGATCGAGCTTTGGACTAACGGAGATGCGGATCGGGATGTTTCCGTTGATCCTGTTTCGCGCTGTAGCGCAAGCAATCGGCGAGCGGAGGGCGCTGGAGATAGCGCTGACCGGGCGGGTTTTTCAAACGGACGAGGCGCTGCGCTTAGGTCTGATTCACGCCGTGGCACCGGAGATGGAACTTGACGATCGGGCGACTGCAATCGCGGAACAGATCGCTGGATTTCCGCCGCAAGCCATTCGCTCCGGAATGACTTTTGCGCACCAGCAGAGGTCGCTGGACGAAGTGGCGGCCGGCCATGTGGCGATGCAGTTACAGGCCGAATTGCTTGCGTCGCCCGACTATGCCGAGGGCGTGGCTGCGTTGAAAGAGAAGAGGAGACCGGTATGGCCATCGCTAGATTAGCTATCGTGTTGTTGGCGTTGCCGCTGGCGGCGGAGGAGTTACGCTTGGCTGGTCTCGAAGCCTCCGTTGAGGTGTTGCGGGATAAGTGGGGGATTCCTCATATCTACGCCCAGAATCAAACGGACTTGTATTTCGCACAGGGCTACATGGTGGCCCGTGATCGGCTTTGGCAGATCGACTTGTGGCGACGAACCGGCACTGGCAAGCTGGCCGAGGTGCTGGGCCCGGGCTATGTGGAGCGAGACCGGACGGCGCTGCTGTTGCGCTTTCGCGGCGACTGGAAGGCGGAGTGGACCTCCTACGCACCCGACACGTACAACATTGCCCGCGCCTTTACGAATGGCATCAACGCCTACATTCAGCAGGGCGGAAAGCTGACCCGGGAGTTTCAGCAATTGGGTTACACGCCCGGCCTCTGGCAGCCCGAGGACGTGGTCTCGAGGGTAGCGGTTTTTTCGATGATGTCGAACGTTCTGCGCGAGGCGGTTCGCGCACGCGAACTCGACACGTATGGAGCTGCCCTGCTTGCGCAAGTTCGACCGACCGACCCGCCGACCTCGTTGCGCGCGCCGGCCGAACTGAGTTTGAAAGACATCACGACGGGCGCGATTGCGGACTTCGATGAGGCGACCGATCCGGTGACGATCGAGATGCAGGGATCAAACAACTGGGTCGTTTCCGGCAAGCGATCGGTGACCGGAAAGCCGCTGCTGGCGAGTGACCCGCATCGGGCATTGCTGATTCCAAGCCTGCGCCGGACGGTGCACTTGGTGGCGCCTGGGATCAACCAAATCGGGGCGGGAGAGCCCGCGCTGCCGGGCATCGCCCTGGGGCACAATGAGTCAATCGGGTTTGGCTTCACGATTACCGGGACCGACCAGCAGGACTTGTACGTGGAGCAGTTGAACCCGAGTAATCTCGAAGAATACTTGCATGCCGGGGTGTGGAAGAAGATGACAGTGGAGCGTCATTCGGTGGCGGTAAAGGGCAAGAAGCCGGAGGTGGTGGAGTGTCGGCACACGCTGCATGGTCCGGTGATTGGACTGGATCGGGCGCGTCGCCGGGCATATGTGATGCGGTGGGTCGGTTCTGAACCCGGCACTGCGGGCTATTTGGCGGGGCTCTCGCTGGCGCAGGCGCAGACGTGGCCGCAGTTTCTCGAGGCGGTGGGGCGATTCAAGGCTCCCGCCGAGAACCTGCTTTACGCCGACACCAAGGGGAACATCGGATTCGCCGTGGCGGGGCTGGCGCCGATTCGGAAATCGTGGAACGGGCTGCTGCCAGTGCCGGGGCAGACGGGGACCTACGAATGGGCGGGGTTTTTAGACCCGGCCCAACTGCCGCGTTCGTTGAATCCTCCAGAGGGGTTTCTGGCGACCGCGAACAACAACATTCTCCCCTCCGGATTCCGGCATATTTTGAACTACGATTGGGCACAGCCGTTTCGGGTCGACCGCATCCGGGCGCAATTGGCGACTCGGCCGAAATGGTCGCTCGACGATTTCGAACGGCTGCAGTTCGATGTGGTCTCGGAGCCAGCGAAGCGATTCCAGGCCATCGTCCGAAAATGGAAGCCGGGTCCGGCGAGTGCGGGGAGGGATATTTTGCCCGCCCTGCTGGCTTGGGACGCGAAGATGACGACCGATTCGATGCCCGCCGCCGTGATTGCGGTATGGATGGCGAAGCTGGGTCCGGCCATTTTTCAGCCTGCGAACTTGGGGGCACGAGCTAACATCGGAACCGTTCTGAAAGCATTGGAAGCGAAACCCAATCCGGCTGCGTTAGAACGGACGCTCGTCGCGACCTTGGGCGAGTTGACCCGCTCGTTTGGCCCCCATCAGTCCAACTGGAAATGGGGCAACATTCACATGCTCTACCTAGCCCATCCGAGCAAGATTCGACCGTTCGACCGAGGGCCGGTGGCTCTACCCGGCGACGCCAACACGATCAATGCCGCGGGCGGAGCCAACTTTCGGGCGGTCTCTGGAGCCAGCTTCCGCATGCTGCTCGATACCGCGAATTGGGACCTCAGCCGCACGACTAATGCGCCTGGCGAATCTGGCGACCCCGACTCTCCTCACTACAGTGATTTGCTTACGGATTGGGCGACCGGCAAGTATCATCCCTTGCTTTTTACCCGACCCGCGATTGAGGCCAGCACGATCGAGCGCATCCGGCTGCAGCCGAAGTAAGGCTACTGAATCGCCTGATCTTTCGCGGCGATTCGAGCCATGATGCGGTCCACGTAGTTCTGCGTTTCAGGAATATTCGGCACGTCTCCCGCCTGATCGACGCGAGTCGGCCCTGCGTTGTATGCGGCGAGGGCCTTTGGCAGATCGCCTTTGTATCGATCAAGGAGAGACTTCAAGAATCGGCTCCCGCCGGCGATGTTTTGGGCCGGATCGAAGGGGTCTTTGACCTGCAAGGTCTGCGCCGTTGCCGGCATCAACTGCATGAGCCCCATTGCTCCTTTGCTCGACACCGCGCAAGGCAGATTCCCTGACTCCTGTTCAATAACGGCATGGAGCAGGGTCGAGCTGATCTCCTGTTTCTTAGCCTCTCGTTCCACGAGGGCGCGTAGATCTCCGGTTGGAACTGGCGGGCAGTTCGCCGCCTCAAACGGCTCTGCCGGAAGATTGTCCGGCACGGGGGCCAACGGGGTGCTCCGCCAGAAGTTCGAATTCTGTTCCTGCAACGCCTGGACTTGACGACTCACGCTTTCGGCTTGCTTCCGCAGGGACTCTTCAAACGTCGCCGCAGGCTTCCCCTGTATTCTGACACGTTCCACGGGCAGCGGCGTCGGCAACGGAGCACTGATCACGGGTTCGTCTGGCAATGGTTCCATCGGAACGGTACGTTTTGCGGGGCTCTGCTGTCCAGAGCACAAGCTGGCGAAAAGAAGAAGAAGGACAAACTTGCGCATCAAACAATAGATCGGCGCGGAGAGCGAATTCCGCTACACAGGATAATTCCGTAGTCCCGCAAAGGAAGCCCGTAGTACGTCAGGCTCGTATAATGAGAGAGTCAGCCGTTTCTGACTTCCTTCTTCATGGGTACGAATTGGACCAGTTCCACGTTTAATCGACGCGTTGCACAGCCCGGCCAAATTGTTGGTGAGCGGCGCGCCTTGTTTGCTGCCGCGCACGACGCCAGTCGCCGCAGCGCCAGTTCGCTGATTTCGCTGCAACAGCCCGATGGGCATTGGTGCGGAGAATTGCTGGCGGATGTCTCGCTGGAAGCGGACTACATTTTGCTTCAATTGTGGCTCCATCCGCCGATCGACGGGGCGTGGAATCCCCCATCGCGGCCCCGGCTGGAGAAGGTTTGCCGACGAATCCTGTCGCAGCAGATGCCCGACGGCGGCTGGCACATTTTCCCCGATGGTCCGGCGGACGTCAACGCGACAGTGAAGGCCTACACCGCCCTGCGCCTGTGCGGCTACATCCCCGATTTCGAACCCCTCCGGCGCGCCCGGAGCCGGGTATTGGACCTAGGCGGCCTTCAGGCCTGCAACAGCTACACCAGAATCAATCTTTCGTTTTTCGGCCTATACCCGCGCAAGTACGTTCCGACGATTCCGCCGGAGTTGATGTTGCTGCCCGGCGGCAGCCTTTACCCGGGCGGCGTTCTGTATGAGATGGCATCTTGGACCCGCGCCATCGTCGTCCCGCTGTCGATCGTCCAAGCCGTGGGCGGCATTCGTCCGGCACCGGCGGGAATCGATCTGAACGAGCTCCTCCACTCCGGCAACAACCTGAGTATGCCGAAGCGGGACCGCATTCTCTCGCCCATTTTTCATCAGGTAGACCGGTTGCTCAAGCTATGGGAGCGGCGAGGCCATCGGGATTCCCGCATCGCGGCCATCCGATTGGCGGAGCGCTGGATGCTCGAACGCTGTCGAAACGCCGATGGTCTGGGGGCGATTTACCCCTCCATGATGTATTCGATCATGGCGCTTGAAGCGCTCGACTATCCGAAGGATCATCCAGACTTGGTCGAGGCCATCGCGAAGTTCGACCGGTTGTTCACCGAGACCGAGGAGTCGCTTTATTTTCAGCCGTGTTTCTCGCCGGTCTGGGACACGGCGTATGCCGCGTTCGCCTTGGGCGAAACGAACCATCTTGATCCAGCCGCGCAGCGACAAGCCGCCGATTGGCTGATGGCGCGCGAGGTTCGGAGGCGTGGCGACTGGTCCGTGAAGCGGCCCCATCTGCATCCGGGCGGCTGGGCGTTTGAGTATTCGAACGAGCACTACCCCGATATCGACGACACAGCGATGGTGCTGCTGGCGCTGGAACACTGCCAGGCTTCGCGGCCGGAGCAGCAGGCCGTGGTCGAAGCCCGTGCGATGGCGTGGCTCAAGGGGATGCAATCCCAGGACGGTGGATTTGCCGCCTTCGACGCGGACAACGATTGGGGTGTGCTGAACAGCATTCCCTTCTCTGACCACAATGCGATGCTCGACCCCACCTGCCCCGACATTACGGGCCGCGTGCTGGAAGCTCTTTGTCGGCGTGGCCTGTCCCATTCCGATCCGATCGTCCACAACGCCGTCAACTTCCTATTGAAGGCCCAGGAGCAAAACGGCAGTTGGTACGGTCGCTGGGGAGTGAACTATTTATACGGCACGTTTTTAGCCCTACGCGGTCTTCGCGCGGCTGATTCGCCGGACCTGAACGTCTTCCGCAAGGCAGCCGACTTCGTCCAATCGACGCAAAATCTGGACGGAGGCTGGGGTGAGAGCTGCATGAGTTATGAAGCGAATCGCTTCATTGCGGCTCCGTCGACGCCGTCGCAAACGGCTTGGGCATTGCTCGGCCTGCTCTCGGCGGGACGCCACGATTGCGCATCGGCCGAACGGGGCCTTCGCTACTTGGTAGATACGCAAGAGGAAGACGGTGCCTGGAGTGAATCACTCGCCACAGGCACCGGCTTCCCCAACGTTTTCTATCTTCGATACACGCTGTACCGGCATTACTTCCCGCTGTTAGTCACCGGGTTGTACGGCCGGATGGCCGGTTTTTAATTTCCGCTCTGAATGCGCATACCGTAGAAACTGCGCCACACAAAGTACAGGCCGGCCACTAAGAATCCAAGCGTCAGCATCCATGTGATTTCGGATCCCTGCGCCTTGAAACTTTCCGCCAGTTCTACAGCGAGGAGTCCGAACAGGGTCGTGAATTTGATGATCGGGTTCATCGCGACCGAACTCGTATCCTTGAACGGATCGCCGACGGTATCGCCGACGACCGTCGCATCATGCAGCGGGGTCCCTTTGGCTTTCAGTTCCACTTCGACGATCTTCTTTGCGTTATCCCACGCACCGCCGGCGTTGGCCATGAAGATCGCTTGGTATAGCCCGAACAGCGCGATCGAGACCAGATAGCCGATGAAGAAGTACGACTCGTAGAACGCGAATGCCAACGTGAGGAAGAACACGACCAGAAAGATGTTGAACATGCCCTTCTGCGCATACTTTGTGCAGATTTCAACCACCTTCTTCGAGTCTTCCGTGGACGCCTTATTTGTGCCGTCCAACTTCATGTTCGCTTTGATGAACTCGACCGCCCGATACGCGCCCGTGGTCACGGCTTGCATGGAGGCTCCGGTGAACCAATAGATGACCGCGCCGCCTGTCATCAAGCCCAACAAAAACGGCGGATGTAGGATGGAGAGGAAGATCAACTTATCTGGCTGCAAACCATTGGTTAGCGAGACGATGATCGAAAAAATCATCGTCGTCGCGCCCACGACGGCCGTCCCGATCAGAACCGGTTTGGCGGTTGCTTTGAAGGTGTTGCCAGCGCCGTCATTCTCTTCGAGGAAGTGCTTGGCTTTTTCAAACTGAGGCCGGAAGCCGAAGGTAGCCTCCAACTCCTTTTCGATGCCTTTGATGTCTTCGATCTGCGAGAGTTCGTAAACGCTTTGGGCGTTGTCGGTCACCGGGCCGTAGCTATCGACGGCGATCGTCACCGGGCCCATGCCCAGGAACCCGAACGCCACTAAGCCAAACGCGAACACGGCGGGAGCCATCATCAACGACGCCAGTCCCATCATGCTGATGTAGTAGGAAGCGCCCATGAGCAGGAGCATGGTCATGCCCAGCCAGAACGCGCTGAAGTTACCCGCGACGAGGCCCGAAAGGATATTGAGCGAAGCGCCGCCTTCGCGGGAACTGGTTACCACCTCCCTCACGTGCGCGGAATCAGTGGAGGTAAACACCTTCACCAGTTCGGGAATAATCGCCCCGGCCAGAGTGCCGCAGGTGATCACGCTCGAAAGTTTCCACCACAGCGACATGTCGCCGCCGAGGGTCGGAATCAGCAGGCTCGACACCAGATAGGTGAGCCCAACCGAGATAATGGAGGTGAGCCAAACCAGAGTCGTCAGCGGCGTTTCGAAGTTCATCTTATCGACGTTCGAATACTTCGACTTCGCCCACGCTTCGTTGATGAAGTAGCTGAGTGCGCTGGCCACCACCATCACGACGCGCATGACGAAGATCCAGACGAGCAACTGTAGCCGAACTTCTTCCTTCGTCACCGCCAGCAGGATGAAGCTGATGAGCGCGACGCCTGTGACGCCGTAGGTTTCAAAACCGTCTGCTGAGGGGCCGACGGAGTCGCCCGCGTTGTCGCCGACGCAATCGGCAATCACGCCGGGGTTCCGCGCGTCGTCTTCTTTGATTTTGAAGACGATCTTCATCAGGTCGGCCCCGATGTCGGCAATCTTCGTGAAGATGCCGCCTGCGACACGGAGCGCAGCCGCGCCTAAAGATTCGCCGATGGCGAAGCCGATGAAGCAAGCCCCGGCGTAGTCCCGCGGAACGAAGAGCAGAATGAACAGCATCAAGATCAATTCCACCGAGATCAGCAACATGCCGATGCTCATGCCAGCCTTCAGGGGAATGGCATAACAGGGGAACGGTTTCCCGCGCAACGCCGCGAACGCGCAACGCGAATTCGCGAACGTGTTCACGCGAATTCCGAACCACGCGACACCATAACTACCCGCAATGCCAACCATGCTGAACAGAAGAATTACTGCAACTTTTAAAAACTCAAAATGCTGAAGATAACCAAAGTAGAAGACGATGATCGACCCGATGAATAGCTCGAGGATCATGAGGAATCGACCTTGCGTGACCAGATAGGTTTGGCAGGTCTCGTAGATGAGCTCGGAGATGTCGCGCATCGATTGATGCACCGGCATGTTTTGGAGTTCGCGGTAGATCAGCAGGCCAAATACCAAGCCTAGCGCCGCGACGAACATGCCGCCGAGTAAAAGGTTGAATCCTGTGATTCCGCCCAGGAAGGTTGCCTGGTTGAAATCGGGTAGGACGAGATTAGCCTCTCCGCCGCCGCTATGCGCGGGTTGCTGGGCGCTGGCCAGCAAAGTAAAGAAGGCGGACGAGACGAATAGCCGTAACTTGGAACGCAATAGCATTCAGATATTCCCTCCGGTCGAATAGACGGCCCTCGCAATGGGCCGCCCGACACGATACCAGCTTGTGCGACCGAGCGCAAAGGGCTTGTTACAGACCGCCTACAGCATTTCGAAAAACAGGCACTTCAAATAGAGCGTTTCAGGCACGGTTAAAAGCACCGGATGGTCCTGCGCCTGCACCCGCCGTTCCAGCACCCGGAGTGATCGACGAGCGTCCCGAGCGGCCTCGGCGACGGCTTCAAACAGCATCGCCTCGCTGACGTGATGGGAGCAAGAGCATGTCACCAAAATGCCGCCCGGCGCGAGCAGTTGCAGGCCCCGCAAATTCAGTTCCTTGTAGCCGCGCACGGCTCCGTCAATCTGCGCTTTTGATTTGGCGAAGGCCGGCGGGTCGAGGATGATGGTGTCGAACTGCCGCCCCCCGGTTCGATATCCGGACAGCAGATCAAACACGTCCGCCTCGCGGAACTTTACGTTTTCGCAGCCGTTGCGTTGCCGATTAGCCTCAGCCGTGGCCAGCACTCCAGCCCCGCTATCGACCCCTTCCACCCGGGCGCAGCTCCGCGCCAAGTGCAGCGCAAAGCCGCCCGAGGAGGTGAAGCAATCGAGAGCGTTGCCATGGCCCCACCGGGCCGCCGCCAGATAATTCTCCCGTTGGTCGAGATACACGCCGGTCTTCTGCCCACCCAGCAGGTTCGCTTCAAAGGTCAAGCCGTTCATCGTCACGGCAACCGGGCCGGCCAACTCGCCATAGATCACTCCGCTCCGCAGCGGCAGTTCCTCTTTCAGCCGGACCGAAGCATCGTTTCGTTCCACGATGGCCCGAGGCGCGTATTGAGCAATCAGGGCCTCGACCACCTCGGTCTGGATCCGGTCCATCCCCTGATTCAAACTTTGGATGACGAACACATCGGCGTACCGATCAACAATCAACGCCGGCATCTGGTCGGCCTCGCTGGAGATGAGTCGATACGCGTTGCTCCCATCCACCACCCGATCGCGGAACCGTTGGGCCGCGGCCAAGCGATCCGGTATGGAGAACTCTTTACCCAACAGGCGCAAAGTGATCTGCGAGGTGCTCGAATAGTGGGCCAAGCCGCAGGAACGCCCTCGCGGATCCAGCACATTCACCACGTCTCCCGGTGCGGCGTGGCCCCGGTTGGAGACGTCGCTTGAATAGACCCAGACATGTCCGGCGGCTAGGCGCTCCGCGGCGCGGCGGTTGATCGATACAGTAGGCGGCAACCTTCTAGCTTACCGAGGCGGGGAGAGCGAGGCCGAAGAAAGTTTTTTTCGCCTGTGCCAGGCCCCAATTGCCCAGTACCCTACACGGTACGTCAGTAGTGCTCCCACGCCGATTCCCCAGTAGATCGGTTCCCATAGAGCCGCCTTTCCCTGCCAGAAAAAGTGGACTACTCCCGCAATTGCCGCAAGATAGACGAATCGGTGCACCTGTTGCCATCTTCGGCCACCCAGACGTTTGATGGCCGCCCGGGACGACGTAGCGGCGAGGGGTACCATGAGTCCTAAACCGATTAGCCCTGCTATAAAGAAACGCCGCGTTGTAACATCCTCCCAGAGGATCTCTTGGTTGAACTGCGCGTCGATCGCATAGTAATGCAATGCGTGTAAGCAACCGTAGAAAAACGCAAATAGGCCAATCATTCTTCGAAAGCGAATGAGCCCGCTCTGACCGGGCAGACGTCGTAGCGGAGTGACACACAGGACTCCGACCAGAAACCGCAGCGTCCAATCACCGGTGAAGCGAGCCACTGTCTCAATTCGATTGATTCCCAGTTGGTTGTGCTCCCAGCGCCAGGCCAGCCCCAGTAGCGGCAACAGGCAGAGAGCGAACAACATTCCCTTAGCCCAACGATGATTCCAGATCTTATTCACACTTCGCTCCTCGCAGCCGACAAGAACATTCGAGATTCGTTTTTCAATATGCCTGCGCGACTTCCCATTCTTATTCTCCTGCTAGTCTTGCTGAGCGCTTCTTGTCAGCGGAAGGCGGGCGAGAGTGGGACGCCATCGAATCCGATTGTGCCGACTGCGACCGTCGCCCCAGGCAAAGTGCCCCCCGGAAGCCGGCCCGTCCACCCCTACTCGATTGTATCGGGTGGCGTTTCCACTCCGGAAGAGATGGCCACCGCCGTCAAAAGCGACAAAGTGGTTCGCGAGCACTATTTGGGCTTACTTCCCGCCAACTTTAAGGGAGAAAAACTGCAAGCGGACCGCCAAGGCTACGTATCCTACCGCATCCGGGATAAGGTTTTCTGGACCAAGCGAATGATGACATTAAAGCAGGGCGAAGTCGTCTTGACCGACGGAGCGACCATGATTCGCGGCCGCTGCGGGAATCGAGTTTCCGCGATCCCGATGGAGCCGGTCGCCGCCAAAGGGGAAGAGCCCGAGGAGGTCGTCCTTGACTCGTTTCAGGACGAGAGACTCCTTGCCGGCATTCCACCGGTACCGGAGGCAAGCCCAGTTGGCGGTACGCTGACGTTCACACGCTACCCACAAGTTTCCGGTGCCGATTCGCTGCTGGTTTCCCCTGGTTCGCCGAACGGGCTCATCGTGAACCCGGCCACCATACCTCCAATAAGCGTCGTTCTTGGCCCTTCCGGTGGCGGCGCATCCGGCGGGGGCGGAATCATCACCGGCCCCCCCAACACAGTCATAAGCCCACCAACTCCACAATGGCCCTTCCCAACAGTGCCCCCGCCGCCCGATCTAATCGTCTACCTACCGCCGGCGATTATCTCCGTTCTGCCGCCCACCGGCCCGTACGGACCACCGAATACCTATTCCCCAGTGTGGCCAATCCTGCCCTCAACAGGCGTCGTCGTGCCTCCCACTTCGACTCCATCACCATTCCCGCAGCACCCCACGCTACCCCCGGCCTCCCCTCCGCTGGCACCGCCTGAAACGCCGGTCGGACCTCCAATTAGCGTCCCTTCGGGTTTCTCCTTGCCGCCCCCGCTCCGTCTGCCTTCTTCGGTGCTGGATCCGCCGCCGCCGGAAGATACGTCCGTCCCTGAACCAATTACGTTCTTTCTGGTCGGCGGGGCCTTGGCCGCCTACGGTGCGTCCCGTTACTTCGCCAAACGCTAAACCTGCGCCGGAACCACGTACGGCTTCCGATACTCCCGCGTCAGCATCCGGTTGGCCTCGGCGTCGCCCACATACCGCATCGTCTTTGCGTCAAACGTCAGCTTCCGCCCCACCCGGTAGCTCGTGTTTGCCATATGACACATGGCTGCCGACATCGCGCCCTGCTCGATCTCGGCCGACAGATTCTCTCGCTGCCGCGTCTTCACCGCCTGTAGAAAGTTATCCATATGCGGTGCCGAATCCCACGCCTTCGCCTCCCGAAACTTTTCGTCCATCACCTTTTCGTGCTTGTCTCCCCGATACACCTGAAAGCCGCCGACATCGACCGCCATATATCCTTCGCTGCCGAAAAACAGGTTCCCAATCGTATGCCCATCCCGTAGCGGCAGCCCCCCTTCTTCCCCAGTAATTAGCCCTCTCACTTCGAATTGAATCTGCACGTCGCCATAGTCAAACGTCGCGCTTTGCGTATTTGGCGTCTCTTGATCATCGTCGTAGACGAACTTCCCGCCCGTCGAAACCACCGACTTCGGCAACTCGTTCTTGCCCAATCCCCAACGCGCAATGTCCATCTCGTGCACGCCTTGATTCCCGATATCGCCGTTCCCGGTATCCCAAAACCAGTGCCAGTTATAAGCGAACCGCAGCTCATTGAACGGCCGTAGCGGCGCCGGACCTAGAAACTGGTCCCAGTTCACCCCTGCTGGCACCGCCGTGTCCGGCTTTTTTCCGATCGACGGTCGCCGCTTGTAACAAAGCCCCTTGGCCAAATACAGCTTGCCAATCACTCCTTCCCGCAGTAGCTTCATCGCCCGCACTTTGTGCTGAGTCGTCCGCGACTGAGACCCCACCTGCACCATCCGTCCATACTTCCGTGCCGCTGCCACCATTTGCTGGCCTTCGTAAATGTTGTGGCTCGCCGGCTTCTCAATATAGACGTCCTTCCCCGCCTGGCAAGCCCAAATCGTGCTCAGTGCGTGCCAATGGTTGGCAGTCGCAATCGACACCGCATCAATCGTCCGATCCTCGAACATCTGCCGCATGTCGGAATAGACCTTGGGCTTTTTCCCCGTCAGCTTCTCCACCAGCGCCACGCCCCGCTCCTGCGCGGCCTGATTCACATCGCAAACCGCCATGATGTTCGCGCTCGGCAACGTCGCATAGAACCCGATATGGTCTCTTCCCCGCCCTCCCAGACCAACCATCGCGAGGCTTACCTTGTCGTTCGCTCCCAGCGCCTTACCCGCCGCAACCAGTCCCGCGCCCGCCAACCATGTTCTGCGTTCCATGGCCCCATCCTATCCCATCCGTCATTCATGGCCCATCACCTTGATGGCCAGCTCTCCCTTGCCCAAACGAACCTTCAGCCCCTCGCCCGGCATCGCGTCCGCCGCCTCGCGCACCACCTGCCCGTTGTAGCGCATCACAACGGCATACCCCCGCTCCAATATCTTCAACGGGCTCAACTGCTCAAGCGTCGCCCGACCCACATCCAATCGCCGCTCCGCCCCTGCCAACCGCCGTTCCATCAACTCCGCCCCGCGCCGTTCGGCCCGCTCGAGCCGTCTTCGAATAGCCGCCATTCGCAGCCGCAAGTCCAACCGCCGCAGCCGGACGTCCAACTCCGTCCAATCCTCCCGCGCCTCCCCCACCAACCCCCGACCCAATCCACGCAACGCAAAATCGGCATCATCCACCCGCTGCTGAGCCCGGTTAATCTTCCGCGCAATCGAAGCCTGCACGCCTTCCACCCCAACTGCGCTCCACCGCCGCGCCGCCAACGAAATCAGATACCGCAACGCCTGCGTCAGCTTCCATTGCGCGTTGTCGATTTGGTCCATCATCGCTTCGCGGCTCGCCGTCAAAATCTCTGCCGCGGCCGAAGGGGTCGGTGCCCGCAAGTCGGCGACGAAATCAGCAATTGTAAAATCGGTCTCGTGCCCGATTGCGGAAATCACTGGCACCGAGCACTCGAAAATCGCCCGCGCCACGGACTCTTCGTTAAACGTCCACAAGTCCTCCAGCGATCCCCCGCCCCGCGCCACTACCACCACTTCCGCCCAACCGCTGGCCGAAAAATAGCGAACCCCTTCCACCACCTGCTCCGCAGACCCCGCTCCCTGCACCTGCGCCGGCCACAGTTGCACATGCAATCCCGGACACCGCCGCTCGATCACCGTCAAAAAATCTCGAATCACCGCCCCCGTCGCCGAGGTCACAATCCCAATCCGCTGCGGCAGTTTCGGCAGCGCCCGCTTCCTCGCCGTCGCAAACAGACCCTCGGCTTCCAGGCGCTTTTTTAACTGTTCAAACGCCAGTTGCAAAGCCCCCTGCCCCATCGGCTCAATCGTTTCTACGATCAGTTGGTACTCGCCCCGCGGCTCATAAACCTCCACCCGGCCCCGCGCTAAAACCGCCAAGCCGTCGTTCGGTTTGAACCGCAGCAATCGATAGCTTCCCTTCCAACAAGCGCACTTAATCTGCGCCCCGCCATCCTTCAACGTGAAGTAAGCGTGGCCGCTCGTAGCGACCTTTAAGCCCGAAACTTCCCCGCTCACCCAAATGTTTGTAAACTCGGTGGACAGGATCCCCGCAATCTCACCCGTCAGTTCGCTCACCGTGTACTGTCGCCGCGGCGCTAATTCCATCCCCCGATTCTCTCACCCCGGAGCTTCCATGAGTCCCAAAGACGTTCTCGCGTTCGCCCAGGAACGTGGTGCCAAGCAGCTCGACATGCGCTTCACCGATATTCCCGGCCTTCAGCATCACATTTCGTATCCCATCGGCATGCTTACCGAGGACGCTTTCGAAGATGGCTTCGGCATCGACGGCTCCTCCATCCGGGGCTGGGCCGCCATCAACGAATCGGACATGATCCTCATCCCCGATCCATCCACCATCATGATGGACCCCTTTTACGAGACCCCCACCCTCGTCATGACCGGCATGGTGAAAGACCCCATCACCCGTCAGTCCTACGAGCGGGACCCTCGCCACATCGCCCAAAAGGCCGAAGCGTACCTCCGTTCCACCGGCATCGCCGACACCTGTTTCGTCGGCGCCGAAGCCGAGTTCTTCGTTTTTGATAACATCCGCTTCGACTGCACACCTAACTCCGGCTACTACTACATCGACGCCGAAGAAGGGCGCTGGAACACCGGCCGCGAATCCAACAACCTCGGCTATCGGCCACGCTACAAAGAGGGCTACTTCCCCGTCCCGCCCACCGACCACTACCAGGACCTACGCGCCGAAATGGTCGAGGTCATGGAATCCTGTGGCCTCGTCATCGAGTGCCACCACCATGAAGTAGCCTCCGGCGGCCAATGCGAAATCGACCAGCGCTACGACACCCTCATCAAGTCCGCCGACAACATGATGACGTACAAGTACGTTGTCCGCAACGTTGCTCATCAGTACGGTAAAACCGTTACGTTTATGCCGAAACCCATCTACGGCGATGCCGGTTCCGGCATGCACTGCCACCAGTCTTTGTGGAAGGATGGAAAGCCGCTGTTCGCAGGCGACGGCTACGCCGGCCTCAGCCAATTGGCTCTCTGGTACACCGGCGGCCTGCTCAAACACGCCCGTGCGCTGTCCGCGATCATCGCCCCGACGACGAACTCTTATAAGCGCCTCGTCCCCGGCTATGAAGCTCCCGTCAACCTCGCTTATAGCCGCCGCAACCGCTCCGCTGCGTGCCGCATCCCCATGTATTCGGCCAGCCCAAAATCGAAGCGCGTCGAATTTCGCCCCCCGGACCCCGCCTGTAATCCATATCTCGCCTTCGCGGCCATGATGATGGCCGGCCTTGATGGCATCCTTCACAAAATTTCGCCCGGCGAACCTCTCGACAAAGATATCTACGACCTCTCGCCCGAAGAGATGAAGTCCGTCGCTTCCATGCCGGCTTCGCTCGAAGAGGCGCTCAACTGTTTGGAAGACGATCACAACTTCCTCCTCAAGGGTGACGTGTTCACCGAAGAACTCATTGAGACGTATATTTCTTACAAGCGGCACCACGAAGCCGACGCGGTTCGCCTCCGGCCCCACCCCTACGAATTCGCGCTCTACTACGACATCTAAACTAGTATTTGGTGCCCACTGTCCTCCAACTCGCCATCTCCCGGGGCGGCGTCCCGAAGCTTCCGATACTCGAAGCGCATGTGACGCCCCTCGGCATCGCCGGCGACGTGCAGAAAAATCGCAAGTACCACGGCGGGCCGAACCAGGCCCTCCTCCTCATCACCGCCGAAGGCCTCGATGAGCTGAAAGCCGCCGGCTTCCCCGTTTACCCCGGCGCGCTGGGCGAAAACGTTACCACCGTCGGCCTCGACCGCCGCAGCTTGCGCCTGGGCCAACGCTATCGCCTCGGCGAGGTCGAAATCGAATTGACGAAAATGCGGGAACCGTGCCGCACGCTCCATCCCTACGGGGCCGCCATCGGCAAATCAGTCTATGACGCCGACGTCAAGGCCGGTCGGCCGACCTCCCCTCGTTGGGGCCTCGCCGGCTTCTACGTCAAGATCATTCGGACCGGCGTCATCCGGCCCGGTGATCCCATCACTTTACTTTCGGATTCATATTGATCGCCACTGATTATCTCCATCGTTTGCAGCACCGCGATGCCGACGCCTTCGCCCGGATTAAACGCAGTCCTTCGGCTTACCAATCGGCGCTCGCCCTTTTTGCCCACTCGCGTTTTCTGTCCGAAGAGGTTCTGCAACATCCCGATTGGCTCGAAGACCTCTGCGCCGCCAAAGCGCTCCATCTTTCCTACTCTACGGATCAGTTCGCCGACCGTCTTGAGGACTTCCTCCCTCCCGGCGTCCCCGCCTCCGTTGATCTTGCTTACTTCCGTCGCCGGGAAATGCTCCGCATTCTCCTCCGCGACGTACGCTGTTTCGCCGATCTGTCGGAAACCACGGCCGAACTTTCCAGCCTCGCGGACGCCATTCTTGATCTCACCTACCGCCGGGTCGCCGCCCACTACGCCCTCCGCCACGGTCTGCCCGCCTCTGGCTTCTCCATCCTCGCCGTCGGAAAACTCGGCGGCCAGGAACTGAACTACAGCTCCGATATCGACCTTATTTTCCTCTACGCCGCCAACGGCGAGACCCCCGGTCCCGAACCCATCACGAACAAAGAATTCTTTAAGAAAGTCGCCAACCAAATCACGGATCTGCTTTGCCGCTACACCCCGGAAGGCATCTGCTATCGCGTCGATCTTCGCCTTCGTCCAGAAGGCAAACACGGCGAAGTCGTCATGTCGCTCGACGCCGCCAAGGCATACTACCAGTCCCGCGGTCGCGACTGGGAACTGCAAATGCTCATCAAGGCCCGTGTCGCCGCAGGCGAACCCTTCGCCGGTCGAGCCTTGCTCGCATTCGTCGAACCGCTCATTTACTCCACTTCGCTCGACTTCACGGCCATCGAAGCCGTGTCCCAAACTCGCCTCCGGATCCACGAGCAACTTGCCTCGCGGAAGCTCAACTCCGCCGACATCGACGTCAAACTCTCTCCCGGCGGCATCCGTGATATCGAATTCCTCGTCCAGTGTCTTCAACGTCTGCACGGCGGACGCGAACCCTGGGTCCGCCACGGCGGCACCATGCTCGCCCTCTCCCGCTTGCGCGACAAAGAACTACTCTCGGCCATCGAATACAGCCGCCTCACAAGCGCCTACCAGTTCCTTCGTCACCTGGAACATCGCCTGCAATTCGAAGATGATCGTCAAACCCATTCGCTCCCCCCCGACCCCGCCGATACCGCCCGCCGCATGCCCGTCGCCGAAGTCGGCGGGGTCGTCTCGGCGGAACGCCTGCTCCAACATCTCCACGTCCATCTCGCCGAGGTTCATGAAATCTACGAACGCGTCATCCACGCCCAGCGTCCCAGCACCCTCAACCCGGAGCCGATGCTGCCGCCCTCAAATCTGGTCCGCTTCCTCGACCAAAAAGCACCGCGTCTAGCCGCCCTCCTCGCCTCCCGGCCCTTGCGCCGCTCGGCCCTCGCCTTCGAACATTTCCTTGAAAAAATGCTCGACGCCCCCGACTGGCTTGCCCTGCTCGACCGCGACTCCGTCCTGGCTACCCACGTCCTCGATATCTTCGAAACCAGCCCCTTCCTGTCCGAGCAACTCGTCCGCACCCCCGATCTGCTCGCCGAGTTCGCCCTCTTCAATACCCCTCTCAATCCTCCGCCCCCCGACGCCGATTCAACCGACCTCCGGCGTTATTTCCGCCGCGAAATGTTCCGCCTTCAGGCCGAATCCATCTGCCTCCGCCAGCCCGTCTTTACGACCCTCGACCGCGCCTCCCAACTCGGCGAATGGATCATCGGCGCTGCTTATCGCATCGCCACCGGGCCGGACCTGCCGCCCCATCTCACCGTCATCGCGCTCGGTCGCCTGGGCATGCGAGAGTTCGATCTTGGCTCCGACGCCGACCTTGTCTTCGCGCTTCCCAATGCGGTCGCCGAACAGCTTCCCCAATGGTCCCGCATCGCCGAGCGGCTCATCGAAATCCTCAGCGCCTACACCGGCGAAGGCGTCATGTTCGCCGTCGATTCTCGCCTTCGCCCCAACGGCCGCGCCGGTGCCCTCGTCCAAACCGAGTCCGCCTTCCGCGATTATTTCGAACGCCGCGCCGAAGCGTGGGAAGGCATGGCCTACATGAAGTCCCACGCCGTGGCTGGTGACATCGAAGCCTCGACCGTCTTCCTTCATGAACTCCAAGAAATCGACTGGCGACGCTACGGCCAATCCGGCCGTTCGCGAGCCGAACTCCGCCGGATGCGCTTGCGCCTGGAACGGGAACTCGGCACCGCGCAGCCGCTTAAAGCAGGCTCCGGCGGCTACTACGATATCGACTTCATCCTGATGTACCTTCGCCTCAAAAGCGCAGGCTTTTTCTTCAAACAACTTTCCACCCCGCGCCGCATTGAGGTCATCGAACAGATGGGCCATCTTGATCCCGGCGACGCCAACTTCCTGCGCGATGCCGCCACGTTCTATCGCGCCCTCGATCACGGCCTCCGCGTGATTTTCGGCCAAGCGGAACCTAACCTGCCCAAATCACAACTCCACCTCGACATGCTCACGGACATTATCAGCCGGTGGACCCCGGTCCATTTGCATGATCAGCCGCTGCCGGATAAAGTGGAACAAATCCGCAGCCGCACTCGCGAAATCTTCGATCGCCTCTTTGCTGTCTAATGCGTTTTCTTTTTTTTCACTTTTCCCTACCCTTCCTCGCCTACGCCGCCGACCCGCCGCTGTTGGATCGTGCGTATCAGCGGATGTACAACTTCGACTTTAAAAGCGCCCAGGGCCTCATCGACCAACACATCGGCCAACAGCCTCAGGACCCCCTCGGCTACACCACCCGCGCCGCCGCTCTCGTCTTTCAGGAACTCGACCGCCTGAGCATTCTCCAAACGGATTTCTTCCTCGACGACGACCGCATCGCCGGAAAGAAAAAGCTCAAGGCCGATCCACAGACCCGAGCGGCCTTCTACTGGGCCGCCCAACAGGCCCGCGAACGGGCCGACACCGCTCTGCTGAAGGACCCCAAGGACACTGCGGCCCTTTTTTCGCTCTCGCTCTCCTGGGGCCTCACCACCGACTACGCCGCCTTCGTCGAAAAGCGCCAACTCGGTTCGCTCACCTACGCTAAGACCTCCCATAGCTACGCCAAGCGCCTCATCGCGACCGACAGAAACTACGGCGACGCTTACCTCACCACCGGCCTCAGCGAGTACCTGCTCGACAGCCTCCCCTTCTTCGTCAAGTGGTTCGTCAAGTTTGAAGACACCAAAGGCTCCAAGCAAGTAGCCGTCGAACAACTCAAATTTGCGGCCAAAAACGGTCGCTATCTCGGCCCGTTCGCCAGAATCCTGCTCGCCGTTGCCGCTCTGCGGGAGCAGAAGAGATCAGATGCAAAAGACTGGCTGGGCGGACTCGTGCGAGACTATCCGGAGAACCCTCTTTTACGACATGAATTGGAGAAACTCCGTTGAGCCAGTTAACTGATTACGAAGGCTGCGGCCCATTAAGTGTGGTTCGTGAGTTTCACGACTACGACGGCCAGTGCTTTACCTCTGGCCAATCCATCGAGTTCGACTTTTATAACTGCTTTCCTTTAGAGGCTGGCTATACCTTTTCAGCCAAGGGCCAGACCGTCCTTCGCCTCTCCGGGGAGGTCTCCACCGATCGCGATGTCGTCTCTCACCCGGAGCGTTACTTCACGCTTCCCCGCCCGCGCCTGGCTTGGTACACCAACGGCCCCTCTCTCCCTGTCACGGCAGAGTTCACCGACCTTGATGGCCGCACGTTTCGCCCCGGTGACCAGATCCTCTGGGCCGTCCAGATCGG
>JANXMS010000240.1 GCA_025354525.1 Acidobacteriota bacterium
AGGCTTTCATCCCCGGCACCCGACCCGATGTGACTTTCAGGCGCAACTTAACCGTACCGCCTTGAGGCGGCGGTTGTTTAGGCGCTCCAGGGCCTGCGGAAGGGGCGGGAGAGCATGTCGTTGGCTTTTTCGTCGTTGGTGAAGCGCTCGGTGGCGGGGTTCCACTGCAGATCGCGGCCGAGGCGGAGGCTGATGTTGCCGAGGTGGGCGATGGTTATTGACCGGTGCGCTTGTTCGATGGGGGCGACGGGTTGCTGGCGGGAGAGGACGCAATCGACGAAGTTGCGGGAGTGGTTCGAGCTGCGATAGAGACGGACGTCGTTGGGACCGGGTTCGTAGTCGAGGAGCGAGAGAGGGGTGGCTTCGATGGCGCCTCGGTTGACCCAGACGGAGCCTTCGGTGCCCTGGAAGGTGACGCCTTGGCGGACTCGACTGGAGTAGATGAGTTTGACTCCGCTGGCAAAGATGGCTTCGAAATGGAAGTCGGTGGCGGTGTTCCAGAGGGTTTCTTTGGCCCAGGTGGCTTGGCCGTTTTTGATGGCTACGGGGCCGGAGAGTTCGGTGCCCATGCCCCATTGGGCGATGTCGGGATGGTGGCCGCCCCAATCGGTGATTTGTCCGCCGGAGTAGTCGAGGATCCAGCGGAAGTTTACATGGCAGCGACCGGGGGCGTAAGGGGCGGCGGGGGCGGGGCCGAGCCACATGTCGTAGTTGAAGCCGGGTGGGACGGGTTCGGGGGCTTGGCGGTCGCGGGTTAGGCCGAAGTCGGGGGTGCCGCCGGGGAGGCCGCAGAGGACGGTGTGGAGTTTGCCGAGGCGGCCGTTGCGGACGATTTCGCAGGCTTTGCGGAAGCGGGGGTCGGAGCGCTGTTGGCTGCCGGTTTGGAAGATGCGGTTGTTGTCAGTGACAGCGGTGACCATGGCGCGGCCTTCGGCTATTGTGAGGGCGAGAGGTTTTTCGCCGTAGATATCTTTGCCGGCTTTGGCCGCTTGGATGGTGGGGATAGAGTGCCAGTGGTCGGGGAGGGCGATGAGGACGGCGTCGATATCGGGGCGGCGGAGGAGGTCGCGGAAGTCTTCGTAGGGGGTGCAACCTTTGTAGGATCCGGAGCGTTGGTCGCGGGCGTAGTGCCATTCGACGAGGTCGCGGGCGGGTTCGCGACCGGCGAGGGCGCCGTTCCAGTATCCGGGGGATTGGCGGTTCACATCGCAGACGGCGACGACTTGGACGCGTTCGTCGGTGAGGAAGTTTTTGAGATCGTTGATGCCTTGGTTGCCACAGCCGATGAGGCCGACGGTGACGCGACGGCTGGGGGCGACGGTCGATTGGAGGCCGAGGGCGGAGGCGGGGATGACGGTGGGGGCGAGGGAGGCGGTTAGGAGTGCACGGCGACGCATAGCCGCGATGATCGCACAAAGTTAGGTTTTATTGGTCCAACGTTGGAGGGTGGCTTCGATTTCGCGGAGTTGGATGGGTTTGGTGAGGTAGTCGTCCATGCCGGCTTCGAGGCAGCGTTCGCGGTCTCCGAGGAGGGCGTTGGCGGTGAGGGCGATGATGGGGGGATGGGGATGGGTGCGACGGATGGTGGTGGCGGCTTCGAAGCCATCCATGCGGGGCATTTGGCAATCCATGAAGATGAGGTCGTAGGGGAAGGCGAGGGCCATGGAGACGGCGACGAGGCCGTCTCCGGCGATGTCGACATGGCAGCCGGCTTTGCCGAGCAGGCGGAAGGCGAGCTTTTGGTTGACCGAGTTGTCTTCAGCGAGGAGGACGCGCCAGCGTTTAGGGATATTGCCGATGGGCGAGGAGGCCTGTCGGGAGGGAGGCAAGGAGGCCGGAGAGGCGCGGCGGGAGGCTCGTTCGAGGGCACCGAGGAGTTGGCCGAAACGGACGATGGGTTTTTGGAGGACGTCGGAGAAGCCGCGGGCGACGAGGCGGCGGGTTTGCTCGCGGTTGGTGCCGCCGGAGCTGAGCATGACGAGGGCGGTAGAGCACAGATGCTGGTCTTTGAGGATGACATCGGCCAGTTGTTCGCCGTTCATATCAGGGAGGCAATGGTCGAGGAGGGCGACATCGAAGGGTTCGTGGCGATCAAGGGCGGCCTGGAGGTGTTGGAGGGCTTCGCTGGCGGATGCTGCGCTTTCGTGGGGGAGGTGCCAGCGGTCGAGTTGGGCTTCGAGGAGGCGACGGTTGATGGCGAAATCGTCGACGATGAGGACGCGCATGGAGGCGGGTAGTGAGGGTGGATCGGTGTTGGTGTCGCACCCGGTGACGGGTTCAGCGGGGAGGGTGAACCAGAAGGTGGAGCCAACGCCGAAGACGCTGTGGAAGCCGATATCGCCGCCCATGGCTTTGACGAGTTGGCGGGAGATGGCGAGGCCGAGACCGGTGCCGCCGAATTTGCGAGTGGTGGAGGAGTCGGCTTGGGTGAATTTATTGAAGATGAGCGACTGTTTTTCGAGGGGGATGCCGAGGCCGGAGTCGATGACGGCGAAGTGGAAGGTGCCTGGAGAGGGGACGGTGGCGCGGAGGATGACGTGGCCTTGGGCGGTGAATTTGATGGCGTTGCTGACGAGGTTGAGCATGACCTGGCGGATGCGGCCGGGGTCTCCGAGGAGGAGTTGGGGTGCGTTGGGGGCCCAATCGAGGACGAGTTCGACGTCGAGATTGGCGAGTTTGGGGGCGAGGAGTTCGCAGACTTCGATGGCGGCGAGGTGGACGTCGGCGGGGATGGATTCGATGGAGAGCTTGCCGGCTTCGATTTTCGAAAAGTCGAGGAGATCGTTGATTATGGCGAGAAGGGCTTCGCCGGAGTGACGGATGGTTTCGACGAATTCTTGCTGGTCCTCGTCGAGGTGGGTATCGACGAGGAGATTGGCGAAGCCGATGATGCCGTTCATGGGGGTGCGGATTTCGTGGCTCATGGTGGCGAGGAAATCGGCTTTGGCGCGTGTGGCGGCTTCGGCGGTGTCTTTGGCGTTGCGGAGGGCGAGTTCGGTGGCTTTTCGTTGGGAGACGTCTTGGAGGGTTCCGTGGATGCCGATGAAGCGACCGGTGGCATCGATTTCGGTTTCGCCGCGGCCGACGGTCCAGATGTGGATGCCATCGGCGCAGATCATTTCGAGATCGAGTTCGAAGGCGGAGCCGTCAGCAATGGATTTGGTGGCGGCGTTGCTGAGGAGGAGCCAGCTTTCGGGCGTGAAGAGGAGCTGTTGGCTGAGGTAGTTTGGGGCTGGGAGGTCGGGGTTGAGCCCGGCGATGCGATAGAGTTCGGGGGACCAGAGGACGGTGTTGGATTCGGCGTGCCAGCGCCAACTGCCGACGCCGGCCATGCGCTGGGCCTCGCGTAGCTCCCATTCCCGGGAGCGGAGGGCGTCGGTATCGCGGTGTTGGACGGATTCGAGGCCGCGCAGGACGGTGACGTCGCGCTGGACGGCGACATAGTGGGAGATTTGACCGTTGGGAGCGCGCAGGGGGGAGACGTTCCAGGCGACGGAGTAGGGTGATCCGTCTTTGCGGTAGTTGATGGCTTCCCCGGTGAAGTTTGTTCCGGACCGGAGGCAATCGCGGAGGGTTTGGAGGACGGTGGGGTTGGTATCGGGGCCTTGGAGGATACGAGGCGAGCGGCCTAGGATTTCGGCGACATTGTAGCCGGTCATGGCGGTGAAAGCGGGATTGGCGTAGACGATATGGGGGCCCGGGGAGACGAGTTGGGCGTCGGTGATGAGGACGGCATCGTGGGCATGGGCGAGAGCCTCGGCCAGGAGACGAGTCTCCTGGCCGGCCAGGCGCTGGGCGGTGATATCTTCGGTGACCATCAGGAGTAGCGCTGGGGGGCCGAGGGAGTGGGTCACGTTGGTTCTGACCCAGCGAAGGCTGCCGTCGGGATGAAGATCGCGTTTTTCGAATTGGACGGAGGCGGTGTGGCCGCTGAGAAGGGTTCCGAGGGCGGTTCTGACGGCTGGGAGATCTTCGGGATGGATGAGATCGAAGCGGTTGCGTTGGCGGAGTTGGTCGAGGGTGTAGCCGGTGATTTGGCAGTAGGCGGGGTTGGCGTGGAGGAAGTTACCAAGGAGATCGGAGATGGAAAGGCCGACTCCGCAGCCCCAAATGAGAGAGCCGAAGAGGTTTTGGAAGTCAGCGGGTGGTGACGTTGGATCGAGCGTACGCAATCAATATCCCTCAAAGGGGGTATCGGCAGCTTACCAGAATGTAATAAGAGTTTGGTTAGGGGAGGGGCGAAATGAGGAACTGCCAGAGTTGATGGCAGGCGGTGGGGGAGAGTTGGTAGCGGGGCATGACGGGGGAGAATTGGACGCCGGCGGGGTCTTGTCCGGACTGGAGGCTCTCGCAGAAGGTGGTTTGGGAATAGGCGGAGGGGGGACCTCCGCGGCGGGGGAGTTTGGAGTGGAGGGAGATGGGGAGGAGTGGGGGGGCGATGTTTTCGCCTTCGTTG
>JANXMS010000289.1 GCA_025354525.1 Acidobacteriota bacterium
CCAACGTTGGCTCGCGGGGTCGAGGGAGAAGGTCAGAGGGCGGCCGAGCCAGGTGGCGGTGACGGGTCCGCTGGGGAGGGAGAAGAGGATGGGCGAGCCGGGAAAGGGGGCGGCGGGTTCGATGCGGAGAATGTTGGTTAGTTGCGCGGCCAAGGGGAGGGCGGCGAGGAAGGCGCGGCGGAGCATACTGCTCCTGAGGTTAGCGCAAATAGAGCGGCGTGCTGGCTTCGGTGGTCGCTTGGCCGACGCGGAGTTGGACGGGATAGGCCCCGGAGGGAACGAAGCCGGAGGGCGAGCGGAAGTTGATTTGGACGATGCCCGGGAAGCCGGGGGCGGCACCGATCCAGACGATGGGGGCGGAGGTGCCACCGATCAAAAGTTCAACGGGGAGGGCGGGGGTAGGGAAGGGGGCGTCAAAGGTGATTTGGCCGTCGAGGGGTTCGGGGTTCAGGCGGCCGATGCCGGTGGCATAAAGGACGAGGATTTCACCGCGGGGGGCTGGGTTCGTTTCGCTATTTGTGGTGGCGTCGGGATGGACGGCACCGAGGGAGAAGAGGCCGGGGGCGGCTTCGGTAAGGGCGGAGGTTTGGCTGGCGCGGAGGGTGTTCCGGTAGCGGACTTCGACGGCGGCGCGGCCGCTGGAGCCGGTGCGGTAGGGGACTTGGAAGTTGATCTGGGAGTTCGAAGCGTAGAGAAGGGGGGCGGCTATGCCGTTGACGGTGACTTCGAGTTCACTGAGGCGAGTATCGAGGCGGCTATTGCGGACGACGCCCGTGGCGGGTTGTTCGGGGCCGAGGTTGACGCCGTAGAGAGTTGCTAACATGCCGGGGGCGAGGAGGGTTTCTTTGTTCGTCGCGACGTGGACTATTTTGAGCTGGGGGGCTTCGATGGAGGGCGGGGCGATGATGGCGGTATCGGCGATTAAGCGGCGAATGCGGTTATTGGCCGAGTCGGCGACGAGGAGGTTGCCGGCGGCGTCGAGGGCGAGGCCGGTGGGGAAGTTGAGGCGGGCGTCGCTTGCGGGTCCGCCGTCGCCGCCGAAGCCGGGGAGGCCGGAGCCTGCGATGGTCGTGATGGTGCCGTTGGGGTCGATGCGGCGGATGCGGTGATTTTGGGTATCGGCGACGAGGATGCCGCCATCGGCCTGGACGGCGAGGCCGCGGGGGCTGGATAGGTTTGCATCGCCGAGGGAGGTGATGGTGCCGGTGAGGTCGATGCGGCGGATGCGATTGTTGCCGGCGTCGGCGATGTAGAGTTGGCCGGAGCGGTCGAAGGCTAGGGCGGAGGGTTGGTTGAGTTGGGCGAAGACGGCGATGTTGCCGTCGCCGGCGAAGCCTGGGCCGGTGACGGTTCCGGCGTAGGTGGTTATAAGGCCAGTGGCGGAGACGCGGCGGACGCGATGGTTGCGGGAATCGGCGATGAAGTAGTCGTTGGAGTTGGGGTCGGCGGCGACGGCGGAGGGGGTATCGAGCATGGCCGTTGGAGCGGGGCTGCCGTCGCCGCGGAAGCCGTTGAAATTATTGCCGGCGACGGTGCTGATGACGCCGTTGGGGGCAATACGGCGGATGACGTGGTTGGCGGTATCGGCGATGAGGAGGTTGCCGGAGCGGTCGACGGTGAGACCGCGGGGGCCGTTGAGCTTGGCTTGGGAGGCGGGTCCACCGTCGCCGGAGAAACCGGGAGTGCCGGTGCCGGCGATGGTCGAGATTGTGCCGTCGAGGGAGACGCGGCGGATGCGATGGTTCCGCTCGTCGGCGATGAAAAGGGTTCCGTTGGTGTCGTAGGCAATGGCGGCGGGCCCGTTGAGGCGGGCGGCGTCGGCGGGGCCGGCGTCGCCGGAGAACGAGCCAACGGTGGACCCGGCGATGACGGTGGCTAGGTTGTTGAGGCCGATGCGGTAGACGACGCTGCCATTGGCGTAGAAGGCGTTGCCGCGGTTGTCGACGGTGACGGCTTTGCCACCGGCGGGGAGGGTGACGATTTCGCCTTGGCTAGAGCGTTTGAGGGCGGCGTCTTTACGGTCGTCGGCGATGAAGAGATTGCCGAAGGAATCGACGGCCACTCCGGTGGGGGAATAAAGGGGGGTGCGGATGGCGGCGGCGGGGGCGTAAACGCTGATCATGCCGCGGAGGATGCGGCGTATCCGTTGGGCGCCGGCTTCGGCGACGAGGAGGCCGCCTTGGGGTTCGATCCAGAGGCCGGCGGGATTGCGGAGGGCGGAGCGGAGGGCGCTGATGTCATTGGCGCCATAGCCTGGTTGGCCGGTGCCGGCGTGGAGGCGGAAGGTTCCGGCGCTCGTGATGGCGAAGATGCGGTGGGCGTCGAAGTCGGAGATGTAGACGGTGCCGTCGGTGTCGACCGCGAGATTGCGGGGGGTTTGGAAGCTGACGGAGGTGGCAGCGGAGCCTTCGCTTTGCTCATTGGCGAGGGCGTTGCCGCCGCCGGCGAAGGTCGAGATGCGGCCTTGGGGGGTGACGCGGCGGATGACTTTGTTGCCTAGGTCGGCGATGAGGAGGTTGCCTTGGCGGTCGATGGCGAGGCCGTAGGGGGAGGCGAGTTGGGCGTCGGGTGCGGGGCCGTTGTCGCCGGAGTAGCCGCGGGAGCCGTTGCCGGCGAAGGTGGAGATGATGCCGGCGGGGGAGACACGGCGGACGCGGTGTTCGGCGGCGTCGGCTATATAGAGGTTACCGTCGGCGTCGTAGGCCAGGCCTTCGGCTTGGGTGATAAGGGCTTGGAGAGCGGGGAGGGTATCGCCTGCGTTGGAGGAGCCGACGAGGCTTTGGATGCGATAGGCCTGTGGCAGCGGCTGGCTGAGGGCCACGAGGGAGTATGCCATGTGTAGGCACGCGCTATTCCATAATCTGCCCCGCATACGGTTGTTTTCCTCATTGGGTAAGTGGGAACAGAGTGGAAAAGCTCTCACGAGATAGCGATATGACAGTATATGAAATCTCAAGTGGTGGGCCTGGTGGTTACAGGTGCGTGTCTTGCGGCAGGGGCGTGGGGACAGAGCACGCTTAGCCTGAAGCATGGTGTGGAGCGGCGTGGGATTTCGTGGGAGAAGCCGAAGTCGCGGCAGCCCTTGCGGGCGCACTACTTGGTGGAGTTGGCGCAGGCTCCGACGCCGGAGCTGTTGCGGGGGTTGGACGGGCGTGGGCAGCGGGTGGTGAGCTATGTGCCGATGAACGGGTTTATTTTGTCGGTGGAGGGGGAGGCGCGGTTGGGTGGGTTGGATGTGGTTTCGGTGTCGCCGTTACGGACGAGTGAGAAGTTGAGTGGGGAGATTGGGCGGGGTAGGGCGGGGAAGCGGGGTTTCGTGGTGGAGTTTCATGGGGATGTGTCGTGGGAGGAGCGGCGGGCGCTGGTGCGGGAGAATGGGTTGGAGTTGCGGGACCATCCGGATTTGGTAGGGGACCAGATGCTTGTGCGAGGGACGGAGTTGGAGGTGGAGGCGTTGGCCGGGTGGGATGAGGTGGCGTATGTATTTCCGGCGAGCAACGAGTTGATGACGGGGGCTCCGTTGATCGGGTGTGCGGGGGCGACCGTGGAGACGGGACCGATTGGGGCGCTGGTGCAGACGGTGGGTGAGGGATGGGATGGTGCGGGGAAGGGTCGAGCGACGTTGCAATATGCGTTTAAGACGTTGAGTGGGAAGCTGAGTTCAAGCGTGCAGCGGGCGGAGGTGGCGCGGGCATTGCAGGAGTGGTCGCGGGTGATTCAGGTGGATTTTGTGGAGGGGAACGACCCGGATGCGGCGCGGACGATTGGGATTTTGTGGGGTCGGGGGGCGCATGGGGATGGGTATGCGTTTGATGGGCCCGGGAAGGTGTTGGCGCATACCTTTTTTCCGGCACCCCCGAATAGTGAGCCCTTGGCGGGGGATCTGCATTTCGACGAAGACGAGAACTGGCAGGTGGGCAACGATATCGATGTTTATAGCGTGGCTCTGCATGAGCTGGGGCATGCGTTGGGATTGGGTCACAGCGACATGCCGGGGGCGGTGATGTACGCCTACTATCGGCGGGCGACGCAGTTGACGACGGAAGATATTGAGGCGGCGCGGGGATTGTATGCGGCGCGGGTTGCGGGGGGGGCGACGCCGACTCCGACTCCGACGCCGACGCCGACTCCGACGCCGACGCCGACTCCGACGCCGACGCCGACTCCGACGCCGACTCCGACTCCGACTCCGACGCCGACTCCGACGCCGACTCCGACGCCGACGCCGACTCCGACTCCGACTCCGACTCCGGCGCCGACGCCGACTCCGACGCCGACTCCGACTCCGGCGCCGACGCCGACTCCGACGCCGACTCCGATCGGATTCACCGTTGAGCTCATTTCGCCCTCGGCGAACATGCAGACCAACTCGATGGCGATCCCGATGTCCGGATCGGCCAGCGGTGTGACGGGTGTGCCGACGGTGCGTTGGGTAACCGATAAAGGCATGTGGGGTGATGGCACGGTGACCGTCGTTGGGGGAGGCAATTTCAACTGGACGGTTCCGCTGGTACGGCTTGTGCCGGGCGCGAATACCGTGACGATTTTGGTTTCTGATGCGAGCCGTCGAACCATCGGCCGTTCGCTGCAGGTTACTGCGGCGTTGACGACGACCGACCCAGCGGCCCCGCCTCGTTTGACGCTGAGTTCTCCGGCGTCGTATAGCTTTCTGTGGTCGGGCGAGACGGTTTCGCTGCGCGGTTCTGCCGCTTCCACGGTCGGGATCAGCGCGGTCAGCTGGCGGGTCTCGAATGGTACGGGGGGAACCGCGGCGGGAACGACCTCTTGGCAGATGAACAACGTCCGCCTGCTGAATGGGTTTAACATCATCACGCTGGTTGCGAGGGATGGCCAAGGTCGGGAGACCGAGCAGTCGGTGACCGTGTTTCGCTACTGAGGCCAAGGGGCTCGCGAATCGGCTAAAATAAAAAGACTTGCCCGAAAGCCCCTCCACCGACAATGTTGTCGCGATCTATCCCGGTTCGTTTGACCCCTTGACCAATGGGCACCTGGATTTGATTGCCCGGTCCAGCCGTTTGGTTGGCCGATTGATCGTTTCTGTCCTCAATAACGAGGCCAAGCAGCCCTTGTTCAGCGTTCCTGAACGAATGACGATGTTGCGCGAAGCGACGGGTGATCTGCCCAACATTGAGATCGACAGTTTCGACGGGTTGCTGGTCGACTACGCCTCGGCTCGTGGTGCGACCCTCATCGTCCGCGGTATTCGAGCGGTTTCCGACTACGAGTACGAGTTACAAATGGCGCTGATGAATCGGCGGTTGCGGCCAGAGATCGAAACGATGTTTCTAATGTCGGGCGAGGCCTATTCGTTTATCAGTTCGCGCCTAGTTAAAGAAGTTGTCCGGTTGGGTGGAGACGTTCGGGGCTTAGTTCCCGCTCTCGTCGAGAGCCGATTGGCCGAGCGCTTCCGTCCGGCGCAAGTTTTGAATCCAGTTTGCAGGTGAGTTAAATAATCCCATGAGTTCTCTAGTGCACCAAGACAATCTCGCCGTGTCCGAGCGGATGGCCACGATATCAGTTTCGTCCACGATGAAGGTGGCCGCCGATGCGGACAAGATGCGCCGTGAAGGGGTCGATGTGGTCGATTTCGGAGCCGGCGAGCCGGACTTTCCGACTCCCGACAACATCAAGAATGCGGCGATTAAAGCTTTAGCCGATAACTTCACCAAGTACACCCCGGCTGGCGGCACTCAGGAGTTGAAGCAAGCCGTTTGCGACCGCCATAAGGCGGATTATGGTACGGCCTATACTCCGGCTGAATGTGTGATCACGGTGGGCGGGAAGCACGCGATTTTTGGAATTATGCAGGCGGTGATCAATGCTGGCGATGAAGTGATCATCCCAGTGCCGTACTGGGTTACGTACAAGGACGTCGTCAACTATGCCGGCGGCAAGTGCGTCTTCGTTGAGACGGACGAAGCCCATGGCTTCGACCTGACCGCGGAGATGATTGAGCGGGCGATAACGCCGAAGACCAAACTGGTAATCATCAATTCTCCGAGCAACCCGAGCGGGGCCGTATTGCCGCGAGCGGAGTTTGAGCGGATCTTCGCGGTGACCTCGGCACGCGGCATTTGGCTGATGACCGACGAGTGCTACTGCCGGTTCCTCTACGACAGCAAACCGTTTTCGATTGCGTCGGTGCCGGGTGCGAAGGATACGGTGATCGTCGCCGGGTCACTTTCGAAAACCTATGCGATGACGGGTTGGCGGATTGGATTCGCACTGGGTCCGAAGCCGGTGATCGACGCGATCATGAAGCTGCAGAGTCATTCGACATCGAACCCGACTTCGATCTGTCAGAAGGCGGCGGTCGAGGCGTTGCGGGGTCCGCAGGAGTCGATCGACGTGATGCTGGCGGCTTACAAGGAGCGGCGGCGGTTCGTCATTGATCGGTTGCGGCAGATTCCTGGGGTCTCGCTGGATGAGCCGCAGGGGGCTTTTTACGCTTACCCGGACATTAGCGTGGCCTTCGGCAAGAAGGGGATTAACTCGTCGATGGATTTTTGCGAGCGGCTTTTGAGCGAGGCGTTCGTGGCTGTGGTGCCGGGCGAAGCGTTTGGGACGACCAAGCATATTCGGATCTCCTATGCGACGTCGATGCACGAGATTGAGCGCGGATTGGACCGGATTCACAACTTCATCGTTGCGCTGGGATGAAGCCGATCGCGTTGCAGCCGAAGTTTGTGGAGCGAGTGTGGGGAGCCACCTCGCTTGCCCCGTTGTTTCCAGATCAAGAGCGGCGGATCGGTGAAGTTTGGCTTTCGTCGAACGACATTGTCACCTCGTGCGAGGGGCTGACGTTGGGGGAGTTGACGCTGCGGAAGGAGGTGCTGGGGTCGGCGGTGCCGCCGGCGCCGGGCGGACGCTTTCCGATTCTCGTTAAGTTTCTGTTCACGACGGAAAAGCTATCGGTGCAGGTTCATCCCGACGATGCGCATGGGTTGGCGAACGAAGGCCAGTCGGGCAAAACGGAGATGTGGTACGTGCTGGGCGCTGAGCCGGGCGCGACGATTGCGCAGGGATTTGCGCGGGATGTTACCGAGGGAGAACTGCGGGCAGCGCTGGCCGATGGGTCGGTCGAGTTGTTGCTGGAGTGGTGGCCGGGGGCGGTGGGACAGGCTTATTTCACCCCGGCCAAGACGGTTCACGCGATCGGCGGTGGCTTGGCCATCTGCGAGATCCAGCAGAACTCCGACGTCACGTATCGGTTGTGGGACTATGGGCGGTCGCGAGAACTGCATGTCGAGCCTTCAATCGCGGTGCTGGATTGGGGCCGTTCCGAAGGGCCGACTACGTTTTCCGAGCCGAACGCGGTGCTGGCCAGTTGCGAGTATTTTGCGACCGAGCGGCACGTGTTGACGGGTCCGATGGTTTGGAACTCCGACCCGGAACGGTTCCATTTGCTGGTGATTTGCCGGGGCGAGGGGTTGCTGACCTTTACCGACGAGGTGTGGGAGTTAGGGCCTGGGCAAGTTTGGCTGATTCCGGCCGAGCTGGGTGGGTACTTTGTCGATAGTAATTCGACGCTAGAACTGCTGCGTGTTTATGTGCCTTAGCGGTAGAATGATGGTTGCTCCGGCTTTGGCGCAGTAGTATGCGCGAGTTGCTTTTTTTGATCGTAGGATCGCTCGCCGTTTTCGGTGTGGCGTGTAATCGAGGGCCCGCGAAAGCGCCGGTGATCGGCGAGGCTTTTGCAGGTCCGATCACGTTGAACATTCGGCAGGAGATCTCGCAGAAATCGCCGACGGTGGCGACGGTGAAGCACGCTGATCGGCTGGCGATTTTGCAGGTACGGCGGCGGTTTACACGGGTTCGCGTCGCGAACGGGGTGGAAGGCTGGTGCGATGGCGAAAAGCTGTTGACGCCCGAGCAGATGGACAAGCTGCGGACGACCAACGAGATCGCCGCGAAACTGCCGACGCAGGGCGAGGCGATGGTCTATGACGTTTTAAATCTGCACACCGAGCCGAATCGGCAGGCCCCGAGTTTCCACCAGTTGAAAGAGAACGAGAAGGTGGTGATCATTGGCCATCGGCTCGCCCCGCGGGTTCGTTTTCAAGCGGAGGTGACCAAAGGGGTGATGCCCGCCGCGGCCACCCCCAAAAAACGCAGTCGCAAGGATAGGCAGAAAGACAAGGCCAAGGACGATGGGATCGAGCGCCCGCCGATGCCGCCGCCGCCGAAGCCGCCGTCGGATTGGCTCGACATATCCCGCCGCATGGCGCCGGAAGTGGACGAGTCGGCCCCGCCGCGCCGGGTGGCGGTACTGAGGGAATCCTCGAAGGTGGCCGCCGAGGTGGACACGGTGAAGATGGAGGATTGGAGCTTGGTTCGGAGTGTTGAAGGCCGAGCGGGGTGGGCCCTGACGCGGGCGTTGACGATGACCATTCCCGATGACGTGGCCCAATACGCAGAGGGGCATCGGATTACGTCGTGGTTTCCGCTCGGCGAAGTGAAGAACGAAGAAGGAGTGACCAAGAAACACTACTTGTGGACGACCATTCCTCGCGGTGGGCATGACTACGAGTTCGATGGCCTGCGTGTGTTCATTTTTAACGCACGGCGGAAGCGCTACGAAACCGCGTTTCGGCTCCGCGAAGTGAAGGGTTATTACCCCAGCGCAGTGCATCCGGTGGAGGTGACGTCGGCCAGGAAGACGTCGACCGTCACGGGCTTCTCGATCGTGCTTGAGAAAGACGATGGCACTTTGGAGCGACGAACTTATGCCTTTGAAGGCTACCGGGTTCGGTTACTCTCAACCGCCCCATGGGAGCGGCTGGCCGATCCGTTCGATGTGAAGGCGATTCTGATTACGAAGCCGTTCGACCCCAACGCGGATCGGGAAAAAACGTTTTGGGAGCGAACGAAAGAAAAAATCCCGTTTCTCGGTTCCCGCTAGCGAGCGAGGGCTTCGGCAATCGCTTTTTCGGCGAGAGGTGCCATGCGGGCGTACCCGGCAGCGTTCGGAATGAGACCGTCGACGGTGTATTCTTTCTTCATGACACGACCGTCTCCCAACGCCGAGTAATAGTCGAGATAAACCGCTCCGACTTTCTTAGCATAATCTTTAATCCAGCCGTTCAGGCTGATGATTTTGCCGGCAGGCCGACGGTCGGTCTTCTTCGTGAAGCAGTCGCAGACCGGGGTGACCGAGGCCAGCACGACGCGAATGCCGTTGTGCTGAGCTAGCTCCACCATGGACATGAAATGCTCCGCCATGGTTCCTTCGGTGGAAGGGCCCATGACGCTGGCGAGATCATTGGTTCCGGCCTGGATGATGACCACGACGGGCTTGAGCGAAATTACATCCTGACGAAAGCGAACGAGCATCTGAGCCGTGGTTTGCCGAATAATGCCACGGTTCAAATATGGCTTGCCGGAGAAGAACTCCGGGCCCCAGTTTTCGGTGATGTCGTCGCCGAGAAAAACGACTCGCCCGGGCTGCGGTCGGAGCTCTGAGTTTTCACTGCCATAGCGGGTTAGGCTGCCCCAGTCGATCAGAATGCGCCGATAGGCTTCGAGGGCCTGATCGATCTGTTCGGGAGTAAGCGGCTGGGCGTTTACAGAAGCGCCGCCCAGCGCCAGGAGCAGCAGACCCGCAACCAGTCTCATTTCTTCAAGCCGTAGCAGTAGATATGGCCGTCGTAGGTGTTGATGTAGACTTGGCCATTTGACAGAGCGATACCGCTCCAATGGTTCCAATTGGTGATCTCTTTGCCGCTGTTCCACAGCTCTTTGCCGGTCTCGGCATCAAGGGCAAAAAGCACCGCGTGGGTCGACAGCGGAATGCGACGCTCCATGCGGAAATCGAGGCCGACGTCGGGAAACGCTTGCGCCGTGTTTTCGCCGCTGCCATAAGCGAAGATCATGCCGTTGGCGATCAGCGGCGGTTCGGCTTGGTTCATATCGCGGGACACCCAGGCGGGCTGCAGGACGGGTTTGCCATTGACGAGCTCCATCTTAAAGGCGGCGATCGCGCCCTTCTTCACGGGGCCGTATTCCAGAGGGGCCTTGTATTTCGGGTGCTTCGGACCCCAAAACGGGGTGAGGACCCAGCGAGTTCCTTTTGCGTCTTCCCAGGAGGCGAGCGAACCCCAGATGCCGGCTTCAGCGAAGTCGACAATCTCGTTGCAGATGAGCGGGGTGCGGTAGGCGGCGGTGCGATGGTCGTCGCCGCCGATGGATTGGGTGTCCATGAGATAGAGGCGGCATTCCTTGCTCGCGTCGATCATGTACTCCTTGCCCTTGTAGTCAAAAATAGTCGGTGTGACCTGCATGTCGAGGTCGCGCTTCCACAGCCACTCGGCGTTCGAGGGGCCGTAGTAGTCCACCAGCTCGAGAGCCTTGGTTTCCGGGTTCTGCTTCACGCCGATGATGCCATTGCCGTAAACGCCATTCTCGGGGTCCCACTTGCCGTCACCGGTGCCGGTGTACATCACGAGATCCTTGCTGACAGCGGGGCCGGAACGTCCCCACATGCCTCCGCCGGCCGGGCCCCAACTGCCCACTTTGTGGGTGGCCAAATCGTAGGTGTAGGCCGTGTTCGGATTGCCTCCGCAGCCTTGCGCGCTGTGAGTGTAGATGACGTTATTGACTAAGTTCAATGCATACGGCTTGCCGTTGGGCGGCATGAACTTCAGTGGCTTCGACAGCGGTTCGCCGTCGGCGGCATTCAGGATATGCAGGCGGCCGTCCCATCCCGCACCGTAAATTTTGTAGCTGCCAGGCTGTTCGCCCGGGCCGATGGTGACGTTCGCCGTCATGCCGCCGGGACACAGGACACTGGGGCCGCGGCCTCCCGGCGTGTCTTGAAACGTGCTTTCGAGCTTCCGATGCCAAACCATTTCGCCGCTCTTGGCGTCCAAGGCGTACACATTGTTCGAAACGCCGACTTGGATGACCAACTCCTTCGGTCCGCTTTTGGTATCGACTTTTCCGATCACGAGCGGCTCGAGCAGCGAATGCATCTGGCGAGGAGCGTTGTCGAGCTTCTTCTTCCAAAGCAACTGCATGCCCTTGACGTTGGCTTTGGTCAGGAGTTTTTCGTCCTTCTGCCAGTTGTTGCGTTTGGAGTCGCCTCCATCGGTCAACCAGTCGGCGGCGCAGGCCAGCGAGGCGGCAGCGAGCAATAAAAGAGCGGGCAGGGATCTTCTCATAAGAACGGCGTGTCTCCGAAAACCACACTATATCCCAAACAAGCCCACTCGCGTTATATGATCTAGAATCGACGTTCGAATTGGAGAAGATCACCTTGATCCTGCGTAGAATTATTTCGCCTTCCGTGCCCCTGCTTTTGAGCCTTACCGCGTTCACCGCTTTTGCCCAGCGGGGCGGTGGAGATTGGATGACGAGCGGCTTCGACGCCCAGCGATCCTTCTGGGTCCGCAACGATGGCAAGATCTCGACTCAATCGATGAGCAAGCCCGGCTTCGAGCTCGTTTGGAAGGTGAAGCCGACCAACACCGCCCGCCAACTGAACACCCTTACGCCGCCGGTGCTGGTCGACTTTTTTATCGGCCATCGGGGTTTTCGCGCGCTCGGCTTTTTCGGTGGAAGCAACGACAGTGTGGTGGCCTACGATCTCGATCTGGCTCGAATTGAATGGGCCAATAGCCATGGCACACCCGGTGCCGCGAAGCCCGGGACGCTGGCTTGTCCTGGCGGTTTGACGTCATCCGTTACCCGACCCACTGGTCTGGGTTACCCGCCCGTCCCGACCGGCTCCAGCCCTGGCCGCGGTACCCCGGCCAAGGGTGGCGTCGGCGAGCCCTACGAAGGCGCGGTGACGTTAAAGCAGACACCAACACCCCGGCCGGTGCCTCCGCAGCAGGCCGCTCGTCGGGCGGCTGGACCGGTTAAGCCTACCCCCGACGCTCCGAATCCGTTTTCCGCGCGCGTCCAGTGGGTGAACTCATTAAGCGGCGACGGCAAGCTGCATTCGGTTTACTTGGGCAATGGCGAAGAGCCCGTCCCGGGCGTTTCGTTTCTCCCGGCGGGGGCCAACTCCCAGGGCCTGGTCGTGGTTGATCGCCACGCGTATGTGTCGACCTCAAACAGTTGCTCCGGCGTTGCAAATGGCGTTTGGGCGTTAGGGCTCGATACCAAGATTGTCTCCAAGTGGACGACCTCGGCCAACGTTGCTGGAACTGTGGGCCCGGCGATTGCGCCGGATGGTACGGTGTACGTTGCTGCTGGCAACGAGTTAGCCGCACTCGAATCGAAGACATTGGCCGCGAAGGGATCCTTTAAATCGACTGTTGGCGAGTTCACATCTTCGCCGGTCGTGTTCGACTTCAAGGGCAAGGACATGGCTGCGGCGACCTCTGCGCAGGGTCACTTGCAGGTGGTCGATACGACGAACCTCTCGGCGGTCTACGCACAGTCGGCGGTGTTTTCCGCACCGGGCTATCAGGCTGGCGGCGTCGCCAGTTGGCAGGATCCGGCCGGGAACCGTTGGCTTCTCGCTCCTTCGGATAAAAATATTTCGGCGTTCAAGCTGGGTGACGGGGGTAAATTGGAAGTCGCCTGGACTTCGCGGGAACTCGTCTCGCCGCTGGCTCCGCTGGTGATTAACGGTGTCGTTTTCGCGCTCTCTTCGGGCGAGTTCCGCGGCAAGGATTTGAAGACTATCGTCGCCAAGTCTGTGCCGGCGGTGCTTTATGCGTTGGACGGCGCTACTGGTAAGGAGTTGTGGAATTCGGGCAAGACGATTACTTCGTTTGTCCACAGCGGCGGCTTGTCGGCGGGCGGGAGCCGGGTTTACGTCGGTGCCTACGACGGCAACCAGTACGCTTTCAGCTTCCCGATTGAGCATTAAAATAGAAGTATGAGATACGGACTCGTCGTCGTTCTAACTCTGGCGGCCTATGGTCAGCAACTTCCCGAGGGGCCGGGCCAAGCAGAGACGGAAAAGCTGTGCAAGCAGTGTCATGAAGTGGCGCGGTCGATCTCCCCACGGCAGGACCGGGGCGGCTGGGATAAGACCATGACGCGGATGTCGGCGTTCGGTATGAAAGCCACAGATGCGGAATATACGGCGGTGGTTGACTATTTGGTGAAGCATTTTCCGCCCGAAGCGGTGGAGCGGATCAATGTCAACACTGCGTCGGCGATTCAGCTGGAAAGCGGCTTGAATTTGAAGCGGTCGCAAGCTTCGGCGCTGATTGCCTGGCGCAAGGAGCACGGGAGTTTCAACTCGGTTGACGACCTGTTGAAGGTGCCCGCTTTGGCTGCGGCCAAGCTTGAAGAAAAGAAAGATCGGATCGTTTTCTAACCTCCATGAAAAAATTTCTGCCCGTCGCGATGGCCGTGTTTGCCGTGGCCTGTTCGAAAGCTCCGGAGCCCGCTGCTAAACCCAGCTACTTGGTGTATGTGACCAACGAAGGCTCCGGAGATCTGACGGTGATCGATCCTTCGAAGCCGGAGTTGATCGCCACGATCCCGCTCGGGAAGCGCCCGCGCGGGGTGCATGACTTCGGCGGGCAGATCTTCGTCGCGCTGAGCGGTTCGCCGTCGGCACCTCCCGGGGTGGACGAAAGCACGCTGCCACCGCCGGATAAATCGGCCGACGGGATCGGGGTGGTCGATTTGGCGCAGGGGAAAGTGGTGCGCAAGTTTTTCGGCGGCTCCGATCCGGAACAGTTCGCCATTAGTCGCGATGGGTCGCTGCTCTATGTGGCAAATGAAGACGCCTCGGGCCTCAGCATCATTCGCATCGCCGACGGCAGCGTCGTGAAGAGCGTCCCTACCGGCGAAGAGCCGGAAGGCGTCACGCTGAGCCCGGACGGCAAAGTCGTCTACGTCACCTCGGAAAACGACGGCACGGTGTCTGCCGTCGATACCGCCGCCGGGACCGTGATCAAAGTCATGAAAGTGGGGCGTCGACCCCGCTCGGTGGCGGTCATGCCCGATGGTAAGCGGGCGTATGTCACCAACGAAAACGACGGCAATCTGACGATCCTCGATCTGGTGAAGCTCGAAGCGGTCGGCACCGTGGCCGTTGAATCGGGCATGAAGCCGATGGGCACGGCGTTGACGCGAGACGGTAGCCGACTTTACGTCAGCACTGGACGCGGCAAAAAGGTCCTGGCGATCGATACGAAAACGGACAAGGTAACGGCGTCCGTTGAGGCTGGCCAGCGGCCTTGGGGAATCACACTTTCGCCGGATGAAAAGCTGCTGTTCACGGCTAATGGGCCGTCGAACGATGTCTCCGTGATCGATGTCGCGACCATGACCGTGGTGCGAAAAGTGAAGGCCGGGGACAAGCCCTGGGGCGTAATCGCGATCGGACAGTAGCATGCGTTGGCTGCTTTTAACCACGCTCGTGACCATGGTCGGCTGCACGAAGCCGAAGGCGGATTTCATGGGTGCGGTCGTTCCAGTGGAAACGCCGCTAGGTTTGCCGCCGGTACCGGACCCGGCTCCGGCGGCGGCCGTCGCCTTGGGTAAGTCGCTCTTCTTCAGTCCGGCGCTTTCGGTGGATGGCTCGGTGGCTTGCGCCACGTGCCATCAGCCGGAGAAGGGCTTTGCGGATCCGCGTGCGGGGTCGGAGGGAGTTAAGGGGGCACGAGGGAATCGCAATGCGCCGTCGGTTTGGAACGCCGTCTATCAGCACAGCCAGTTCTGGGACGGTCGAGCCAAGACGTTGGAGGAGCAGGCCTCCGGCCCGATGCTGAACGCGAACGAGATGGGTCACACCTCGAACAGTGTCGTCGCCAGCGTAAGGGCCGATCCGAAGTTCCGCGAAATGATGGCGGCGGCCTACGGCGACGACACGGTGACCATGGAGCGGATCGCGAAAGCTTTGGCCGCTTACGAGCGAATTCTCGTGCGCGGAAACTCGCCGTTCGACCGGTTCGTTTTCGGCGACGACCCCACCGCCATGACCGACGAAGCGCAGCGCGGCCTGAAGCTTTTTCGCGGCAAGGCAAACTGCGCGACGTGCCACGTCATCGGCAAGGATTACGCTCTCTTCACGGATCACCAGTTCCACAATTTGGGTGTTGGCATGGACGCGACCGGAGAGTTGACCGACCTCGGTCGCTTCAAGATTACCGGGCAGGAGCGGGACAAGGGGGCCTTTCGTACTGCAAGCCTGCGGAACATCGCCGAGACCGCGCCGTACATGCACGATGGCAGCTTGAAGACTCTCAAGGAGGTCGTCGATTTTTACGTCGGCGGCGGCAACGCCAACCCCCAACTGGATCCGCTGCTGCGCCCGCTGACGATGTTCACGCGCCAGGAGCGAGCCGATCTGGTCGCCTTTCTCGAGTCGCTGACCGGCGAGGTGAAACCATGAAACGCTATGCGCTGGGATGTCTGCTGCTGTTGGCCGCCTGCGGGCCGAAAACGCCCGAGCCCGGGGTGAAGGTCACCGGCCGCGTCGAATATTCGGGAGCTCGGCGCGAGACTAAGATAGTCTCGATGAACGCCGAAGCCGACTGCGAAAAATTGCATGCCAAGCCGGTGGAAGAGCAGTTGATCGCTATCGGTGCCGACGGTGCCCTAGCGAACGCCTTCGTCTATATCCAGTCCGGACTCGAAGGTAAAACCTTTGCCCCGGCGACGGGGTCGGTGATGCTCGAGCAGAAGGGCTGTCAGTTCGTTCCGCGGGTGCTCGCGTTGCGGACGGGCCAGACTTTAGCGGTGAAAAACGCTGATCCCGTCTCGCATAACATCCACCCCACGCCGAAGGAAAATCGCGATTGGAACCAGCAGCAGCCACCGGGCGCGCCGGACCTGCAGCGGCGCTTTGTTCGGCCAGAGATTATGGTTCCGGTGAAGTGCAACGTCCACAATTGGATGCGCTCGTACATCGGCGTGCTCGACCATCCGTTTCTTGCCGTTACCGATGCCAAGGGCGAGTTCGCGTGGTCGGATTTACCGCCGGGTAAATATACCTTGGCCGTTTGGCACGAGTCGCTCGGCGGACTGACGCAGACGTTGACGGTCGCACCCGGGGTGTCCTCGGCGGTCACGCTGCGGTATCGCGATTAGAGCAAATCCTGACATAATGGAGGCGCTCTGGACATTATGACGACGCACGGATATGGCACGAGCCTACTCAGACGATTTGCGCTCAAAGTTTGTTGCCGCCGATGAGAGCGCGAATACTGGCCTTAAGGAATAGGCGGCGACTTTTCAAGTAAGCCGGGCCTGGGCCGAGAGAATATGAAAAACCAAGCGGGAGACCGGCAGTTCCTCGCGACCGGCCGGAAGACCCCGCGGCTTTCCCAGCCGTCTGACACCCGAGATCCGCCAACGACTTGGCGGGAGCCACAGTTAACGAGTTGCGAGGATGGTTGCAAAACTCAGGAAAGCGTAGCCATCAGTCAACAACGGCTCTCTGCGGTGATTTTGGAGATGGGACTTCGGTTAAAACAAAGCCGGCACGCCAGCCAGCAGGATAGCGCGGAAGGAGTTTGGCGGCGAGAGCAATGGCGGACAGAGACGGTCGGCATTGACCCGGAGCAGGTTGTATGGACGAGCGCCGCGCGGACAACGCATTCATGAGGGGACCCCGGACGGACGATGGCATACCGTTACGATTCTGGGTGCGGTTAACGGCAAGGGATGGCAAGCGGTTATGACCGTCGAATCGGCTACGGACGGGAATGTCCTCTTCGGACCAGTCGTTAGCCAATTGCCTCAATCCGTTTGAAAACGGCCGCATATTCGTGAGTTGCTCCCGCAACATCGCTAGCACCGTCTCGTCCAACGTGTCATGGCCCAACTCGCTGTCGTTAGCCAGAGCTTCCGCCAACTCTTTAGGGGATATTCTGCAGCGTAAGTTCGATCATCTCCGCCATGCACGTTAGTTTATCAGCAGCGCCTCCGTCCAACTCAAGAACTGGAACCCCGCAAAGCTAACGTCCGCCGTCAGCACGCCCATCTCCTTCGGAGCCAGCTTGTTCAATTGCAGAACCGCCTTCCCCTCCGACCGAGCCGGAACCAATACCTTCGTTGCCGCTTCCCGAACCGTCCACCCGGCCGGTACATTCCATTTCACCTCGAACGTCTGAGCGGCCGCCGAATGGTTCATCAACCGTAGCTCCACGGTCGTCTCCGCCGTCGCATAGGGATAGATTCGGGCCCAACTCTCATCCACAGCGTAGTTGGCATGGGGCAGGGGAGTCAGCTCTGCCAACAACTCCGCCCGCTTGCGCAGCTCTGCCCGCATCCGCTCCACTCGCGCAGAATCGTATCGAAACATTGGCAGCACATGCTGATTGATCAGCCAGTGTTTCCCGCCCAACTTCTCCAGAAGCTTCAGACAATACAAATACCCCTCTTCCTCCCCCACGAAATTCCGGTTCTGCAAGCAATAATCGTCCGTACCCGAAGGCGTAAACGAATCGCCCACAAAAAAGATCTTTTCCCCCGATTCCCGTTCAATCGACAGCCCGCCATGATACAGCGTCTGACCGGGAAAAAAGTAACTGGCCATCTTAAATTCCCGCCACTCCCAACTCTCCGCCTCGCCCTTCGTTTCGCCCGTAATCGGGTTCGTTGTCAGGCACGGCATCCGATACCGGTCCGGGTGTTCCACGATGTCCTGAATCTTAGTGCTATAGATCACTTTAGCCCCAAACCGCTTGGCCACTTTAGTCGCAAAATCCGTATGATCGTCGTGATAATGGGTAATCCACAGCCCCTCAAGATTCTTAAACCGGCCCGCCGCCTGCAACTCTGCCAGCTTCTCGACAATCTGCGGATATCCAGCGTCGAGCAAAAACGCGGCACCCGTCGGCGACACGAGCAAACGCGAGTTGCCAATCGCGATAATCCAGCCCGGCAGGTCCCGCTCCTCCGACATCGGCATCGGCGCCGAAGGCGGTCGTCCGATAGCGAGTTTCGCCCGCGTCTGCCAGCTTTCTTCGCCCCAGTACCACCGCAAAGCGTCGGTCGAGAAATGACTATCCAACAGCCGCTGCAGCCGATCAATCAGCAGCGCGATCTCTTTTTGCGGGTCTTCAATCGCCGGGCCCCTCGCCGGAATCAATCGGTCCGGCTTCTGCGCGGCCACCAACCGCAGGCTTGCGATCAGTTGCCCCGCCCGCGCAGCAAACCCATGATAACCACGCGTCTTCGTCTCCGTCACCTCGCTCTGTAAGCTGTAAAGATCCAGCAGCCTACCGCCCGAATAGATCAGATCGCCCGTCGCGATCACCCGCTTTCCCTTCTGCTCAAACACGTAGGAAACCGCCCCGGCCGAATATCCGGGCGTTGCCAACACGCTGATCTTCGTCGGTCCAAATGTCAACGAATCACCGCCCTGCACCGTCCTTTCGATCGCTCGCGGGGCAATCGGCACCTTCGTCGATTTCTGCGCGTAGTCGTGGAAGCGCAGTTGCGAAAACAGGCGCCAAAACTTTGCGGGGTCCTCAAGCGCCCCAGCCTCGCCCGCCGGGACAATCAGCGCCCCTCCGGACGGAAGCACATCGCGACGAGTCGAAGTAACTAAAACGTGCGTCGCCTGGCCCGAATAAATGGCGACGTCGCCCGGAAGTAGAATGCTATTCAAAGCCATCGCGACAAGCAGGATCATGCCAGTCTCCAAGGCTTACGGTATTTGCGAGTGACCATTTGATTGGCTTTCGGGTCGCCGATAATTTGTTCCTTCGCGTCGTCCCAAGTAATCCGCCGACCCGTCCGATACGCGATGTTTCCTAGCAGCCCAGCCTTAGTCAGCTTATGGCCATACTCGATATCGCAGGTGGTCAACTTCCGGGATTTCACCGAATCTAAGAACTCGCGGATGTGGCCCGGCGAGTCTGGAATGGACGGCTCGGGCCGCTTGAAGTCCATCACCGGCTTACCCTTGACGAAAACCTGATGCGTGGCATAGTCGACAAAAAGACTACCCGCGGAGCCCTGAAACACGCATCCAATACCCTTGTCCTCGAACCCAGCCGGGGCCATCGGATTCAGGCCCCAAGTAAGATTCATCCCTGGGTATTCGTAAACGAGATCGAGAAAATTGGGCGTTTCCGCGTTATCGTCGGAAATCTCCCGCCGCCCGGTCGCCACCACGGATTTCGGAGCCGTCAGGTCCAGCGCCCAATACGCGACGTCGGTGATGTGGCACCAGAAGTCGATGAACATGCCGCCTGAATAGTCCCAAAAGTAACGGTAGTTGAAGTGAGCTCGGTTCGGGTTGTACGCGCGTTTCGGCGCCGGGCCAAGCCAAGTGGCGTAGTCGAAATTAGCGGGCGGAGGACCATCAGAGGGTGTGCCAAGCCCTTTCGTCTCCGACGTTTTCCAAATGTTGACGTGCTGGACCTTCCCAATAACCCCCGACCGGATCAGTTCAACAGCCCGCCGATAGTTCGGTAAGTCGTTATGAATATGATTCCCCATCTGCGTAACACGCTGGTGCTTCCGCGCCGCCTTTACCATCGCCCGACCCTCCCCGATCGAGTAACTCAGCGGCTTCTCCACGAACACGTCTTTCCCCGCGGCGCAGGCCTGCACGGTAGGCATCGCGTGCCAATGGTCCGGCGTTGCAATACACACGGCGTCGATCGACTTATCCGCCAGCAGCTTGCGGAAATCCTTATAAGTCGTCGGCTCATTCCCCCGGCTCTCTTTCACGATCCCCATCGCCCGGGACAAGTAACTTTCATCCAGGTCACACAGCGCGACAACGTTCATATCGGGATGTTTCAGGAAGCCACGAAGCCGATTCGTGCCCATATTCCCCACACCGATAAATCCAACGTTGATGCGATCGTTAGGGGCGGCCAAGGCGGCACCGGACAGAGCAAAGAAGGTTCGACGAGTCACCTCCAAAGTATATTCGTTTGGAACGGAGCGTTCTGCCCACCCATGCCCTGATCCAGAATTTACAACTGGTACAGCGACCGACGCGGCATCACGTTCCGCTCCAATTTCTGGTCGCACCGCAAAACCAACTCCGGGAAGAACGCCCACTCTACAATCGTGTCGGTGGGGCTAGACCCGAAACCGCTCTCGTAACCAGCGCAAGGAAATCGTCGAAATCACGGCTATCGCAAAATTATCCGCTGCCCCCGCGCTAGGTCGAATTCGTAGATTGACGTCTTCGCCGTCACAAACACCTCGGACCCTCCGCGCGAGTCGGTCCCTCCGGAGCACCACTAGCCCCTCGTCCTCGCGGACCCAGACATTACCCGCCGAATCAGTCTTAACTCCGTCCGGCCCACCGGCACGACCCTTTCGGTAGTGTCGGTCACAATAAAGCAAATCCTAGCGCGGCGAGAGCGCGGTGCCGTTCGGCGCTTGGCCGTCGTCGGCGAACACCGTCACCCCCTCCCGTCGAGACCACCGATACGCGGCGTTCTATCCGGTCTTCGCCGGATTCGCCCACTCGTACTTCTGCTTCAGATCGGTGAAGTAGATCGAGCCATCCGTTCTTACAACGACATCACTAGACCAATGCAAGCCCTTGCGCTGAAAACTTTCCGCGAGAATCGTAATCCGCCCCTCCGGCTCTGTCCTTGTAACTCAACCTCGCTCGCACAACCATCCGACCCCGCCGATCAAAAGCCAGCCCTTTGGCCAGATTGCTGCTATTGCGAACCACCCGTAGGTTCCCTTTCGACAGACAGCGGATTCTCTCTTCCCCAACGTCGCTGAAAAACAGGTCGCCCCGTCGGTCACACACCGGTCCTTACGGTGAACACAAAATCTGAGGACTTCCGCCACTCTCGGAGCGGCAAACGACGATAGGATCGCGCGGCGTATCGCGAATTCAGTAAAGTCGCAGGGTGGCCAGCAACGGCCGGTGGTCGCTCGCCAGAATCTCCGGCAAAACGCGCGCATCCCGCAGCGTCCACGCCGAACCCGGCCGCGCCAAAATGTAGTCGATCTGAACCTTCGGCTCGGCCACCGGGTACGTATGCAGCGGAACCCCCGCGCCGCTAATCATCCACGTGCCACTCAGCAGTTTCACCGCGGCGTTCGAGGGGTTCGCGTTGAAGTCTCCCGCTAAAATCGCCGGCAGATCCGGCGAATCGTTCGCCAATCGGTTCGCCAGTTCCGCCCCCGCCAACCGATCAACCTGCGACTCATGATCCCAATGCGTTGCCATTACGAGGATCGGATGGTGGCAGTCTTTCAGCCGAATCTCAGCCCGCAAAATCGACCTCGCCTCCCTTCCGAAGGAAGTCGGAATCGCGTGTACACCATGCCGCAAAATCGACCCCCTAACCAGCAACGCGTTCCCATACTCACCCCCATCGAACGCCATCGATTTGCCAAACAGCGCCCGCCGCTTCGTCAGTACAGCAAGCGTGGAAAGCGTATCCACGCCCCCGTTCCGCTTCGTCCGCTGGTCCACCTCTTGCAAAGCCACAATATCCGCCCGGCTCTTGCGGATAACCTTCGCGATCCGAGCCAAATCGAACTTGCCGTCGATGCCCTCGCCGTGGTGAATGTTGTAGGTCAGCACGCGCACCTCCTTGCAAGCTCCGGCGGCCAACACCGGCATGAGCAAGGCGAGAAGAAAGCGCATGACCGATTATGCAACTACCGCTGGCACGCAGGGCAATGAAATGTACTGCGCCCCGCTTGCACAAACCGTTCAATCGGTCCCTTGCACCGCCGACACGCCTCTCCCAAACGCCCATACACCGCACACGCCAGCAAGTCCGCTTCCGGAAACTCCTCACCTGACCGCGTCACCCGAAACGTGTTCTCAATCGCAGCCGACAGCGTCTTCCGAATCGCCCGGTGCAGCGCCTTCCACGCCGCATCGTCCATCTCCGGAATCGCCCGCCCCGGCGCGATCCGTGCCGCATACAAGCTCTCCGCCGCCCAAATATTCCCCAATCCAACCACCTTCGATTGATCCAGCAAAAACGGCTTAATCGGCCCCTTCGCCCGTGCGCCACTGCCCTTCAGTTGTTGCCAAGTGAAGCCCTCGTCAAGCGGTTCCGGACCGTAATCAGCGAACACAGCCGCCAACTCCTCAGTCCGATGTAAATGCACATTTCCAAACGTCCGAGCGTCTTCAAAAACCAGCGCGGCACGATTCGACAACCCAAACCAGACCCGAGTAAACCGCGGCAGCACGCGCGCATCCGGAACCCAGTAAAAATGCCCCGTCATCCCCAATTGCACCCGCAACGTCCAGCCCCTATCCAAATGCAGCAACACGTTCTTTGCCCGCCGGGCGTAACCCACCACCTTGCGCCCCCGCACCGTCTCCGCCAGATCATCCGGCGATTGCGGCGCAATCAAGCTCGCCCGCAGCACCGTCGCCTCCCGAATCCGGACGCCCGTCGCACACTCCACCAACCGCCGAACCATGTACTCCGCTTCCGGCAGCTCCGGCACTATTGCTTGTCCAAATGCGCCAGCGGATTATCGAAATCAAAACCGAACAGCCGCGGGTTCTCGCCGATCACCGAAGCCGAAACAATGTAGAACACGTAGTCGTAAGTCTCCTGCGGAATATCGGACCGAAACTCTGTCAGCAAACGCCAAAAATTTCTCTCGCGCGCATTGCTCGGCAGGCTCTTGATCCTTTTGATGACTCTACCCTCGCCCCAGTTGTAAGAAGCCATCACCAACAGTCCCGAAGCCAGCGAGTCCGTCGAATAGAGATCTTTCAGATACCGTGATGCCGCCCCCGTCGCCCTCTCCCAATTGTGCCGGTCGTCTCCCGTGTCGGGCCGCGGAAGGTCCGCCAACGGGCCAATCTTCAAGCCATACTTCGCCCCCGTTTCCGGGATAAACTGCCACATCCCTTTTGCGATTCCCATGTACGTCGGCGGGCCGCTAATGAAAGGGTCGAAGTTGCTCTCCTGCATCGCCAAATAGAAAAACTGCGGCGGCAGCCCCTGGTTCAAAAGCTCAGAAGTTATCCGCGACGTGTAGTTGTTCTCCTTGGCCCGCATCACCGCCATCTTGTACCTTCCCGACCCCTGCCACTTCTTGATATAGTTCTCCACTTCCTCTTTGAACCCGGGCGGAATGTCCAGTTCGCACTCCCCCAAAACCCGCGAAATCCGCATGATCAATCGATCCTGTTCGCTCATCTTCGGGTCGTAGACCTTCAACGTCGTCAAAAACTTCTCGTAGTTCTTCTCCATCTCCTGCCGACGCGTCCGGTACTTGCCGACGTTCTCAGCCTTTACGTTCGCGATGTCGACGTCGATCGCCTTCATCTGATAGAACAGCTCCTGCGCCAACGCCTTCCGCTCGCTCAACTCCCGATGTTGATAGTACGCATACCCGGCAATCGCCAACGCCACCACCCCCACCCCACCCAGTGCCATCGCAAACTTCGACCGCTGCTTCTTCTGCACCCGTTGAAACGCACTCCGGATCATCATCGTCTGATGGCCGGCTTCGCCCTGCGTCCCCGGCGTCAAATACTTTTCCGTGTACGACTTCAGCACCATCGTGTGGCTGGCAACCGGGGCGGGAGCGGCCACCGCCGCAGCCGGCGGCTGCACTTCGAACCAAACCCACGGACCCTCCAGCCCCAGTCGCACGATCAGCGTCGGCGACACCGGCGCGCTCGTTACCCGTTCGCCATTCAGCAGGATGCCATTCGAGCTATTCAAATCCTGAATCCACCACTGGCCTTGCTCGTAGGAGACCTTCGCGTGTCGACGGCTAATGTGGCTGTCGTCGATCCGTAGTTCGCACTCTTCGGTCCTTCCAATATGAAACGTGGTCTGGAAGTGGTAGGTTTGAACGTTGTTCGAGTCTTGGCCGGTGTGGACGCGAAGTACTGGGACTGAACTCATCGCTTCTATAGTGCGATACTCTTGGAGGTTTGCACAAATCAGCGCCCCTAGTATCGACCTTTCTGGCCTCGCTTGGGCTATGCCTCGGCGCTGACCTCACTGGCGATTCGCGCCTCGAACTGCGCTTGCAACAGGAAATCAATTCCTACTCCTCAGCCGTTGGTGACCAAGTCCAGGCCGTGCTGATCGCCCCCTACATTGTCAGCGGTCTTCTCCGCATCGCGCCCGGTGCCCGCGTTCTCGGCGAAATCGTCGAAGTCCGCCGCGTAGGCGTCGGCTTTGCTCGCGAAACCGCCACACTCTCGTTCCGCTTCTCGAAGGTCGAACTCCCCGACGGAAACTGGGTCGAGACTCGGGCTCAAGTCGTCGCCATCGATAATGCCCGCGAAAAAGTCGATAAGGATGGACGCGTTCGCGGCATCCGCTCAACGAACACCCCCGGCTTTCGCGCCTCCGGACTCTTAACCAGCCTAGCCGCCGTCGACCCCATCGCACTCGCCTTTTCCACCGCCGCTTTCGCCTCCGTGCTTCGCTTCTCTGAACCCGAGATTCGGCTTAAGGCAGGCACGGAATTGGTGGTCCGCTTGCTCGATGGAACCGGCTGGGAGCCGCTGCCTCCTCAGTTATTGGGGCTCGCCGAACCAATGCCGCCTGAGTTTCTTGCGCGCTTGCCCTATCGAACCCAAACACCCGGTCGGCGTCAGGAATCAGACCTGACCAACCTCGTTCTGGCCGGCGATCCGACCGCCATCGAACGAGCGTTCATCGCCGCGGGCTGGCAGATTCCTGAAGCTCTGAGCTCGGCCACCGCTTACCGGACCTTTCGAGCGCTCGCCGGAAATCACGAGTATCAGGATGCCCCGATGTCCACCCTGCTCCTCGAAGGCCAGGCTCCCGTCCAGTCCTGGTCCAAGGCCTTGAATACCTTTTCCAAGCGCCACCATCTTCGCCTGTACGCCACCAAAGAGGTGTGGGAGGGCAAACAAATCTTCACCGCAGCCGCCACCCAGGACGTCGGAATCAATTTCTCGCGCGGACGTGGCCTTTTCACCCACGTCATCGACGAAAACATCGATCGAGAGCGCAGCAAGGTCGTCAACGATCTCCTCTTCACCGGCTGCGTCGAAGCCGCCGAACAGATACCCCGCCCGTGGGTTCCCATCGAAGCCTCTAACGCCACCGGCCAACTTTTGCTCACCGACCGAGCCGTCGCAGTCCTCGTCTTTGGCGACTGCCTCCATGCCCGCCGCTTCGATGAAATCGCCGCCCCCTCCCCCGGCCCCTATCGCGGCAACCAAGCCGCCCGGATTCTCCGCCAAACAGTGCTTACCGTACGCAACGACCTCTTCCGCGGCAGCCTCATCTATCAAGGAGCGTCCATCCTAACCCAGGCCACCAAAAACTATAGCCGTAGTCGAAACTCGTTCCAGCCTCAATCCGGCCCCACCATGGCCGGCCCCGTCGTCCGCTCTCCCAAGCTCCATCGCAGCCCCGCCGAATGGGCCCCTGCCTCGGTCGAACTCTCCGTCAACGGCGGCCTCATGGTCTTCAGTAGATCATCCGTCGGTGCCGAAGGCATCATCCTCCGGCTCGGCCACAACCCCTCCCAAATGCACGAACTCGTCGCCGCCAACCGCATTACCCCGGGCTTCGCCCTCGGCACCACGGTCACTCTGAACACATTCCGCTGGGTCTCCCACGAACTTGGCTTCGGCTATCAACGCGGGAATCTGAAGCTCGAACTCGACGGAGCATCCGGCGTCGTCGAACAAAAAACCGGCTACTTAACCCGCCAGTTCACCTCGAACACCCTCATCCACTTCCGACCCCGCGAAAGCCGCCTCCGGCCCTTCTTCGCCATGGGACCCGTCCTCCAACTCGTCCATCTCACCGACGCCCCGTTCACGAAAGCTCGTGGCCTCCTCCGCTACGGCTTAACCAACGTCGGCATCATCCGCTCCGCTTACAACTTCGAAAACGCCCCCCCTCTCCAAGGCGGAGGCATCTTCCAGCTAGGCGTCCAATTGGGCGGCGGCGTCCGCTATCGCCTCAGCGAACACTGGACCATGCGGGCCGACTATCGCAACACCTGCACCCCTCCCCCGGACCTCCTCCGGAAATCCCTCGAACCCCAAGTATTGCCCAATCAAATGCATCGCGGACGCATCTCCCAGCAACGCGTCAGCCTCGGCATCGCCTTCACTTTCTAAACACGACCGCTTCTCCCACCCCGAAGTGACGCGCCGCTTGTCCCGGCCGATGCACATGCGCCTTTGCCTTTCCCACCACCGTCGCCGTCCCGTCCTCGCTCAGCAGCACCGCCGTCGCCTCATCAATGCCGAGGCCCACAATCCCGGAAACGCCAAGTTTTTTCAGAAAAACATCTAACCGCCCCTCCCGATGCCGTGCCGTAAAATGGCTATCCGTGATCAGGTTCTCAAGGTGCCGAATCCTCAGAAAATCTTTCCCCAACGTGATCTTCTTGCTATTCGGATCCGCCTTCGCCTCCGCGGAAGTAACCGTATCGAACTCCGCCGAAAAATAGTACTGCCCCAACACCGCCAACCCTGCGCTGCTCCCACCCACCGGATACCCCGCGTCGATCCGCTCCTGCACCGCCGCCGCCAGCGGCGTTCCCTTCCACATCCGGATGTAGTTCCACTGGTCGCCCCCGGCAAAAAAGATCGCCTCCGCGTGCCGAATCTTGTCGACGACAAACAAATCAGCCGCCGCTTCCCGGCTCCGTACAATCAGCGTCGAAGCCGAATGCGCCGACCCCTGCTTCAAAATGTAAGGGTTGTAAGCATCGGTCCCTCGCGCCCGCAGCACCAGGACGTCCCCGTTCCCACTCCGCTCAATCATCCAGCGGAACGCCGCGTCCACGTCGCCCCCGCCCCCCATCAGCACCGTCCCGCCAGTGCCCTTCGTCGTGATGTCCGCCGCCTTGCCAGCGCGAATATAAGAGTAAGGATCCTCCGCCGCAAAAAGCGGCAGAGCAAGTAGAACGAGTAGTTTCATCTTCGATTCCGTTGCAGCGCCAAGCCAGCAAACCACGATAACGTGATCGCCCCCGCAATCGCATAAAGTGGCAAATCAAACGAATGGGTTCGTTCCGTAATTACCCCAATCACCCACATCACCACCGCCCCCGCCAAACTTCCCGTCCCCCCCAGCAACCCCATCGCCGTTGACACTGAATCCCTCGAAACCTCCTGCGTAAACGTCAAATACATCGCCATCCACATCCCCAAACCAAAGTTTGATACCGCCAGCAACCCAATCAGTTGCGGTCGATCCACCGCCCAAGGCACGGCCGAAGCAAAGGCCACCAACACCGTAGCCACCGAAAAGACCACCGTCCGCGAAAATCGCAAACAAGCCAACCCAAACGCAATGTACCCAAGATCCAAAGCCAAAAAAATCGCCGTCAAAATCCACTTCATCTCATCCGACCCCGGCACCATGCCCCGCTGCTGATTAAAGTAGGTCGGCAGCCAATTCACGTTGAAATATAGGATCGGGTTCACCGTGCTCGTGATCACCGCCACGCACCAAAATGACTTCGAACGCAGAATCGCCCCATAGCTGGCCGACGCCGGTCCCAGCGGCACTGGCGGCCAAATCGCCGCAAACTCCGGCCGCCGCGTGTACCAAATCCAAACCAAAAACCAAACCACTCCCAACAGCCCCACCACCACAAATCCCATTCGCCATCCCGCCGCCTGCGCCACCGTCAAAATCAACAACGGAGCAATCAACGCACCCACGCTCTGCCCGCTCGTGAAGATCCCGTTCCCCATCGGTCGCTCTTTTTCCGGCAACGCCCGCGAGACAATCTTCAACGCCCCCGGCCAATTCGGAGCCTCCGTGATCCCCAGCAAAATCCGAAATACCGCCAAGCTCGCAAACCCCGACGTCAGCGCCGTCGTCAGCCCCACTAGCGACCACAACAGCACCGCCCCCCCATACGACGTCCGCAAATTCCGCCGATCAATCAGCCCGCCCACAACGAACTGCGACAGCATATAGGCGTAGTAAAAAAACGAAAAAAGCAGCCCCAGCTTCTCGTTGTTCAACCCCAACTCTTCCCGCATCAAAGGAGCCATCAAACTCAGCGTCTGCCGGTCTAAATAGTTAATCGTCGTGCCCGCTAAAAGAAGTCCGCAAAGGACCCAACGGGATGGAGAGGTGAGCATCAGCGCTATTCTACTCTGTGATGGTTGATTACGACGCAATTCTCTTTGACTTCGATGGCGTCCTCGCCGATTCCGAAGCCCTCCACTACGCCTGCTGGGTCGAGATTCTAACGCCCCACGGCATCGAGCTAACCTGGGACAACTACCAAGCCCACTGCATCGGCATCACCGATCGCGCCATGCTCGAAGTCCTCCGCCACCAAGTCGATCCTCCTTACGATATAAACCTCCTCTGGCCCGAGTACCCTCGAAAAAAGGCTCTTTTTCGCGAAAAGGCGGCCGCCAACCCGCCGATCGCCGACTCGACCCGCGAACTCATCCTCAGCTTGGCCGGGCTCCCTATCGCCGTCGTCAGCTCCTCCGGCCGCGCCGAGCTTGAACCAGTTCTTGAAAGTGCCGGCCTCCTTGGCTGCTTCAAAACACTCGTTTGCTTTGAAGACGTCACCCGCCTGAAGCCCCATCCCGATCCCTACCTCGAAGGAGCCCGCCGCCTGGGTGCACAGAACCCGCTCGTCGTCGAAGATTCCGACGCCGGCGTCGCCTCCGGCCAAGCCGCCGGCTTCGACGTCCTTCGCCTCGATCATCCCGACACCTTGGCCGACCGGCTCCGCAACCATATCGGCGATGCCTGGACCCCCATTCCGCTCAAGTCTAGAATCAGGTAGACTCGTAGCAATTGACTTATGGGGAAGCTACTCGTAACTAGTGCTCTCGTCGCTGCGACGACCTTGATTGCTGGGGATCCGCATTGCCCCCGCTACCCTGACGCCGTCCGCGCCGAGCAGATGGAACTGCTCGATCTTGACCGCTCATTCCAGGCCCACAGCCGACGAGCCGCGTTTAACGCGCCCTCCAGCACAGGTGCCCAGCGCCAAGCTGTCTCCCGCCCGAACCTCGTCGACCAGCACCTGTTCGCCAAAATGGCCAACGATAACGTGCGCTCGGCATCGGCCTCCACCGACGCCGAATTCGTCCGCCGCATCCATATCGACCTCACCGGGCGCATTCCCACCGCCGAAGTCGTCGAAACCTTCCTCGCCGATTCAGCCGCCGACAAACGCTCAAAGCTAGTCGATCAACTCCTCAACTCGCCCGCTTACGTCGACCAGTTGACCACCTTCTGGGCCAACAAGTTCAAAGTCACCCGCTCCCACGAATCCATCGGCACCTTCGGCCGAAATACCTTTCACGAATGGCTCCGCCAATCCATCGCCGCCGACCGCCCCTACGATTCCCTCGTTCGCGAACTCCTCTCCGCCGCCGGCGAAGTCGACTCCGTCCCCGGCACCCAGTTCTTTGCCCGCTGGATGGACATCAACGGTCCCGTCCAGGACTCCTGGGACGATATCACCGACAAAATCACCACCACCTTCCTCGGCTTTAAAACTGAGTGCATCTCCTGCCACAACGGCCGCGCCCATCTCGAAAAAATCAATCTCTATCTCACCAAACGCTCTCGCACTCAGTTCTGGAAAATGTCCGCCTGGCTCTCCCGCATGGCCTTCGTCCGCTGGAGCGACGACAACATCGGATTCCGCCCCCGCGTCATCATTAACGACCGCACCTACGGCTCCTACTCCGGCTCCGTCTCCTCCGGCAACCCAGGCAACCGTCCCCCCCGCCTCGGCGCCGTCGTCGAACCCGAATTCATTCTCACCGGCGCCCGGCCTCAGTCCAGCGAATGGCGCCGCGATTACGCCGCCATCCTCACCGCTGACAAACAGTTCGCCCGCGCCACCGTCAACCATGTTTGGGCCTATCTCTTCTCCCACGGCATCGTCGATCCCCCCGAAGCTTGGGACTTCGAGCGGACCGATCCAAAGCGCCCCCCTCCCGGCGACTGGCCCATCCAAAATACCCATCCCGAGTTACTCGAAGCCCTGGCTGATTTCTTCATCCAGAATAACTACCAGTTCAAACCCTTATTCCGCCTGCTCGTTAACAGCGACGCTTACCAGCTCTCCAGCCGCTACGAAGGAAAGTGGGAGCCCGCGTTCGTCAAGTATTTCGCCAAACACGAGCCCCGCCGCCTCTCCGCCGAAGAGTTATACGACTCCTTAACCACCGCCACCCGCACCGAGCAGCCCATGATCGCCCTCGGCATCTCCCGCACCCTCACTTACGCTAACCAACTCCCCGACCCCACCGAACCCTCTACCGACTTCCGCGTGACTGACTTCATGAACCAAGCCGGCCGCGGGAACTGGCTCACCATTGATCGTTCCTCCGAACCAAACATCCTCGGTCTGCTCTACTCCATGAACGACTCGCAAAACGTGAACCGTTCTCTCGGTAACGCCTCTGCCGCCGTCAGCTCCCGTAACCGTGTCCTCCAAATCGACGGCGCCCCGGTCAGCGACGAAGAAGCCATCCGCCGCATGTTCCTCGGCACTCTCTCCCGCCCCCCCACCGATGCCGAAACCGCCAAGGTGCTCGCCTACCGCGGCGGACTCCGTGCTCAGTGGCTCAGCGACCTTCAATGGGCCCTGCTCAACAAACTGGATTTCATCTTTAATTACTAACGGAGGCCTGCCATGAAAATTCATCACAAACTCTGCGCCGGGCACGCCCCACTTACCCGCCGACACTTCTTATTCGGTGCCGCCAGCGCTTCGCTCCTCACCGCTCACGCCGATGCCGAGGTCACCTCCCTCCGCTCCGCCTCCCCCCGCGGCTCCGCCCGCGCTTGTATCTTCATTAATCTCAACGGTGCCGCCAGCCAGATGGACACCTTTGACCCGAAGGACGGCGTCTGGAACCCCCGCGACGCGGACATTCGCGACTACTCCGGCGGCCTCCGCCTCTCCCGCCGCTTCTTCCCCAAACTCTCGACCCAAACCAACGACTTGCTCGTCCTCCGCTCCTGCGCCAGTTGGGAAGCCGCCCACGAACGCGGCCAGTTCTACATGCAAACGGCCCACTCGCAGAACCCCGCCCTCGCCGCCGAAATGCCCCACATCGGCGCCGTCATCGCCCGCGAGAAAGGTGCCACTGGCCTCATTCCCCCCTTCCTCGCCTTCAACCAAACCAGTCTTCAAGGTGCCACCTTTCTCGGTGGCCTCTTCCAGCCCATGATGCCCCCCGCCACCCGAAACGGCATCGGTACCCTCACCCATAACTTCTTCGGCTCCGCCCAGCAAAGCGAAGCCCGTTTCGAGAAACGCTTCAACCTCCTTAAGGATCTCGACGAACCCCTCCGCAGCGCGCCCTTCAATAGTGAGATGGCCGCCTATGGCAGTTACTACGAACGTGCCAAGTCGATGATGTACAACCAAGCCGTCGACGCCGTCTTCAAGTTTGATGCCAACGACGAAGGCCGTTACGGCAATACCGCCGTCGGCCGATCGCTCATCGTCGCCCGCAACGCCGTCCGCGCCAAAAACGGCGCGACCTTCATCAACGTTACCCAAGGCGGCTGGGATACCCACGTCGGCCAGTTCGATCCCGCCCAAGGCACAACCATCTACACCCTAACCAACGACTTGGATCGCGCCGTCGGCTCCCTCGTCGAAGACCTCAAAGCCAGCGGTGATTTCAACTCCACCCTCATCGTCATGATGGGCGAATTCGGTCGCACCCCCGGCGTGCTCAACAGCCGCGCCGGCCGCGACCACTACCGCACGGTCATGTCCGTCGCCATGATGGGCGGCGGAGTCAAAGGCGGCCGGGTCATCGGTGCCAGCGACGCTACCTCGGCTAACATCGCCGACCCCGGCTGGTCCGGCAACCGCGCCATTTACGTCGAAGATATCACCGCGACCATCTACTCCGCCCTCGGCGTCGACTGGACTAAGTCCATCAACGACACCCCCTCCGGCCGCCGCTTCGATTACCTCGTCCAGTCCCAGGATCTCAACTTCCGACCCGTCGAAGAGGTCTTCGGATAAATGCGCGCCGTCCTATTTCTCGTCGCCGCTTTCTCCGCCTGCGCCCAAACCCCAGCGAGTCTCCAAATTCTAAGCGAAGCATCCCAGGTCCTCGTCGGACGCTCCTTGCAGTTGCAAGCCGTCGCCCGCGACGGGGCAGGGAACCAACTCCAGAACGCCCCCGTCACCTGGACCGTCAACAACACGACCACCGCCACCATCAACGCCTCCGGCCTCCTCCAAGCCCGCAACCTAGGCATCGTCCGCGTCACCGCCCGAACCGGGTTAGTCGTCGCCGAAACCGCCATCCAAACTATCCCCAGCGAAGTCAACATCTCCCCGGCCGCAGCCGAAGTCAACGTCGGTGCCACCCAGCAGTTCGCCGCCACCGCCCTCGACGCTGATGGCAACCCCATTCCCAACGTCACCTGGACCTGGTCGGTCACCAATCTCCGCAACGGTGGCACCTCCACCGCCCGAATCATGGCCCCAGGCATAATGTCCGCCATCGCCGAGGGTTCGAACTTAGTCGTCGCCACTTACAACTACGGCGACTTACAAACCGGCCTCCAGCGCCAGTGGCTGGCCATCGCCCGGGTCAACACCAACGTCCGTCAAACCTACGAACTCAAGCGCCTCTATCACAACGTCAACCAGCAGCGCCGCCAATTCGATCTGCGCGCCCGCCAGTCCATGCTCTGGGCGACCGACGCCGGCGATCTCTTCTTCAACGCCTCCCTCGACGGCCTCGCCGGCGGCCTGCTCAACTGGCGCGATGGCCAGTGGAGCGTCGTCAGCGCCGCCGGAATGCCCCGCTTCGCCTCAGGCGGCTTCGCGAACGAGTTCTTCGCCCATTCCATCACCCGCAACGGGCGCATCCTCACCTACGAAGACACCAACAACAACGGCCGCCAGCTTTCCATCGGCGACCGCTCCGGCGTTCTGCCCATCTTCGTCAACAACACCCCCCTCGGCGCCACCGAAGCGACCGCCAACGTCTTCATCACCCGGAACTCGCTAACCGGCTCCGGCTCCAAACTCGTCCGCGCCACCTTCCGCTTCGAAAACAATCCCCTTACTTACACTGGTCTGTTCCGCGCCTACGGTAGCCAAGACTACGACTTACTCGTTTCGACTTTTGACGGACTCCCTGAGTTCGGCGGAACCGCCTTCACCGTCGAAAACGACTTTGGCATCGCCGACGACGGCACCGCCTACTACGCCCTCCTCCAAGGCTCTAACCGAATCGTCTATCGCCACCCCCCGAACGGCGAGCGCGAGAAAGTGATCGCCGTGAACGACGCCTTCGCCGGCTCCACCGTTCGCAGCTTCCCCGGCGGTCGAGGCAACCATCCCACCTTCTGGGTCGAAGAGAACGGTACGCTCCTCCTCGCCGTAACTCTAAACAACAACGCCACCTACTACGCCACCATCGACCGCGCCAACAAAGTCGATTCTCTCCAAATGACCGGCCAAACCGGCATCCTCTGGCATCATCCCCAGCACGGCGCCCTCATCCACGCCAACCCCTTCAACAACAAGGGCAACGGCGTCTATCTATGGAAGCCAGGTGAAGAGCCCAAGGCCGTCTTCACCTACGCCAAACCGCAGGTCGGCAACGCCGTCGTTCAGGACGTCGAAAGCGGCGTCGTCACCACCCGTGGCGAAGTATTTCTCATGGTCCGCACCGACGCGGTCGCGATGGGCATCGTCCGTATGAGCGCCGACCCCGAGTATCTTGCATGGTCCGGCATGTCCGTCCCCGTAACAGCCCCGCTGAACATGGTCACTTTCATCGGAGGAGCCCGCGAAGGCAAGCCCCACTTACTCATGGGCGGCTCGACCGGCTCGGTCGGCGAATGGAACGGCACCGATTTCGATGCCCGGCTCGCCATCGGCGAACGCCTCTTCGGCACCACCATGTGGTACGGCGGCTTCCACGGTTCCACCTTCAACATCCGCAAGGCCGCCAACGGCGATATCTATTTCATCAACGGCCTCGGCATCGCTCGCATCATCCCCGGCGGTTCCCCCGACATGGTCATTCGCTTCCCCCTCCGCGTCGATACCCTAACGGTAAACAACCCCGGCCAATTCGACGTCAACGCCAATGGCGAGATCTTCTTCAACTCCTCCACCAGCGCGGGCGACAACCGCTTCTTTATCTGGTCCAACGGCGAGGTCCGCCAGTTGCTCATCCACAGTGCCACCGCCGCCACGGCCACCACGCTAAACGGTCGCATCGCCTCGGGCTACGATAGCTTCGCCCTATCCGACACCGGTAAAGTCCTGGCCTCCCTCCGCTTCCGCAACGTTAACGTCCCGGTGCTCTATCTCTGGGAAGGCGAAAGCTGGCGCCTCCTCGCCGAACCCAACGTAACCCAGGTCGGGGAGCATCGCGTCACCGGAATCGCCAATCTCCACCGCGTCGGTGGCACCCGCCTCTTCGCCGGACTCACCATCGCCGCCGGCGGCAATGTCCTCGCCGAATGGAAAGGCAGCGCCTGGGAAATTGTCGTCAATAACTCCACTGTCATGCCCAACGGGCAAGTCGCCAACAGCGTCGCTAATATGGACGCCAATCGCAGCGGCGACTTACTCTTTCAGCAGGCCAACGGAAATAATTTTCTCTTAGTTCGTAAAGACAACCAGTACCAACAGGTCATCAACTTATACCGCCCCACGCCCCAAGGCGACTACCTCGTCCGCATTAACGCCATTGATTTCCGCGACGATGGCACCGTCTACTTCCTGGCCATGACTTACGACGACGAAACTGTGCTTTACGAAGCGAAACCTATTCGATGACCTTCCCCTACGCAACCCAACTCGGCGGCCGCGATCCCCTCGCCGTCCTCGCCTCCACCGCCGCCCAAATCGCAGCCATCGACCCGGCCCGTTACAGCACCGCCTGGGCCCCTGGCAAATGGACCATCGGCCAGATCATCGCCCACCTGGCCGACTGCGAAGTCGCCTTCACCTTCCGCCTCCGCCAAGCCGTCGCCGAACCCAACTACACCGTCCAGCCCTTCGACCAAGACCTCTGGGCCGACTCCTATCCCACCGTCGACCCCGCCGCCGCCCTCGCCGTCTTCCTCAGCGTCCGCGCCTGGTCCGTCGCGTTTTTGCAAGCCCTCCCGCCCGAAGTTTTCGACAAAACCGTCCTCCATCCCGAATTCGGCGAAATGAAGTTCCGCAACATCGTCGAAATCATCGCCGGCCACGACGTGAACCATTTGGCCCAACTATAATCGTTAGATGTTTCGCTCCGCCCTGTTGCTGTTCGTGCTCGCGCTGGTGCTTCCGGCTGCGGTGAAAAAAGATCCGTTTGGCCGCACCCCCGCCGGCGAGGCCGTAGACATCTACACCCTCACAAACGCCGCCGGACTCGAAGCCCGTATCATGACTTACGGGGCCACGGTCGTTTCCCTCAAAGCCCCCGACAAAGGCGGCCAGAAAGCAGACGTCCTCCTCGGCTTCGACTCGCTCGACGGCTACCTCAAGGAACACCCCTACATGGGTGCCATCGTCGGCCGCTACGGCAACCGCATCGCCAAAGGCCAGTTCTCCCTCAACGGAAAGTCCTACCGCCTCGCCGTCAACAACGGTCCCAACGCCCTCCACGGAGGCCTCCGCGGCTTCGACAAACGCGTCTGGACTGCCGAAGCTAAAGCCGACTCGGTCGTCTTGAAGTATTCCAGCGCCGCCGGCGAAGAAGGCTACCCCGGCAAACTCGACGTCACCGTAACCTACACCATCACCCCTGCCAACGAACTCCGCATCGACTATCGCGCCGTCGCCGATCAGGACACCGTCGCCAACCTCACGAACCACGCCTACTTCAACCTCTCCGGCGAGCCGACGATTCTCAACCACCTCGTCAAACTCGAAGCCGATCGCTTCACCCCCGTCGACACCGACCTCATCCCCACCGGCGAAATTCGTTCCGTCGCCGGCACCCCTTTCGATTTCCGCAAGGAAACCCCCGTCGGCACCCGCATCAACGCGAGCGACGAACAAATCACCTTCGGCAAAGGCTACGATCACAACTGGGTCCTCAACGGCCCCCCCGGCACCCTCCGCAAAGCTGCCGAAGTCTACAGCCCCCGCAGCGGCCGACTCCTCACGGTCTCGACCACCGAGCCCGGCGTCCAGTTCTACACTGGCAACTTCCTCGATGGCTCTCTCAAGGGCAAAGGTGGCAAAAAATACTCGCAACGTGCCGCCCTGTGTCTCGAAACCCAGCACTACCCCAATTCGCCCAACCAGCCGACCTTCCCCACCACCGTCGTCAAAAAGGGCGTCCCCATGACCTCCACCACCGTGTGGCAGTTCTCGACCCGCTAAAAGTGCAACTGCAAAATCTGATCGAACGTCGACCGCTGCACCAACTCGAACTTCAAGTTGAGTCGCGTGTACGGTCGCAGCGATAGCGGCAGCGTCTCCGGCGGCGCTTCCGGCCCGGCGAGCACCAGTTGGCCCCCCTCCACTCGAATCGGCACCACCTGATGCTGCCGCACGATATGCGCCGGCAGCGACCGAACCACATCCCGAGAAAGACTCTCCAGCGCCACCGGACAAATCGGCAACGATAACTGTAAGCTCAGCGCCTCGTACAAGTCGCCCTCGCTGAGCCGCCCGCTCTCCACCAGCCAGTCCTGCAATCGCCGGCCCGCCGGCTTCCCCTTCAGCGCCGACTCCTCCAAATACCCCGACTTCACCAGCACCTCCGACAGCATCGGTCGATGCGCCTCCAGCGCAAACCGATTCGGATACTGGTGCTGCGTCTTCAGCCAAACCATCGGCTCCCGACGCACCTTGGATCGCAGGAATCGCCACGCCGCTCGCACTCCAGCCGACGTGTTAATCCAGTTCGCCAGCGGTATCCGCAGTGGAACCGTCGCCGCCATCCTCCACCCATACAACCGCCCCACCATTCCAATCCGCAACGTACATTGCAAGATCGCCATCCCCATCGTAAACGGCAGCAGCACCGCCGTCGGCTCTTCCCGCAACAGCGCCCCCGCCTGGTCCGGCCACACCACCGCATACAGTAAAAGGAAATTACAAGCCACCCCGATCGGATTGCCAATCATGCCTTTCCGGTCTCGCCAATGCCACCACCATTGCCGCCATCCTCCCCCCCAACCATGCCGCTCCCAACCTTGCCAACAAATCCCCGTCGCCCATCGCGTCCGCTGCTTCACCGCCGACTTCGACGTTCGCGGAAAATACTCCCGCGTCGCCATCGGAATCCCATCAATCACCCGAATCGGCAGAAACGTCTGCTGACACCCCAACGCATGCACCCGAAACCCGTTCTCGTAGTCCTCCGTCAAGCACGAGGGCTCAAAAATCCGATTCTCCGCACTTGCCGCCAGCGCCTCTAACCCCGCCCGCGAAAGCCCCGTCCCCACTCCGCTCCCCGGCAAAAATCCCCCCAGCGCCTCCCGAACCTGAAAATCCCGACTCTGCGATTCGCTGAATTCGTCAATATAGATCCCATGGACCAACTCCCAAACCGGCGTCGGCAGCGCCAGCACCGGAACCTGCACCATGTCGTAACGCGTCAGATAGTAACTCAACCACCGCAGCGAATCCGGGTGAATCATGTCCTCGGCATCGTGCGTCACCAGCCCCTCAAAGCGGCAGCCCGTCTGCTCCTCATACAGCAGCATCGTCTGGTAAGCCCAATTCAGACAGTCCGCCTTCGACGTCGGACCATCATGCGGCACCAGCGACAAATGCACCTGCGGAAACTGCTCCTCCATCTCCCGAATCGCGTCCAACGTCGGCGTGTCATTCGGGTACCCCCCCATGAAAAGGTGGTACCGCGAATACCGCAGCGACGTCACATTGTGCGTCACCATCTGCCGAACCACCTCGTGCTCCTGCCACAGCGGCACAAAAATCGCTAACAGCTTCTCCGGCTCCCCATAAATATTTGGAACCGGCTCCTTAGGCCGAAACCACAATCGAAGCCAAAACAGATTCAGCAACAGGTTGTCTACCCCGCCCACCGCCAACCAAATCAGGATTGGTGAAAACAGCAGAGAAACAATTCCGTCGATACCTAGTGGGAAATCGAAAAACACTCGTAAACTAGTGGTTGCCCGCCCAGGTAATCTCACTTATGTTTTCCCTCTCCCGTCGCCGCTTCTTCCCCCTCTTGCCGTCCCTCGCCCTGCCCCTCACAGCCGCCACCCCCAACGATTTCAGCTTCGCCCTCATCGGCGACCGTACCGGCTCCGCCCAGCCCCAGATTTACTCCCGCGTCTTTCGCGAGGTCATCCTCTCCGACCCCGCCTTCGCCGTCAGCATCGGTGACGCCATCGAAGGGGTCGACGACTCGAAAGCCCCCGCGCAATGGACCGAAATGCAAGCCCTCTGGGCGACCGCCAAGTTCCCCCTTCGCCACACCCCCGGCAATCACGACATCTGGAACGACTCCTCCGCCACCCTCTTCGCCCAACGCGCCGGCCACCCCCCGCAACACTCCTGGGTCCATCAAAACACCCTCTTTGTCATCCTCGACAACAGCCGCGTGGAAGGCCTACCCGCGTCCCAACTCGCCTTCCTCGAAAAAACTCTCGCCGCTAACCCCCAATGCCAGCCTAAAATGGTCTTCCTCCACAAGCCCTTTTGGATCCCTCAAGTCGCCGTCCGCAGCGGTGATTTCGACTTACACCGCATCGTCAAGCGCCACGGTGTCACCCACGTCTTCAGCGGCCACGGCCACCAACTCGTCCATCTCGAAAACGATGGCATCCACTACACCGAAATCGGCTCCAGCGGCGGCTCGGTCGACCGCGGCAAACTCCGCGGCGAAGGCTTCCGCCACGGCTGGTTCTATCATTACTTCTTACTTAAAGTTGAAGGCGACCAAGTAACCATCACCGTCCGAGAACTCCCCCCTCCCAATGGCCTCGCCCGAACCTTCCGCCTCGAACAGTGGACCTCCACCGGGCCCCAGTTCGACCTCGGTGATCCCGGTCTCACCGGCCAACCGCGCCTATAAGGTTCACCTGTGGGACCTAGTTCGTGTCCATGACGTTTTGCCAGTTGGCGCCTCTGGTGTGCAAATTAGCCCATTACCGTGATGAGCGGCGTTGAAAGCAAGGCAGTTGCTCCGGCGCCGTTTTCTGTTTGCAGCTGAGGTTGGTTATCTGGGCTGGGTATCGGGTTGTTATGCCGTCCAACATCGCATTCGCTGCATAGATTTGGCTGCGGCGGAATATAGTCATCGCGCAGCGGAAGCGGGCCCTCGAAGGGCTCATCAAGAAACCGCCAAAGGTCTCGATAGACGAACAATTGATGGCGTAAGAGCGCGACAAAGCGACTGAGGTGCCACGGGATGCGGCTCCGCAACTGTAGATAACGTACCAGGAGCAAGGCGACCAATGCTGTCTAAATCTGAATCTAGAGCAAAACCTGACATAATTGAGGGGCTCTGGAAAGTATGACGTCGCATGGATATGGCACGAGCCTACTCAGACGATTTGCGCTCAAAGTTTGTTGCCGCTTATGAGAGCGGGAATACTGGCCTCAAGAAATTGGCGGCAACTTTTCAAGTAAGCCGGGCTTGGGCCGAGAGAATATGGAAGACCAAGCGGGAGACCGGCAGTTCTTCACGACCTGCGGGAAGGCCACGCGGCTTTCCCAGCCGTCTGACCCCAGAGATCCGACAACGCCTTTGCGTGCAGATCGGCAAACAGCCTGACGCCACAGTTAACGAGTTGCGGGGATGGCTGCAAACCCAGGA
>JANXMS010000325.1 GCA_025354525.1 Acidobacteriota bacterium
GCAGGCAAGCACAATTCGTGATCGCTCCACGATTCGAACCTCCTCCCGCCGACTTCGGCTCATCGTGGTCAACTCTTCGAGTGTGGCCGGGCTGCAATCCAGGGGTGTCGCGCGCTTGGACATTTCCTAAACATTCTATTACAAATATGTTCTATTGCAAGTAGGCACTATATTTCATTTCGGCGAATCGTTGAGGCTCCAATCCCAGTCGAAATATTTCCATTTTCGTCCGGCCGCTTCGGGGCGGTAGCGTTCCACGAAGCCGGGGGGGAAGTCGCCGCGGAACCAATCGAAGATGGCGGTGAGGCGGACGACTCCGGGATCTTCGAGGCGGAAGCTGCGGATTTGGCTGAAGTAGAGTTTGGTTCGTTCTTCGAGTAGGGGCTCCAGGTTTTCGGCGGTGTAGGCACGGCGGGCTAGCCAGGGGCAGCCGACCGAGGCGCAGACGATGGCGAAGTGGATACGGGGTTCGCCGAATTTGCGGATCGTGTTGTTTTCAATGTCGGCGAGGGAACGCATCTGGCCACCGGCGCGAAACTTCCGTCGGTAGAAGTAGCCGGCGCGCCCGAAGAGGCCTCCGAGGCGGCTCTTTGAATCCGGATATTCGGCGGCCATGGAGTGGAGCACCAAGGCGTTGTAGGTGTTGAGCCAGAAGGCGAGCTTGGCTTGGGGAGTGGGGAGGCTGTCGGGGTTGGTGGCTCCGAGGGCGTGCACATAGTCCGTAAGGGGGGCCAGGTCGGCCTTCAGTGCACCGTAACGGACCTTGCCATCTGGAAGGACGTATTTTTGCAGGACGGCTTCGAACTGCGCGGGATCGGCTAGAACAACCGCTAGCGCGGCGACAAGCGGGAACATAGTTGTCGGATGACCGCCTTGGCTTCCCGCATTTGCGGGAATTTCTTTTCCGCCGCCCGAAATGATGGCGGGTGGATGGCCCGCTTGGTTCCCCGTGTTTCCACCGGGTGCACCAGATGGAGCATCTCATGGTACATGACGTATTCCGCAACGAAGCGGGGTACTTGAGGCTGATCGAGGATTTTTGAGAGGACGATTGTGTTGTGGGCAGAATCGCAGTGGCCGAGGATGGTGCGGGAGGCCTGTCGGCTCCAGCCCAGGGTGGGTTGGGCCATTTTGCTTTCGAAGAATTGGGCGTTCATCGCCTCGAAGAGGTCGGCGAGGTCGTAGACGCATCCGGCTGGCGGGTGGATGAGCTTACGGCCACGGGCGACGCGGATTTCGGTGATCTCTTCGCGGACGTCGTGGCGGTTCAGATAGAGCCGATAGCGGTCGTTGTAGATAGCCGGGATGGGTTTTCGGAAGAGTTTGGAGATGAGGATGTAGGCGAGGGCTTCGAAGATGGGGGACGGGGCTTGGGCGAGGAGATCGGTGATTTTCAGTTCGATGACGCCTGCATGAATGCGGATGAGGCTGTTGGCGTTAGCGAATTTCTTGAAGACGACGGTCACGGGCGGCACCGGGGTCCGCGGTCGGATGGTCCGAAACACCCGGGAGCAGATTTCCTCTAAACTTTCAAACAGGAGCGCGCTCTCGACTTGCATTAATATCAGAAGGTAACATAGCGGATAGTCTTTCTTGCCGCGTTCCACGTCGCCACGGGGGTCCATTGGGAAAATCGTTCACGGGTAAAGCCAAAATCACTGCTCTCGGCTGCTTTACTCCCTCACAAGTCTTAACGAATCAAGATCTCGAAAAAATTGTCGAAACGTCCGACCAGTGGATCGTTGACCGCACCGGCATCCGGCAGCGGCACATTGCGCCGCCAGAAATGGCCACGTCTGATATGGCGGTGGAGGCGGCGAAGGTTGCGCTGGAGGCGCGCGGGATTCCGGCGACGGACCTGCACGCGATCATCGTTTGCACGGTGACGCCGGACATGATGTTTCCTTCGACGGCGTGCTTGGTGCAGGATCGGATTGGGGCCAAGGGCGCTTTTGGGTTTGATTTGGTGGCGGCGTGTTCCGGATTTGTTTACGGACTGACGATGGCGGCCCATTTGGTGGCGAGTGGAGAGCCGAAGAAGGTGCTTGTGATCGGGGCGGATACGATGTCCCGGATTTTGAACTACGAGGACCGGTCGACTTGCATTTTGTTTGGGGACGGCGCGGGGGCTTTTCTGGTGGAGACGGCCGAGGACGGCCAAGAGGGCTTCATCGACTACCTGAACGAGATTGATGGCAGCGGCGGAGATGCGCTGAAAATGCCGGCGGGCGGCAGTCGTTTGCCTGCTTCGCACGAGACGGTGGACCAGAAGCTTCATTGCGTGCACCAGGAAGGCAACCACGTTTTCAAATACGCGGTTTCGAAGATGGCGGAGACCTCACGGCTGCTGTTGGAACGGAATGGGTTGTCGGTGGCTGACATCGACTTGTTTGTGCCGCATCAGGCTAATCGGCGGATCATCCACGCTGTTGCTGAGCGGCTGGGGATTCCGCTGGAAAAAGTGTTGATCAATATTCAGGACTACGGGAACACGACGGCGGCGACGATTCCGCTGGCGACGCGTGATGCGGTGACCCAGGGTAGACTGAAGAATGGAAATTTAGTTGTGTTCGCTGCTGTCGGAGCCGGCTACACGGTCGGCGCTAATTTGTGGCGTTGGAGGTTCTGATGCATGTGTTGCAGAATGGTCCGCTGGAGTCGCTGGAACAGTGGGACGACCATGTGAAGGGCCGGTATCGGGCAGACCGGAAGAAAGAAGAGTTTCGGGTTTATGATGACTCGACGCCGCCGGTGGTGAAGGAGTTTTATCGGCAGAATCATGCGCTTCAAACGTATGAGTTTGCGTCGGGGAAGCTGGCCGAGTATGTTCCGCTGCATAAGGCCACGATGGGCATTTGGGAGGCGATGGACCGGCTGAACGAGTTGGTCGACGACTCGGACCCGGATACCGACCTGAGCCAGATTGAGCATAACTTACAGACGGCGGAGGCGATCCGCGCGGCGGGGCATCCGCGGTGGTTCCAACTGACGGGTTTCATTCATGATCTGGGGAAAGTATTGACGATGTGGGGCGAGCCGCAATGGGCGGTGGTGGGGGATACGTTTCCGACCGGTTGCGCTTGGAGCGATCGGATTGTGTTTTCCGAGTTTTTTGCTGCAAATCCGGACAAGGCCAAGGCGGAGATGCAGACGCAGTGTGGCGTTTATGAGGCGGGGGCGGGGTTGGGACAGCTAAAGATGTCGTGGGGGCACGATGAGTATTTGTATCATGTGACCAAGGATTACTTACCGGAAGAGGCGCAGTACATGGTCCGGTATCACAGTTGGTACAGCGCCCATCGAGAGCGGGACTACGAATATTTGATGACGGATCACGATAAGGAGATGATGGAGTGGGTGCGGACGTTTAACCCGTTTGACTTGTATTCGAAGTCCGACGCGAAGCCGCAACTGAGTGAGCTGCGGCCTTATTATAACGATCTGATTAACGAATTTTTCCCCGAAAAGTTAGCTTGGTAGCGGCTGCTGCTGGGTTCTGCAATGGAGCGTGCCGAGGACGAGGACACTGCAATCGGTGCCGGTGACTTCGCGGTGGGGGGCGGTCGAGCGGATTGTTGAAGCTGGGGATGAGGATCTGCTGGTTGGCGATGTCAGCTGGCGGGGAGACGCTCGTCGGCGAAGTAGATGGGGGCGGGATCGGCAGGGTGCCGATGGGAAGGGGTTGGCCGTCTTGATCGGTCATGGACTGGAGCAGGGCTTAGGTGGTCGAACCCTTAGGCTGGTAGCGGCTGCTGCGGGGTCATGCAATGGAGGGTGCGGTCGAGGACACTGCAATCGATGCCGGTGACTTCGCGGTGGGGGGCGGTCGAGCGGATTGTTGAAGCTGGGGATGAGGATCTGCTGGTTGG
>JANXMS010000337.1 GCA_025354525.1 Acidobacteriota bacterium
GGCTTCCACCGCCACCTTAGCTTTCAAAGCCGGCGAGTGAGTCTTGCGTGTTCGAGGCATTGATTCTCCTTCATTTTCAATGCCCTCCTACACTTAAGCAATAACCATTTTTGTGTCTAGTTTTTGGGGTCCACCACATTCCACACTCTGCGACCCATACTGATAACTAACCTTGGCGCAAGTATCCTCGGTCGTATCCGAAGAACCCGTAAACTTCCGCACAAACTCCGGCTGCCCCGCCGCCGTATACTCCCACTTCACCCGCTGCCCCTTCGCGTCGGTCTTCTGCAGCGTCGAACCGTCCGTATCATACGTGTAACTCATCGTCCCGCTCTCCGGATGCGTCACCGACAAAAGCCGTCCTCCCGTATCATAACTGAAAGTCCGCGTCTGCGTCACCGTCCCCGAATTCGCCCTGTTCGGTCGCGGCATTGTCACCGTCGTCAGCTTCCCAAACATCGAGTACGCATACGTCGTCACGAAATCCGCCCCCCGTTCTCGGTCCTGGGAACGGCTCCGTCACCTTCACCAAATTCCCCTGCGGATTTCGGTGGCCGACGGGACGAACGGGGACGGCGGCGGCCTTCAGATGGGCGGTTATGGTGCTGCGGTCGACGCCGGTTTCCCGCTGGATCCGGCGGATCGACCAGCCGAGGTGGCCGAGGGCCAGCACTTGGCTCTTCTTTGCTTCGTTAAAGAGATTGCTCACAGTGGCAAGAGAATAACGCCTGCCGATTGGGGATCTCTGGAATCGATTTCAGTCGCTGGTTTTTAAGTGACCAGGAGTGGCTGGTTTTGGGTGACCGCCGAGGGAGACGGGGAGGTGATGGGCGGCGCAGAAAGCGGCGCGGGTTTGGCCGCTGGATTGGTAGGCGGCGAGAAGCTTCTGGATCTCGACGGCGGCGCGGTGGTGGACGTGGGGTTTGGGCATCACCCTACGAGATCAAATTTATCGGACTTCGTAAACCATGGGGTTGGTCGTACGCTGACGACCGAAAGGTGAGCGAAGTCGCGGAACTGACCCCGTCGGCTTGGTGGCGGCGGCAGCAGGCCTAGCCGAGTTCAAGCTAATGCGCAACGCTGGGGATGGCCGGACGCTTACTGGTAAGCGGTCCATCGCCCCCTACTGCGCGGGGGGCGACGGTCCGCTTTGAGAAGAGTTGCCGACCACCCGAATACTACTGTTGTCTGCCTCGAAACTTGTGCCACTTCCGAGAAGTGTCTCGGTCTGGATCCAACGCCCAATCAACCAGCCCACGACTGCTATATTTCGTTTGCCCGCTAGGCAATCCAAACTGTCGGGAAAGATTGGCACCGTGCAACGCCTCCATCTCTGGGCCCGGCAAAATCACGCCGCTAGTTACATCATAAGTCATATACATGTTTGCGCAGTAGTTATTCCCAACTAGTATTCCGGCTTTCGCGCTGTCCTCACTCCACACAATACTTGCCAATAATAGGGAGCAGTCGGATTCTAACGCTAGTACTTTCTCCCGCCCATTAACGGTTGCAACGACTCTCACGCCACAGTCCGCAACAGCACAAGATTCTTCAACCGCGATAACCTTCTTCTTATCAGGTGACGGTGATTGAAGAACAGGCTTATAGCAGCCCGTACATAGTCCAGCTAACAGCAATACGACCCATGCCCTAACACGTACAGAGGACGGGGTACTTATCGGCATAGGTTCTGCCTAATCATGTATCCAAGCTGAGTCTGTTCCTCGCCAGCACGTGCAGCTTGGTATCCGATCATACCGGCAATAAAACCCAGCTTCACATCAGGCAAATTAAAGTTCCAAGTCATCGCCCGATCCCCATATAGACCCCACAATTCCCAGGAAAAAGATTCGACGAGCAGAGCTTGAGCCGCTTCGTCTAAAGGCAAATTGGCCAATTTGATCCCTTCAGCAAAAAACGCTGCAAAATGATGACTCTGGTCAGATCCTGGTTTTGTACCGTCATTAAACTGCGGCTTGAATCCGAAGTTTCCCTCGAGTCGAATGCCGCCGCCGCCAAAGTCAGTCGGCATGAATGGTCTAAACGCCGCCCATCGCGCGCCTGGTGCCAAATTCACGTCAACGAAGTCGGCATATGCTGCGAGAGCTTCGCAATCCGTGAGCTTCTTATCTGCAACAAGTTTTTGATAGTGCTTCGCCAAATCGTTCAATACGTTCGGATCATCTATTTTCGGAGCTGGCCGCGAGGTCGCCGGATCGTGAGGATCAGGATGCGCGGAGCTACACCAACTATTCTGTGGAAACATCCGACAGAATGCGGCCGGACTGAGTCCGCCCTGCGCTGTGACTTCAACGCAATAACTCGAGTTAGCCGGACAAGGTTCTAGGCCACGAGCATCAACAAAGTTTACTGGATCGCCGACCACATAGCTCCCCCTCCCCCAACTCCCCGGCTCCCCCACCCCGCCACTCGCCTCATAAGGATCACTCGTCAAAAACCGCCCAATCGCACTATTGTAATACCTCTGATCCGCATAATCCAACCCCGTCTGATCCCTCAAATATGTCCCGAACTTATTCCGATCCCCCACGCTGGCCACCC
>JANXMS010000342.1 GCA_025354525.1 Acidobacteriota bacterium
TTCCCAATTGCAATCGCCTCGGCGATCGACTCGAACACGCCGAACCCTTCGGTCCGCATATGCGTCGAGTAGATGCCATTGAACGGCTTCGCCTCTTCGCACATCGCGACCAACGTGTCGGTATCGATCCACGACCCCGGCGGCCCGGATAGCGAACTCGACACCCCCAGCGCCCCGTCTTCCATCGCTTGCTTTACCAGCGCCCGCATCTTCTTCAGCTCTTCCGCCGTCGGCGGCCCCGCCTTCGGCCCGCGGACCTGCGTCCACACTTGGCTCGACCCGACATAGCTCCCCACGTTCGGCGAAATCCCCGTCTTCAGCAGCCGTTCCCAATAATTCGTAAACCGCGGAAAGTCTCGCGAAGGAGCGGCCGACGGCCCCTCGCCGAAGATCATCGTCGTCACGCCTTGGCGCACAAACGATTGCGCGTTGCCATCGGCCAGCAGCGACGTATCGGAGTGATTATGGATGTCGATGAAGCCGGGGGCGACGATCATGCCTTTGGCGTTGATCGTCGTCTTCGCCGGTCCCGTCAGCTTCCCAATCGCCGCAATCTTCCCGCCGCTGATCGCTACGTCGGCCAGAAACGTAGGGTTCCCCGTACCATCGGCCACCCGACCGTTCTTGATCAAGACGTCATACGGCTGGCCCAACGCCACCGCTGCAACAAACCAAAGTAAAAAACGCATCACTAGCAGTCTATCGCCGATTGCCACCCAAATGTCTGCTGTTAGAACTGAATCTCCTTCTGCTTCTGCGGGGCCGCGCTGGGCGAGGCACGAATCATCTGCACCGCCGGTAGCAGCAAGCCAATCAGGATGGCGATGATTCCGTTGCTCCCGACCACGGTCGTAACTCCTGTCTGTCGGTCCGGAATCATTAAGATGGAGTGACTCCGCCCGAGTATCAAGCGCGAACCTCCTCAAACTTCTTCACTAACAACAATGGCCCCACGCCGAAGCAGTCAATCAGGCGCGTAGACAGCGGTCTGCCGCTGCTGCTCGTTCCCTGGGATTAAGCCCGGGATGAACGATCCAATGCGCGGCTGATTGCCGTACCCAGTCTGAAACGGCTGGCCTACGGAAAAAGAGCCTCCGAGCAGGAAGCTACCCAAGGAGGTCTGCGGAGCCGGTTGTGGCATTAAGTTCCAGGACACGGCGGCGCACGCCGTATCTTGTTGGCGCAGTACCTCTTCGAGCGTACTCAGCTTGGCCTTCTGCGAAGACGTCAAGAGCGTTTGAATCTCCGTCATGGTTTTCTTCGACTCGGCCTCGATCTCCCGCCGGATCGTTTCGATCTCCAGATACCGAACGCCAATGGCCATCGGGTCCAGCGTCGCCCGTCCTGTCTCTTGGGCGATCTCGAACTGAACTTCGACCTGCCGCAGGAGCTTAGACGAGCGGAACTGGCCCAACCGCTCGTTTTTGGCGAGGATCTCGGAGACTTGCGGGTCAGTCAGCTCTAGATACTTTTTGAGCGGATCGGGAAAAGGGCTGAAAAGACCCTGCGCGAATACCGCCTCGAATGAAAGCAAAAATACAGGAATCAAAAAGCGCATGGCCCCATCATACGGCCAAAACCGCCAGATGGGGCCACCTATCGCCGTAAAATTACGCGACTTCGATCGTCAGCGAAGTAACCGTATCCCCGCCCTTAATCGAGTCCAACACATCCAGCCCGGTCGTTACCTTGCCGAACACCGTGTGCTTGCCGTTCAACCACGGACACGGCACGTGCGTAATGAAAAACTGGCTGCCGTTCGTACCCGGACCCGCGTTTGCCATCGATATCACACCCCGATCATGGTTCAACGGGTTCCCCGCAAACTCGTCCCCAAACTTGTATCCCGGACCGCCCCGACCCGATCCCTCCGGGCATCCGCCCTGGACCATGAAGTCCGGAATCACCCGGTGAAACGTCAGGCCGTCATAATACTTGTCCTGCGCCAGGAACACAAAGTTATTCACCGTCTTTGGCGCGCTCTTGGCGTCAAGCGCCAATACAATCGTGCCCCGGGACGTGTTGAACGTCGCCGTATAGCTCTTGGTCGGGTCAATGACCATCTCTGGATATGCTGCGTATTGCTTCATAGAAGTTCTTCTCGTTTCATTCTTTCGAGCGCCTTAACGATATCGCTCACCTGCTGCGAACGGTTCCGATCAGCGATCAGAAGTGCGTCCGGCGTTTCGACGATCACCAGGTTTTCTACCCCCAGCAGCGCCACTAGCTTCCCCGGAACGTCCACATAGTTCCCGGTCGCCAACTCCGCAATTACCTCGCCCCGCGAGACGTTCGAATAGATTCCCCGCGCCCCCAACTCATACACCGCGTTCCACGTCCCCACGTCGTTCCAGCCGAACTCATCCGCCGGAATGCCCACAATGTTAGTCGCCTTCTCCAGCACCGCGTAGTCAATCGAAATGCTCTCGCACTCCAAAAATGTCGTCGCCAAAGCCGACTTGAACTTCGCGCTGCCAAATGCTGGCAGGCTCTCGAGCGTCGCCGCCGTTTTCGGCAGATGCTCCCGCAACGAACCCAAAACCACATCGGCCCGCCAAAAGAACATCCCTGCGTTCCAATAGAAATTTCCGGCGGCGACGTACTCTTTCGCCGTCTCTAAGTTCGGCTTCTCCCGGAAGCTCTTCACCGGCACCGGCACCATCTCCCCCGCCGTTACCCCAGGGGGAAATTCGATGTAGCCATACCCCGTCTCGGCCCACCGAGGCTGCACGCCTAAAACCGCAATCTTGCCCTCGGCCGCCGCCTTGAACGCCGGCTTTACCAAGCGGACATAGCGCGAAGTCTTCTCGATCACATGGTCGGCCGGGAAGACTCCCATCACCGCATCCGGATCCTGCCGATGCAGAATCTGCGCAATCAAGCCAATCGCCGGAGCCGTATTCCGCTGCGCCGGTTCGGCAATGATCTGCTTCTTCGGCACCTCCGGCAACTGCTTGGCAATCGTCTCCCGCAGATGATCATTCGTGATGATCCAAATCCGCTCCGGCGGCAGCACCGCGCGCAGCCGGTCCACCGTCTGCTGAATCAGCGTCCGTTCCCCGAAGAAACTCAATACTTGCTTCGCCGATCGTTTGCGGCTCTTGGGCCAGAACCGCGTCCCCCGGCCCCCAGCCAGAATCAATCCGTAATAATGGTCAGTCTTTGCCATGTGCTATCCAGGTGGATACGAAGTAATTCGCCGAAACGTTCGCTTCCAACGAGTCTTCGTAAAAAAAAGAGGGCCATGTCCTTGGCATGATCCCAAATGTGGCTAGCGTTCTGCGGCTGCCAATGCTCCTGCGGAGCGTCGTAGGACCACCACACCAGAACCGGCTTGCCATAAATGTTTTCGCGCGGCACAAACCCCAAAAGCGCGAATCGGTCGAATCGTCCCGGTTGTCGCCCATCGCAAAGTACATCCCCGCGGGCACAACCAAGTCCCCATCTACGACGTGCGTGTAAACTATCTCCGGCGCGCGAGTTGCAATCCCCGGAAACCCGGCTTCGTTCGAAAAATTACGCGGATACGGCAGTCGGAGCTTGTACGGCTCGTCCACCGCCCGACCGTTCAGAATAAATTGGTTATCCGCAAATCGGATCCGGTCCCCCGGCACGCCGATCACTCGTTTGACGTAAGGCTGCACCTCGTCGAGCGGGTATTTGAAGACGATCACGTCATCGAGCTTGACCTCTGAATAAGGCAGCAGCGACCTCGGAAAATCGTTCACCGGAGCATCGACCAGCTTGTCCACCAACAGGTGGTCGCCCACCTGGATCGTCGTGTCCATCAAAGGCGTCGGCACCACAAACGCCTGCACCAGCGTCGTCGTCCAGCACAGCAGCATCAGACCCGTAAGAATCCATTCCCCCAGCCAACGGCGCACCGCTCGTGGTTTCGTCGCCATAGGCTATTGCACCGGATAGCCGTGAATCAGGTTAAATGTGCGCTTCCAACGGGTCTTCGTGAAAAAGTTCATCGCCAAATCCTGGATGTGGTCCCAACCCGGCGTCGAGCTCTGCAGCCGTTCGGTAGGCGCGTCGTAAGACCAGTAAATGATCAACGGCTTGCCAATAATATTCTCCCGCGGCACAAAACCCCAGTAGCGCGAATCGAGGGACTGGTCCCGGTTATCGCCCATCGCAAAATACGCATTATCCGGCACCACAATCTCTTTTCCCGCCAAATGCTTCTCAAGCATCGTCCGCCCGCCCTCGTCCAACCGCGTATTCGGTTCGGACGGGAACGTGTCCCTGTACGAATCAAAATACTCGGTCTTGTGATACTTATACGGTTCAGTCAAAGGCTTCCCGTTTAGGAAAACCTGCTTGTTCTCGACGCGGATCCGGTCTCCCGGCACGCCCATAACCCGTTTGACAAAAGTAAACTTCAAATCGCTCGGCCAGCGGAAAACGATGATGTCTCCTCGCTTCACTTCCGAGTACGGCAAAAAATAGCGGCTGATCGGCCCGGGCGGCGCATACGCCAGCTTATCGACCAGCAAATGATCGCCGATCAGCAGCGTGTCCTCCATCGATCCGGTCGGAATTACGAACGCCTGCACCAGCGTCGTCGTGCCGAACAGCAGAAGAAGAATCGTCACGGTCCACTCGGCAATCGTATTGCGCGGCGCCTCCTCTTTCCGTTGAAAGAAAATTTGCTTCCACAGCGGTTGTTCAGGCGCGGACGTATCCGCTGGGGTCGGCTTCTGATCTTGTTCCAATGCCACGGTGTTCTTCCAATTCTAGCTAATCAAACAGGACTTCCCTAAGGTACCGATACAAATCGCGTAAGCTGGTGCCAATATTCACAATGCCTATTCCAGATACGGCACCTCGAACATAAGGGTTCACCCAAATCTCTCGGGTCCCCTCCCGCCAGTTTGCCAACTCGTTTCGCTCCCACCCGTCCATCCACGGGTAGACCAGCAGAAACACCCCAACTTCGAAGCAAAGGATGATCCAGGCCAGCCCGGAGAGACGAGCAAACCAACTCCGACGAATCCGAGGATGAAGCGGCAGCTCTGGCAGTGGGTTCATAAAGAAAGTGGTTGCCCCGCCCGCGATCGCACCGGCGCGTAACTGTAACGATGGTCCGGCAGCGGTCCCCATCGGTCCAACGCCGCCAAATGCTCCGGCGATCCGTAACCCTTATGGCGGGCGAACCCATACGCAGGATACTGCAAGTCGAGCTCCCGCAGCCGAGCGTCCCGCACTGTCTTCGCCAAAATCGAAGCCGCCGCGATTGACCGCGACAAAGCATCGCCGTGGATCACTCCCCGTTGCGGTATCGCCAGATCCACGCTCGTCGCATCCACTAAAAGGTAATCGGCTGGTTGCGACAAATTCTCCACAGCACGCTTCATCGCCAACCTCGATGCCTGCAGAATGTTCATTGCATCAATTTCTGCCGCCGAAGCCCACCCGATTGCCCATGCAACCGATCGCTCTTGCAGCAGCAGAGCCAACGTTTCCCGGCTCTGCTCGCTCAATTGCTTGGAATCATTTATACCACGCACCAGACTCTGCGGATCCAAAATACAGGCCGCCGCGCACACTGGACCGAAAAGACAACCCCGCCCGGCCTCATCAACACCAGCTATGGCGCCAAAGCCTTGTTTGCGCAACTCGCGCTCGAAACGGCTAGTGCAACTCGGCGGCAATCAGTCCCTCGCCGCGATTACCCTTAGTCGCGCTCTTTAAGACGCGCCGCTTTGCCCTTCAAGGCACGAAGATAATAAAGCTTCGCGCGACGAACAAAACCCGTCCGCACAATATCGTACTTGTCGATCGTCGGCGAGTTCAACGGGAAAATACGCTCAACGCCAGTACCGAAGCTGATCTTCCGCACGGTGATCGTCGTGCTGATCCCCTTATTCTTGCGCGCAATTAACGTCCCTTCAAAAACCTGAATGCGCTCTTTTTCGCCTTCGCGGATCTTAACGTGAACTTTGATCGTGTCGCCAATTCGCAGCACCGGCAGGTCTGTCCGCACCTGGGGCTGGGCGATCTTCGTGAGAGCTACATGTTGCATGTTGAATTACCTCGGATGTTAAAAACTAAGGAAGCAGATCGGGCCGGTTCTTCCGCGTCTTCTCAAACGCAGCTTGGCGTCGCCATTGCCGGATCGCTTCATGGTTACCGCTCTGCAAAACTTCGGGAATTCTCCATCCACGGAAGTCCGCCGGGCGGGTGTAATGCGGATAATCGAGCAGCGGCTCCGAAAAGCTTTCATTCGCGCGGGAAGCCTCGTTGCCAAGGACCCCGGGAAGCAGTCGGGCCACTGCGTCAATCACCAAAGCTGCCGCAAGTTCGCCGCCGCTCAAAACAAAATCGCCAATCGAAATCTCTTCGTCCACCAGATGGGTAGATACTCGCTCGTCAACTCCCTCGTACCTGCCGCATATCAATAGCAGTTCCGACATCTGGCTTAATCGGCGCGCCGTCTGCTGCGTAAACAGCTTTCCTTGGGCCGACATAAGGACAACCTTTCTAGTATCGCTCTTTTTAGGAAAAATTGCTTCAGTGGCTAAAAAGACAGGTTCCGCTTTCAAGAGCATCCCCTCGCCTCCGCCGAATGGCCGATCGTCCACGCTTCGATGGCGATCAAACGTCCACTGCCGCAAATCGTGCATCTGGATCGAAACCACTCCCGCCTCACTCGCCTTCGCCACCACCCCATGCCGGAACGGACCGTCAAAAAAGTCCGGAAAAATCGTCAAAACATGGAACTTCATGGCACAAAGTTACTTCCGGTTCAAATCAAGCAAACCGTCCGGAACGTTCACCCGGATCTCCCGGTTCGCCGGATCGATCACCGGGCAAATCGCCCGCGACAGCGGAATCAAGACTCCATTCTCTAACTCAATCAAATTCGCTCCAGGCATCTCCAGCGCCGCCGAAACCACCCCTAACTGCTCTCCCGAAGTGGCGTCTTTCACCACGCAACCCGGCAGATCCGTCAGGTAATACTCCCCTTCGGCCAACGGCGCTCGCTGCGCAAACGGAATTCGCACCTCGCCGCCACGAAATCGTTCGGCGTCATCAATGCTATCCACTCCCACAAACTTCAAAATCAACTGGTCCTGATGCAGCCAAGCTTCTTCCACCCGCTGCCGACCCATCTCTTCTTCCTTCGCGCCGAATAGCCAGACCGTCCCCAAATTCAGATACCGCTCCGGACCCTTCGACAAATCCACGCACAGCAACTCTCCACGGTTTCCCCGCGGACGACTTACCTCGGCCAGCGTCACCCACTCCGGGTTTTGCTCACCCACGTCGCTTACTTCTCCTCGACGATTTCAAGGCTCACTCGTCGATCGGCCTTCATCCCAGCCGCAATCAACAACGTCCGCATCGACCGCGCCGTGCGTCCCTGTTTGCCAATTACCTTGCCCAGATCCGACGCCGCCACTCGCAGCGTCAGCGCCATACCCTGCTCCCCGGAGGCCGTCTCAGTCACGACCACCTCCGACGGATGCTCCACGATCGCTTTCGCAATCCCTTCGACGAGCTCCTTCAGCGATTCCATGACTATGCAGCCACGGGAGCCGGAGCCGGGTTCGACCTAACGAGCCGCGCCACCGTATCCGAAGGCTGCGCGCCCACGCCAACCCAATGCTGAAAACGGCTGTGGTCCAATACCACCGTTGCCGGTTCCGTCAACGGATCATAGTGACCGAGCACTTCCAGCGCTTTGCTGTCGCGCGCCCGTTCTTTCTGAATCACAACTACACGATAGGTCGGTTTCTTTTTCGATCCGAACCGCGCGAGACGAATTGCCAACATTGTTTCTATATACTCCTAAGGAATTCTAGCTAAAACTTGAAATTGCCGAGATCGCCCATCGAAGGGAGTTTGCCCAGCTTGGAAAGCTTCTTGCCCAGGAAACCCTGGCCCGAGAGCGCTCCCGAAAACGTCTTCATCATCTTTCGAGCTTGCGTATACTGCTTTAAAAGGTTGTTCACGTCCTCAACCGACGTACCCGATCCCTTTGCGATCCGACGGCGCCGGGAGCCGTTGATCAACATATGGTTCTCGCGCTCTTTCGGCGTCATCGAATCAATGATCGCCACTACCCGATTTAACTCTTTCTCGTCCACCTTAGCATTTTTTAGCTCTTTCATCATGCCCCCACCCATCCCCGGCAGGTTCGGCATCATCCCCATCAAATCCCCCAACGGACCCAACTTTCGTATCTGCTTCAACTGATTGCGGAAATCGGTCAACGTAAACTCATTATCTATGAGCTTCCGCTGCATCTCCTCCGCCTGCTTCTTATCGATGGTCTCCTCAACCTTCTCGATTAAACTCAGAACATCGCCCATCCCCAAAATCCGGTTCGCCACCCGGTCCGGATGGAACAACTCAAACGCGTCCGGTTTCTCACCCAGGCCAATATACTTCAGCGGCTGACCTGTAATCGAGCGAATCGACAGCGCCGCCCCACCGCGAGCGTCGCCGTCCATCTTCGTCAGGATGATTCCCGTAATTCCCAACTGCTTGTGGAACTGCTCGGCCGACTTCACCGCGTCCTGACCCGTCATAGCGTCGGCGACAAACAGGATTTCAGTCGGCTGAAACGTATCTTTCAACTCAGCCAATTCCGCCATCAACGCATCATCTATATGCAGACGACCCGCCGTATCGATCAAAACCACATCCCGACCCGTCTGAATCGCTTCCCGCCGAGCCGATTTGGCCAGCTCCAACGGCTTCGATTCCTCCGCCGTACCCGCATACAACGGCAGCGCCAACTGCTTGGCCAAAACCGCCAGTTGATCCCGCGCCGCAGGACGATAAACATCCACCGATACCATCAAAGGCGAATGCTGATTCTTCGAAAGCCAACGCGCCAGCTTTGCCGTCGACGTCGTCTTCCCCGACCCCTGCAAGCCTACTATCATAATGACCGTCGGCGGCTCGTTCGCAAACCGCAATCGGGACGCATGGGTCCCCAGCGTTTTGATCAACTCCTCGTGGACGATCTTTACTACCTGCTGCGCCGGAGACAACGCCGCAAGCACTTCCTGCCCTAATGCTTTCTCTTTCACCGCCGCGATCAACTGCTTAACGACCGTGAAATGCACGTCCGCTTCCAGCAGCGCCACGCGAATTTCGCGCAACGCCGCCTCCATATTCTCGGCGGTGAGCTTTCCTTCGCCGCGCAAATTCTTAAAAACTCGCTGCAGCTTGTCGGACAGGTTATCAAACATGAGTGAACGCGCGGGCTCCAGGCTCCCGTGTAGACGCTCTCTCATCATATACGCCGCCGATGCCACTACGCAACCCTCGCCTCAGAATCGTCGTCCCTCCCTATTCCATAGAAAACGAAAGGACTAGGGCCCAGCCGTAGCTCTTGCCCGAGTTTCGGACCGCTAACCCGCGCTACCCAGTTTTATTTTTCGCCCGATGGTCACATTCCAGTCATAGTACTAAGGTCAAAATCCGTCCAAAACGACTCGTTGCTATTTGTAAACGAAAGAAAAGAAGATGGTTACACAAGTTTTACGAGAACTCCCCGGACTCCCCCCACTACTAGTACGAACAGCTTAGTTCAGCTGCCCAAAACTATTGACACTGCTTTAGTTCTCCTTGTATAGTATGGGAGTACTCATAAGGAATTGTGGATGCAGGTAGGGCCTCCACTTCCCTTATGAACATACAAATCCTTCGGAGGAATGAATGAAAAAATCTATTTTGGCCTTTAGCCTGATGGCTCTCGGCTCTTTACAGCTCCACGGCGGTCATTGCGTAACCGGCACCTTGGCAGCTCAAGCTGCTCAAGGTAGCTGCACTATCACCAACGGCACCAATATCTGGACATTAAGCACTTGGGGTTTCTCGCAGGCTCCCAACTACGTCAACTATCCCGGTTTCGCCACCCCGACTACGGCCGACATCAACATTAGCTTCGCGCTCAATCCCACCGACTTTGCTGGTGGCTTCAGCGTAATCACCACGGCTGTTAACGCCCCGTACGGCGGTTTCACGACCTCCCCGAACGGCAGCGGCGCCCAGCAAGGGCTTCTCGAAACCAGCTTCCGGATCGCCGGGAACGTCGGTCCTGCTCTGCTCACCAGCTTCGGCGGCTCGCTCGAAGGCGCACAGGCTTCCTTCACTCCGAACGTTTCGAACCCCGCTGTGACCTTGCAGAAATTCATCCAACAGCTTACCAACACGAGCGTTCAGATAATTCTCCAGCCGGACACCAGCTCGCTTCCCGGTTCCGCCAGAGTGTTGGCTCCGCCCGTCGCGTTTAATAATGCCCTAATCGCTCCCGGCGTCGGGAGCTTGGTTGTCGTAGACCGTCTGCGTCTCGACAGCGGCAACACCCAGAACACCTCTGCTCTCATCACCGGCTACACCAACTACTTCGCTCCGACCGCCGTAAACACCGGCGTTCCCGAGCCGATGACCTTCGCCCTCATGGGTGCAGGCCTTATCGGTCTCGCCGTTCTCCGTCGTCGCAAGTAGTTCTTAACCCCTAACCCGAATGGCCTCCGCGCTTACCAGCGTCGGGGGCCATTCTCTTTTTCACTGTAACCCACCCGCTATAGTGCCAGCGAAGCCAAACCAAAAACCGCCGGATGCGAATTCGCACGTCCGGCGGTTGGGCGGAGTAGGGCTGCAAAGCCTAGCCCGCTCTTAGTCTCAAAACTCGTTGCGAACGCTAAACGCTAAACGAACTGCCGCAACCACAGGTCGACTTTACCTGAGGGTTGTTGAACTTAAAACCAGACCCTTCTAGCGAGTCCACGTAATCCACCTCCACACCGTCAAGATACAGTAGGCTCGCCTGATCGACGAACACCTTCAACGGTCCGTATGCGTACGTCTTGTCCAGCATGCTCGGCGTGTTCTCAAATGCCATCGAGTAGCTGAAGCCCGAACAGCCGCCGCCCACCACGGAAATCCGCAATCCATTCGGCTTCGGTTCCTGAGAATCCAGAATTTCCGCTACCTTACCAATCGCTCGCTCTGTTAAATTGATCATAGTTGTCTCACTCCTTGCCCAATCGGCGCGGTCTCTTTCAGTTTAGCCCGTCCCGATCAGTCGATCCACTCCCATCTGATGCATCAACACCTTACAACGATGCAGCCCACCTTTTCGAAACCAAAATCAGAATCGAGACGTCCGAACTACCATGAGCGGCGTCTTAGATGTATTAAGCTTTCCGATTGCGGGTTCGGCCAACCGGACGAAGACTAAAGTGGACCACAGTAACTCTGACGAAGCCTTGCTCGTCCGTCGGGTCCAATCCGGCGATGAAATGGCCTTCCGCGACATCGTCGAGCGGTACCAGTCGAAGGTCTACTCGATCATCTATGGCATCTTGCGCAACCGCAACGACGCCGAGGATATCGCCCAGCAGGTCTTCGCCAAAATTTACTTCTCCATCCGGAATTTCGACTTTCGCAGCTCTCTCCTCACGTGGATCTACAAAATCACCGTCAACGAGTGCTACGACTATCTCCGCAAGAAGAAGGTCCGCAAGCTAGTCTACGAGAGTGACTTCTCAGAGGACGACGCCATGCGGATGGAAAATTCCGAGGGCGCTACCGACCATAAGGCTCCAATCGATCAACGCCTCGCTAACCGCGATCTCGTCGTCAAACTGCTTGCCAAGATCTCAGCAGAAGATCGTTCGCTCATTCTGCTCAAAGAAGTTGAAGGCCACTCCGTCGAAGAGCTAGCGCAAATGACCGGAATGAACGAGAATACGATCAAAGTCAAACTGTTCCGGGCCCGGCAAAAGTTGCTCAAATCAGCGCAACGCCTGCTGCGCATCCCTGCCCGGAGCGTGTAAGCTTGTTGTCGTCCCCCAGAAGCGAGAAAAATTTAGGAATAGGTCAGGGTATGCATCGTTCAGTTGAAGATCATATCGAAGAGTTTCTCGAAGGCCGCCTCTCCGGCGTGGCTCGCGAATCTTTCGAATCGCACGTGGCCGTCTGTCGCCAATGCCACGACCTCGCCGTGCAGATGCAGTCTCATTCTGAGCTGCTGCATTGCCTCTCCGCTCCCGCCGAACTGGAACCGTCTCCCGGGTTTTACGCTCGTGTCATGCGCCGCGTGGATTCCGAAGCTCGCCCTTCGTTCTGGTCCCTCCTGCTCGACCCCATCTTCTTACGCCGTCTCGTCTACGCTTCCGCCTCCCTCGTGATCCTAATGGGCGTCTTCCTCCTCGCTACCGAACCGGTTCACCATGAACTTGCCAGCACGCCAGTCCATGCCCTCGCCCAGCCCAGCGCCGCACAACTCAATTCCGAGCAACCCGCTTCCCCTGAAAATGTCCAGCAAGGCCGCGACTCTCTGCTCATCACTTTGGCCACCTTCGGGCAATAGGAGCTATCAATGACCCGCGGTGGTGAGCCTTGGAAGAATACTCAAATCCTTTTTACCCTCGGCCTCGTATTCCTCTGTGGTGCCATCGCCGGGGCGCTTGTCTATCGCGCCTCTTCCCAATCGGTGAAGGCAGTCTCCTGGAACGACACGGCGAAAGAGGTCACCCTCAACCGTCTTCAAAAAGAGCTCAAACTCACCCCTGATCAAACCGCCGAAATCGAAACCGTCCTCGACGATTTCACCATGTACTACCAAATGCTCCAAGCTCAAATGGACGAAGTCCGCGCCACCGGCAAGTCCCGCATGGAACAACTCCTGACCGAAGAGCAGCGCAAAAAATTTGACCGCATCATGAACGATTTTCGCGATAAGCAGCTTCGCTAGTGTAGTGTAAGCGAAATGCCTTGTAATAATGGAGGGGATGTGCCAATCTATCGAATATGGCGCGTCCCATCTCAGTGATTGATGTCACCCCGGAAGAATTGGCGGAGCTCCGACGCCGAAGCCGTGCATCGACAA
>JANXMS010000377.1 GCA_025354525.1 Acidobacteriota bacterium
CCGCGCCACTGTTTTCCAATCATCCGACCAACCCGCGCCACTGTTTTTCAATCATCAGTTGTCGCGGCCGAAATAGACTACCGTTCCGGCGATGTCGATGGGGGCGGGCGACTTCATGCTGCGATCTTTGCGGGCCCCTTCTTCAAAGACCTGGACTTTGCCGTCGCCGAAGTGGAACCAACTGGCGTCGTCTTCCCAACTGCTGCGGAGGACGAGGCGGCCGGCGGTGGATTGGTGCATGGCGAGCGGCAAGTGATAGTAGCTGAGGCCGGGTTGGTAGGGGTTGGCCCAGAGGAGCTCGTAGGGGATACCGAAGGTGCCGCGCATGAGGAAGCGGTCGTGGATGAGCCAGCCTTGGACGAACTGGGTTTCCTGCGCGTTGGTGTCGAAGGCGACCATGGCGAGGTCGGTGGCGCGGGAGAGGGCGGCGATGCGGAGGTCGGGTTCGCCGTTGCCTTCGTAGAAGGGGATGCGGTATTCGTTTTCGGGGGCGGGGAAGGTGGCGGGGTAGTAGCTGAGGATATGGTAGGCGGGGAGTTCTTTAAAATATTTGGCGGCGTCTTCGCGGAGGTCGATGTTGGTATTGTCGCGAATGGCGTGGAGGAGTTCGAAGAGGGCGTGGCTTTCTTCGCGGGTGTAGCGGAACTTGCCTGCTTTAAGGGCGGGGGCGACTTCGGCGCGCCACCAAGTCTTGACGATGGCTTCGAGTTCGCGTTTGCCGGTCTCGCCACCGAGGATGATGGCGGCGAAGGCGCGGTCGCGCATGACGGGGATACGGCGGGAGGCGGGCGAGGAAGAAAGGAGATTGGCGAGTTTGGCTTTGAGGGCGGCGGATTCGGGTTCCTTGAGGCTGGGTTGGGCCCAGTCGTAGACGAGGGCGACTTGGCGGACGTCGGTTGCTTTGAGGGCCCAGCCGATGGCCTTGCCCAAGAACTCCTCGTTCTTGGCTATTAGGCCGTAGAGGCCCCAGGCGAGGCCGGGTTCGGGCATTTCGACCTTACCGGCCACCAGGGTCTCAAACTGCTGCCAGCGGACGGATGTGCGCTCGCGTTCGCGTTGCAGGAGACGGAGGCGGCGGGCGGGGAGGAAGAGGCGGGGGTGTTCGGTGTAGACCTGAAAGTCTTCGTCGTTTTGGGCTTGGAGGGCCGCGGCGGCAGAGAGAGACAGGAGAGAACGGCGCGAAATGCGGCTCACATCTTTGATTGTGTCACACCGACACACAGGTGGGTTATGCTGCCCGCAAAAGAAGTTTCCTTCCCGGCCCACTTGATTTATTTTCAATGGTTTGGTGGAATATAGGGGTTGGCTACCCACTTGCTGGGTGCTAGCACGAATTGATGAAGTTCACCTTTGAACCCGCCCTCTGAGGCAATGGGCTACAAGATTGAAGCGAGTGGGCTGAATGTAAGCATGCTTGCGGGAGCCGGTAACAAGTTCGAACCGCTCCTTTGATCTGTTGCAGATTGCATCAGAGGGAATTTTTTCCCTGGGTCGGGTGGATCTCGGTTCGTGAACCAACCAAGATTTTTTGTATTTTCTCCAACTATGTAGATTTCGACGAGCTCTCCCTGGACCGGAAGTACCGCCGAGCTTTTGGCGTTTTCAGTCAGGATCTTGATTGGACGCGGGCCTGGCTGGGAACGGAGTGATCACAGCGGACACTCTGCCCCAATCGCGAAGCGGCGCACGGTCCGATTGCCCCTACAGTTTCTTCAACTGGTCCTAAGGGGTGACCGCATCGGAAAAGGATTCGCATTCTTACACCCTTTTCCGATGCGGTTTTCTAAGAGCAGTGCGTCGGAGGAACGACCTGGCTCTTAAAAGGCTAAAGTTCCAGAACGCGGAGTTTCGTCTGGATGGGGAAGATAAACCGTGTGGCAACGCTCACACCGGTAAATCTCGGCATTTTTCCCGAACTGCGACGTGATCTCTTCCCCGAAAGCATACCAGCGCTTTAGGTGGCCCAAGCAGAACTTGTCCCCAGTTGTACGCTCGTTGCAGGCCCGCATGCGGAGCAGGCGGAATTTCACCTTCGCTACGAAATCTGCCATGACTTTAGGAGAACCTAATTGTAACAGATTGAGGGCGGCTTATTTTTTAAGAATGGACCACATGTTGGAGAAGCCGTCGGTCCACTGTCGGAAGCCGGGGACGGGAGGGAGCGGTTTGCCGAGTTTCATGAGGTCGGGGTGTTGGAGGAGGGCATCTTTTGAGAGGATGACTACCCAGGTGGAGCCGAAGCAGGCTTCGTCGTCGTCAGGGCGATCGTTTTCGAAGGTAACGGCGGCGAGGCCCATGGCTTGGGAGTTGGCGGTGACGACGGGTTCGAGTTCGAGGTATTTGTTTGAGATGTGAACGGCGAGCATGCCGCCGGGTTTGAGGTGGCGGAAGTAGAGGGCGAAGGCTTCTTTGGTGAGGAGATGGACGGGGACTGAATCGCCGGAGAAGGCATCGACGAGGAGGACGTCGAAGGCCATGGGGGCTTGGCGTTCGAGGGTGAGGCGGGCGTCGCCGAGGTGAACCTGCTTTTCGGCGGGGGAATCGGGGACGAAGCTGAATTCGGCTTGGGCTAGGTGGATGACGAGGGGGTTGATTTCGTAGATTTGATAGTTATCGCCGGGGCGGCCGTAGCTGGCGAGGGTGCCGGAGCCGAGGCCGATGACGCCGACCTTTTGGGAGACGCCTTCCTTGCGGGTGAGGATCGCTTGGCCGGCACCGGACTCTGCGCAGTAGTAGGTAGTCGCTTCTTTTCGGCGGACGGGGTTGAGATATTGCTGGCCGTGGTTGATGACGCCGTGGAGGAGTTGGCGGAGGCGGGTGTTGTCGTTGAAGTCGCCTTCGTCCTCGACGCGGAGCATCCCGTAAAAGTTGCGTTGGACGACGCGGTAGCCTTTCATCTGCCGCTGTTGGACGTGCATCCACCAGCCGGTATAGCCGCCGAGAGCGGCGACGAGGACGACTGTCGTGGCGAACCCCTTTTTCGACTTGAAGAACTCGCTGTAGCGGACGACGAGGGCGATTGTTCCGAGGGCTCCGGCAAGGACCCAGCCGAGGGGGAATTCGTAGTAAGCGTCGAAGTAGTTGGGAGCGAGGAAGCCGACGAAGAGGCCTCCGACGGCACCGCCGACGGAGAGGGAGACGTAGAAGGACGTTAAGTAACGGGGGTGGGGTTTGAGGCTGGCGAGTTCGCCGTGACAGACCATGGAGCAGAAGAACATAGCGGCGGCGTAGCCGAGGATATTATTGCGGAGGGAGAGTTCGGGAGCGCCTTGGGCTTGGAACCAGCCGACCATTCCGAGGGAGGCGACAGCGAGGGCGACGTAGACCCAGCGCCAGTAGAGCTTGTCGGTTTCGAAGCAGAGGATGAAGGTGAGGAGGTAGAGGACGAGGGGCAGGATCCAGAGAAAGGGGATGGCTGCGACGTCTTGGGTGAGGTGCGTTGTGACGGTGAGGAGGAGAATGGACGGGACCGCGGCGAGACCGATCCAGAGGAGGCGAAGCTGAAAGGCGGGCGGGGCGGGGGCGACTTCGGCGTCGGCGACGAAATGCTCTCCTCCGCGAGAATGCCAGGCGACGGCGGCGCAGAGGACGACGAAGGCGGCGAAGGCACCGGACCAGATCCAGGCTTGGGTTTCGACGTTGAGCTGGGGTTCAACGAAGACGGGGTAGGAGATGAGGGCGAGGAGGGAGGCGACGTTGGAGAGGGCGAAGAGGCGGTAGGGGACGGCGCCGGCGTTATTGCGGGAGTACCAGGCTTGGAGGAGGGGGCCGGTGGTGGAGAGCAGGAAGTAGGGCAGGCCGATCGTGACAGCGAGAAGGCCGAGGATGAGGACGGCGGGGTTTTCATCGCCGTTGGGTTTCCAGGAGGCGTTGGGGAGGATGGGTAGGGCGAGGAGGCTGATGGAGAGAAGGCCGATGTGGACCTGGGCTTGGCGCTTGGCGGGGAGGCGTTCGAAGAGCACGTGGGAGTAGGTATAGCCGCCGAGGAGGGTGGCCTGGAAAAACAACATGCAGGTGTTCCAGACGGCTGCGGAGCCGCCGAACCAAGGGAGGATCATCTTGGCGATGATGGGCTGAACCTGAAACAACAGGAACGAGGAGAGGAAGATGGTAAGAGCGTAGAGAAGCATCGAGCAGTCTCGTTATCGTCGCACGATCGCGAAGAGGTTCGAGAAGGCGTCGGTCCATTCGCGGAAGGCGGGGTGGGGAGTGAGGACGCTTGAACCTTTCTGAAGGTGGGGGTAGGAGGCGAGGGTTTCCTTCGACATGATGAGGACGTAGTGGGAGTAGAAGCACTCGGCGTTTTCGTCGGGCGGGGCGTCTTCTATTTCGATGGCGACTTTGCCGACGGCTTGGGCGGCGGCGGCCATGACGGGTTTTAGATCGAGGTACTGGTTGGTGATGTTCATGACCAGGATGCCGGAGGGCTTCATATTGCGGAAGTAGAGGGCGAAGGCTTCGCGGGTGACGAGGTGGACGGGGATAGAGTCTCCGGAAAAGGCATCCATGAAGAGGACGTCGAAGTTTTGGGGGGTGGTTTCGCGTTCGAGGGCGAGGCGACCGTCACCTAGAATTTCTTGGGTGGTGGCGGGGGTTTCGGTAAGAAACGTGAAGTGTTGGCGGGCTAGTTGGAAGACGTAGGGATTGATTTCATAAAGGCGGAAGGTGTCGCCTTTGCGGCCGTAGCCGAGGAGGGCTCCGCAGCCGAGGCCGAGGACGCCGATTTTTTGAGGCACTCCTTCTTGGCGAGTTAGGATGGCGCGTCCTGCACCACTTTCGCGGCAGAAGTAGCTGGAGGGGATCATGCGGCGTTCCGGGGCGAGGAGTTGTTGGCCGTGGTTGATCATGCCGTGGATGAGGGCTTTAGCGGCACCGGGTTCGGTGGGGTCGCGGTCGACGCTGAGGTGGAGGTGGCCGTAGAAGTTGCGCACGGCGATGGGGGCATGGGAGACCTCTTCCTGTTTGATGCGTATGAGCCACCAGCCGAAGGCTCCTTGGCTTCCCAGGAGGAAAACGAGAGCGGCTAGGCCGATCGGCTTTTCAAACCACTCGCGTTGGGAGCGGTAGAGGATTCCGATGGCGAGGGCGGAGCAGAGGAAGAGGCCGATGGGGAGTTCGTGGAAGGTGTTGAAAATTACCGGGGCGAGGAGGCTGACGAAGAGGCCGCCAATGGCACCGCCGAGGGACATGGAGACGTAGAAGCCCGTTAGATAACGGGGGTGAGGCTTGAGGCGGGCGAGTTCGCCGTGGCAGACCATGCAGGAGACGAAGAGCGTGGCCGAGACGATGATGATGCTTTGGAGGACGGTAAGGCTGTCGCCTTCGCGGTCGAGGACTTTGGCGAAATAGATGTAGAGGGCGACGAGGGCGGGGAGGAAGAACCAGCGTTTGTAGACGCGGTGGGTATCGAAGCAGAGGATGAAGGTGAGGAGGTAGAGGACGAGGGGGAGGACCCAGAGGAAGGGGATGGCGGCGACGTCCTGGGTGAGATAGGTGGTGAGGGCGAGGAGGAGCACGGAGGCGACGGCGGCGAGGGTGATCCAGAGGATACGGTCTGCCCAGGCGGGAGCTGGGGCGGCGTCGAGTTCGACGTTTTCTTTGGCGGCAGCGTATTTCAAGGTGGTATAGATGCAGAGGGCGATGAAGGCGAGATAGGTGATGCGCCAGACGAATGCTTGGAGGGGGACGGCGAGGCGGGGTTCGACGAGAACAGGATAGGAGAGGAGGGCGAGGAGGGAGGCGGTGTTTGAGAGAGCGAACAAGCGCCATGGCATTGCGCCGCCGGTGGCGCGGGTGTACCAGCTTTGCAGGAGCGGGCTGGACGTCGAGAGCATGAAGTAGGGTAGGCCGATGGTACACGTGAGCAGGGCGAGGATGCGCCAGGTGGGATCTTCGGCGCCGGTGGGCTTCCAGAAATCGGGCGGAAGGATAGGCGGGAGTACGCTCATCAGGAGCAGCGTGATGTGCATCCGCCGCTGGCGGGCGGGGGGCTGGCGTTGGAGCCAATGGGCGTAGCTATAGCCGCCGAGGAGGGCGGCTTGGAAGAACAACATGCAGGTGTTCCAGACGTTGGCGGCTCCGCCGAACCAAGGCAGGATGGCCTTGCTGATGACGGGTTGAATCTGGAAAAGTAGAAAAGCGGAGACGAAGATGGTGAGGGCGAAGAGGGGCATGTTTTAGGATTCGTAGCGGGCGAATATGGGAGCGGCGCGGTCTCCGGTGAGAAGGACGCAAGTGGATGAGGACTTAGCGACGAGGCGGCCCTGGCCGTCGCGGACATCACATTCAATGAAGCCGGAGGTGCGGCCGCGGTGGACGACGCGTGCTTCGGCGACCATGCGGCCGGTGATGACGGGCCGGAAGTAGTTGATCTTGAGTTCGATGGTGGTCATGGCCTCGCCGTCGGCGAGAGTCGAGAGCATGGCGATGCCCATGGCCATGTCGGCGAGGTCGCAATAGATGCCGCCGTGAACGGTGCCGATGGGGTTGTGATGGACGGGGAGGGCTTCCATGCTGTAGATGACGTGGCCTTCGGCGCGGTGTTCTTCCACCATACCGAGGGTGATGGCCATGGGGACTGTTGAGACGTCGATGAGATCAATCAATCGCGACATAGGCCCCCAGGGTGACCCTGCCGGTGCCGGTAGCGAGTTGCTGACGGCGACGCCAGGCGCCGGATAACTTGCGGGCGAGAGGGGCGGCGAATCGCAGGAAAGTGGGTTGGGTGACGAATTGGGGAATGATGGAGAAGAAGAAGATGGCTGTTTTGGGATTAAGCGCCTCGGTGATTATGCCTTGGAGGAAGGGGTTGCCTTTTGGTGCGGGTGCGGCGGCGACTTCGAGGTGGCCGGAAGGGCGGATCATTTGGACGCCGAGGTAGATGAGGTAGGCGGCACCGGCGTACTTGACGGCTTGGAAGGCAAGGGCGGAGGTAGCGAGAATGGCGGAGAGCCCGAGGGCGGCGGCGAGGACATGGACGAGGCCACCGGCGAAAGTGCCGAGGGAGGAGAGGACGCCTTCGCTGGTTTCGTTGGCGAGGGTGCGGGTCATGACGTAGAGGATTCCGGGGCCGGGGTGAGGACCAAAATGGAGCAGGGGGCGAGGTAAGGCAGGAGTCGATCCGTTTCAATCATATGGAAGCTTAGGTTAGCTATGGTAACCTGAAACTTCAACACCGAACTTCAACACCGAACTGGTGCCGTCAAAGGTAAGCGAAGCATACGTCCTCCGATCCTATCCCTTCCGGGAAGCAGACCTGATCGTCAGTTTTTTGACGCGCGATCAAGGGCGGTTGCGCGGCATAGCTCGCCGAGCGCGGCGGCCGAAAGGTCCGTTCGGATCTGGGTTGGAGCGGCTTTCGCAGGTGAACATGCAGTATTTCCAGCGGGAGAACGTTGAGCTTTGCAAGATGGATGGCTGCGAACTGCTCCAGTCTCAATTTTCACTTGCCAACAACTATACGGCCAGCGTGGGTTTGGACTTCATCGCCGAAATTTGCGACCAGATTCTGCCAGCGGGCGAGCCGAACGAAAAGTTTTTCCGACTGTTGACCGCGATTCTCGAGTATATGCGCCAGGTGCCGAACGATCGAACCGAGGAAGCTACCTGGACGGCAATCCAATATTTTTCCCTTTGGGCGGTCCGGCTTTCCGGATTTTTGCCCGATCTGCGAGTGAGCGACGACTCCCGAAATTTGGCCCGCGAAATGTTGACTACCCCGATTCACAACTTAACGCCTCGCCCGTGGTCTCGGACCACAGCCCGGGATTTACGCCGCTTCCTTGTCACCACGATCGAACAACAAATTGAGCGCCGATTGATTACGGCGCAAATGCTAGAAACCCTGTGAGTATGGATTCGTTTCAGGAAACTGTTTTTAAGCTGAAGAAGTATTGGGCGGATCGCGGCTGCGTGATCCAGGAGCCCTACGATATCGAAGTCGGTGCGGGGACGATGTCTCCGGAGACTTTTCTGCGGGTGCTGGGGCCAAAGCCTTGGCGGGCGGGCTACGTGCAGCCGAGCCGGCGGCCGGCCGACGGGCGGTACGGGGACAACCCGAACCGGCTGTATAAGCATCAGCAATTGCAGATCATACTGAAGCCGACGCCGAAGGACGTGATTGATCAGTACCTGGGTTCGCTGGAAGCGATCGGGATTGATTTGTCGAAGCACGACTTGAAGTTGGAGGAAGACAACTGGGAGTCGCCGACGCTGGGGGCGTGGGGGATTGGCTGGCAAGTGATGCTGGACGGGATGGAGATTACGCAGTTCACGTATTTCCAGCAGTGCGGCGGAATGGATTTGGATTTATGCCCGGCGGAGATTACGTATGGGCTGGAACGGATTGTGAGCTTTCTGCAGGGGAAGGAATCGGTTTACGACATTGAGTGGGCACCGGGGGTTTCGTACCGCGATGTTCGCTATTTCGACGAGTTGCAGCTTTCGGTTTACAACTTTGAGATGGCCGATGTGGAGATGTTGTGGGAGGCGCTGAAGAGGCATGAGGCAGAGGCGCAGCGGTTGGTGGATGGGTACAAGACGGTCGAGGATCCGGCGGAGAAGCGGCGGTATCCGTTGCTGGGCGCGTACGACCAGGTTTTGAAGTGTTCGAACCTTTTCAACTTGCTGGACGCTCGCGGGGCGATTAGCGTGACCGAGCGGGTGGGTGTGATTGGACGGGTAAGGAAGATTGCGGTTGGCGTGGCGCAGGCGTGGGTGGATCAAGAGCCGTTCCGGACGATGAAGGAGGTGGCCTAATGCTGCCGTTCCTACTCGAAGTGGGTGCCGAGGAGATTCCGGATTGGATGATTCCGGCGGCGCTGGAACAGTTGGGTAAAGATTTTCAGGCTGTGCTGGATGGGCATAAGCTGGGCGGGAAAGTGACGCGGACCGATGGGACGGGTCGGCGGCTTGTGCTGTGGGCCGAAGGGTTGATCGCCCGGCAGGCTGATAGCGAAGAGATTGTGAGCGGGCCGCCGAAAGGTGCAAACCCGAAGGCCGTGGAAGGCTTCGCGAAGAAGAATGGCGTTAGCGCTGACGATTTAAAAGTGGAGACGACGGCCAAGGGCGAGTACTTCACGTTCCGTCGGCAGGTGGCTGGGCGGGCTACCGGCGAGTTGCTGGCTGAGTTGCTGCCGGATCTGATTCAGAAGCTGAACTTTCCCAAGTCGATGTTTTGGACGGGTAAAGGTGGGCCGAAGTTTATCCGGCCGATTCGATGGATTGTGGCGCTGCTGGGCGATGCGGTGGTGGGGTTTGAACTGGCGGGTGTGACGTCGGGCCGGGAGACGTTTGGGCATCGGCGGTTGGGCTCGCGGGCGGCGATTTCGGTGACGATCGCGGGCTATGAGAGCTCGCTTGCAGAGAATTTTGTGATCGTGTCGAGTGCGGCTCGGCGGACGAAGATTGAAGGGGAGATTCAGGGGTTGGGCGCGGTGCAGGCCGATGCGAAGCTGCTGGAGACGCTGACGTTTATCACCGAGTATCCGGCGGCGATTTTGGGTGGGTTCGACGCGAGCTATCTGACGCTGCCGAAAGAAGTGCTGACGATGGTGATGCGGTTCCACCAGAAGTACTTCGCGGTGAGTGCGGCGGATGGATCGTTGGCTCCGAACTTCATCGCGGTGATGAATATTCCGAGCGATCCTGAGGGGCACGTCGTGCGCGGGAACGAGCGGGTGCTGCGGGCGCGGTTCAACGATGCGCGGTTCTTTTACGACGTCGATCAGAAGCGGACTCTGACTGCTCGGGTGGCGGATTTGGCGAACGTGACGTTTCAGGCCAAGATCGGGTCGTACCTTGAGAAAACGAAGCGGATGGTCGAGTTGGCGCAGGAGCTGGGCGGCGAGGATGCCGCTGCCGCGGCGTACTTGGCGAAGGCCGATTTGACGACCGAAATGGTGAAAGAGTTCACCGATTTGCAGGGCATCATTGGGGGCCTTTACATTGCGGCGCAGGGCGGCAAGCCGGAAGTCGCTAAGGCCGTTTACGAGCACTACAAGCCGTTGTCGATGGAGGACTCGATCCCTTCGACGGCGACCGGGCAGGCCGTAGCGTTGGCCGACAAGATTGACACGCTGCGGAGCTGCTTTGCAGTCGACATGATTCCGACCGGATCGAAGGATCCATTTGCTTTGCGGCGGGCGGCGCAGGGCGTCGTGAAGATTTTGATGGAAGGCGAATTGACGCCTTCGCTGCGGGAGTTGTGTGCGGGCGATGCGAAGCTGGAAGAGTTTTTCGTCGAACGGCTGAAGCACTATTTCCGGGAAGTGAAGGGCGCGGCCTACGATGAAATCGCCGCCGTGCTGGCCGTCGGCTGGTCCGACGTGAAAGACGCTTTGGCGCGGTTGGAAGCAGTGACGGCAGTCCGGCCGACGCCGAACTTTGAGCCGGTCGCTGCTGCCTTCAAACGGATCAAAAACATTCTTACGCAGGCGGGTACGCTGCCTGTCGGTGCTCCGGACGCGAGCCTCTTTAACGAGGCCGAGGCCGGGGTGGCTGCGGCGGCAGCACAAGCGGCCATTAAAGATGGCGGCTATGCGGCGCAGCTGGAACGAATTGCTGGGCTGCGGCCCGCGATCGACCATTTTTTCGATGAAGTGCTGGTGAACGACCCGGACCCTGTCGTCCGCGACAATCGCTTGCGCTTGCTCAACCAGCTAATAACTGAGTTTTCTTCAATCGCCGACTTCTCGGAGATTGTCACCAAATCGCTTTAGGAGATATTGATGCAGAAACACGTCTATAGCTTCGGTAAGAAGACCGAAGGCAACGGCAAGATGAAGGACACGCTCGGCGGCAAAGGTTCCGGCTTAGCGGAAATGTGCAAAGCGGGAATTCCGTGTCCTCCGGGATTCACGATTTCGACCCAGGTTTGCAACATCTACTTCGAGAACAAGAACGTTGTTCCGCAAGAGATTGAAGACCAGATGGAAGTCGCTTTGACGCGTCTTGAAAAAGAGACCGGCAAAAAGTTGGGCGATGCGAAAGATCCGCTGTTGCTCAGCGTTCGCTCCGGCGCCAAGTTCTCCATGCCGGGCATGATGAACACGATTTTGAACTTGGGCATGAACGACGAGTCGGTGGTCGGCATGGCTGTCAAGACGGGCAACGACCGTTTTGCCTATGACTGCTACCGCCGGTTCATCCAGATGTTCGGCGAGGTTGCGCTCGAAATCCACATGGAAGAGTTCAACCACATTTTTGACGCGCAGAAGGCTAAGCGGAAGGCGAAGCTGGATACCGATCTGAATGCGGAAGATCTGCAGAACGTGGTGGTCGAGTACAAGAAGCTGGTGAAGAAGAAGTCCGGGAAAGAGTTTCCGCAGGATCCGCGCGAACAACTGAAGATGTCCCGCGATGCGGTGTTCCGGTCCTGGTGGAATGACAAGGCGGTCTACTACCGCAAGATGGAAAAGATCCCGGACAACATCGGTACGGCGGCGAACGTGCAGGCGATGGTGTATGGCAATTTGGGCGAGACGTCGGGAACGGGCGTGGGCTTCACGCGTGACCCTGGCAACGGCGACAAGGTGTTCTACGGCGAGTTTCTGATCAACGCGCAAGGCGAAGATGTGGTGGCGGGCATTCGGACTCCGTTGCCGATCGCCGAGCTTGAGCATGTGATGCCGTCGGTGTTCCACCAGCTTTTTGAGACGACGCAGAAGCTGGAACAGCAGTACCGCGACATGCAGGACTTCGAGTTCACGATCGAAGAAGGCAAGTTGTACATGTTGCAGACGCGGAACGGCAAGCGGACTGGTCCGGCAGCTGTGAAGTTGGCTGTGGACATGCACGAAGAGGGTCTCATCACGAAGGAAGAGGCTGTTCTGCGGGTGGCTCCGAACCAGTTGGACCAGTTGTTGCACCCGGTGTTTGACCAGGCGACGTTGCAGACGCTGCCGGTGTTGACGACGGGCATTGCGGCTAGCCCTGGCGCTTCGGTGGGACGGATTGCGTTTAGCGCGCAAGCGGCGGTGGAAGCGGCGAAGAGTTCGCCGGTAATTCTGGTGCGGAAAGAGACGACGCCGAATGATATCGCGGGTATGGACGCGGCGAGGGGCATTTTGACCGCGATCGGCGGCAAGTCTTCGCACGCGGCAGTGGTGGCGCGTGGCATGGGTCGGCCTTGCATTGTGGGCGCGGGTGACTTGGTCATCGACGAGCACAAGGGCACGGCGGTGGTGAAGAGCGGCGGCAAGAGCGTTGCGCTGAAGGCTGGCGATTGGATCTCGATCGACGGTACGACGGGTAAGGTTTATTTGGGCCAGGCCAAGACGACTGAAGCGGACCCGAATTCGGGCGAGTTTGGCAAGTTTATGGGTTGGGTGGACGAGTTCCGCGGTGACTTTGGCGTGCGGGCAAACGCGGACATTCCGCGGGATGCGAAAGTGGCGCGCGCGTTCGGAGCCGAGGGCATTGGCCTTTGCCGGACCGAGCACATGTTCTTTGCCGAAGAGCGGTTGCCGATCGTGCAGGAGATGATTCTGGCGCGGGACTTGAAGGCTCGGAAGGCGGCTTTAAAGAAGCTACTGCCGATGCAGCGGAGCGACTTCGAAGGCTTGTTTAAGGCGATGGACGGCTTCCCGGTGGTGATCCGGACGTTGGATCCGCCGTTGCACGAGTTCCTGCCGAAGCGCGAGAACTTGATGGTGGATTTGGCGAAGCTTCCGTATGCCAAGGACAAGGCCAAGGAAGAGATGTCGAAGGCGTACGGCATTCCGGTGGCTGACTTGGACGTTAAGCTTCCTGAGTTGTTGGAGCGTGTCGAAGAGTTGCACGAGTTCAACCCGATGCTCGGCCACCGTGGTTGCCGGTTAGGGATTACGTATCCTGAGATCACGGAGATGCAGGTGCGGGCCATTTTCGAAGCGGCTGCCAAGGTCGCTAAGAAAGGCATTAAGGTGACGCCGGAAGTGATGATTCCGTTGATCGGTTCCGTGAAGGAGCTGGAGCACCAGAAGGCCATCGCCAAGAGCGTTGCTACGGAAGTGTTGGAGAAGGCCGGCGTGCCGGATCTGCACTACATGATCGGGACGATGATTGAGATTCCGCGTGCGGCGTTGACGGCGGATCAAGTGGCGGAGCAGGCGGAGTTCTTCAGCTTCGGCACCAACGACTTGACGCAGACGACGATGGGACTTTCCCGCGATGACTATACTAAGTTCTCGAAGCAGTACGAGGACCTGAAGATTTTCGACGCGGATCCGTTCGGCGTGTTGGATCAGACGGGTGTGGGCAAGTTGATCGAGATGGCTGTGAAGCTGGGTCGGAAGACGCGTCCGGACCTGGAAGTGGGGATCTGCGGCGAGCACGGCGGCGAGCCGAGTTCGGTCGAGTTCTGCGTGAAGGTTGGCATGAACTATGTTTCGTGTTCGCCGTATCGGGTGCCGATTGCCCGGTTGGCGGCGGCTCATGCCATGATTGCGAAGAAGGGCGGGAATAGCGGCGAATCGAACCGGACGAAGTAAGCGACGCTAAGTAAAAAGAGACGGCCGCTGGCACCTGCTGGCGGTCGTTTTTTTGTGTTGAACGTGATCGATGCAGCTTCCGACTCGGTGTTCGGGGCTGTTTCGTGTGGGTTCGCTTTGCGGCTGGCCTGGATTTCCTCTGTCGGTTTTCGATTTTACGAATCTCCTGGAGTCCTTCTAAGTATTTGTTTCTAATAGAGTTACTGTTCTCTGCGGCGCATTTGAGCTGGGTTCGTTTTTTCCGAAGCGGAGTGGCGGGGCTCGATGCCCCGGCGCTCCGCAGCCCGGCTTCAGTTTGATTTAGAACTCGTTGATTGGGACTGTCTCGTGCGGGTTCGCTTTTGCGCCCGCCTGGCTCGACGCTGTCGATTTTCGATTTAGCGAATCGCAAGCAGTTCTTCTAAGTGTATGTTTATAAGCGAGTTATGTTTCTTCTTGACTCATACGGGCTGGGTTCGTTTTTTCCCCGAAGCGGAGTGGCGGGGCTCGATGCCCCCGCTCCGCAGCCTGGCTTCGGTTTGTTTTACGACTCGTTGATCGGGAATGTCTCGTGTGGGTTCGCTTTTGCTCCCGGCCCGGCTCGACGCTGTGGATTTTCGATTTAGCGAATCTCAAGCGATGCTTCTAAGTTTATGTTTATAAGTGAGTTATGTTTCTTCTTGACACCTACGGGCTGGGTTCGCTTTTTCCGAAGCGGAATGGCGGGCTCGATTCTGCGCCGGGCGAAGGATTGATCCGTCCGCATTGGAATTGTGCTCGACTGCGGCATGGAAGCTCGGAATATGAATCACCGCAATTTGATCAGATTCTCCTAACTATATGTATCAAATCGATTTAAGGCCGCCAGGGGCCGACTTGTTCTGGGTTCGCTTTTGAGGCGTCGTCGCACTTAAGAGACCTTTCTTAGCGCACCTCCGGCACCTCTCGCCGATCCCTGCCGTTGGAGACGCGGCTTGCACACTCATTATCTTACGACTAGGGAAGTGCTAAATCCGGGGAAGGCTGATTGGGTGAAGTAAAGAACTTATTTGTAATAAAAGAGATAAATGGCGAATATTTATTTTTTCGGGTTGTGAATCCGTCTCTTAAGGCTTGTGGAGTGGCTCACAACGGGAGATGGCCGAGGTGAGTCCCGCCTAAACGGAGATGAATATCGTGGTCCGGTCGGCCTTGGCTTGTAACGAAATATTCTCAATGTTTGTCTTGACATCCGCAATTAAAGTGGATTACTTTGTGGGTGCAAGTACGGCACAGGCGAATGGAGGGCGATTGATTCCTTATCATCTGGTTAAACACGGCGAATTGATTCCAAGGCGGGGGCTGATCGGTTTGTTCGGATCACTGGTATTCGGCCAAAATGTGGTCCCCCGGGGGGGGGGGCTTGAAGGAATTCCGTCTTACTTGCGAAAATATCGCGACGCATTAGGCGGTCGAGCTACGAAATCTGGCAATGAGAGAGTTGTTGTGGGCGCGAAATTAAGGGTGTTGCAAGGCGCTGAGCAGGCAGTCAATTGGACTTGGGAATACCCAGGCAGTCTGCGTCTGACCTTACCGAGTCAGAGAAAAACATTGGTGTTTGCGGCCACCGATTCGTCGGCAAGGACCGCCGATGAATTTCAGGAGCAAATTCTGGAGGCGCTCGTTGGCGATACGCCGGAGGCGTTTTTGCTTCCAGTTCAGCGGGGATATATTCCCCGGTTTCTGGGCGATTCCTTTGTCGTGGCGGGGCGGACCGGGTTCGGTTCGAAAGTGGACGTCTTCGAACATGGAATTCCAGTAGCGGCGCGTAAGGTGGCCGGTGCCAGCGTAAAGCATTTTGGGTTTGACGCGGAGACCGGATTGCTGGCCCGAGTGCAATACTCCCGCGCGGTAGGCAAAGAATATGCGGCGGTCGTTACTGAACTTTCTCGTTACGAGATACTGGGCGGATACGTGATGCCACGAACTATTTTGCAAACCCAGGGCAAGAAAGAGGTCTTTCGGCTGGACTTGGAGAGCGCGGTCTGGGGCCCTCGCGCGGCCGATGGTATTTTCTCGCAGGAGGTCAAATAGGCTATGCGGTATCTTGCTCTAGTTGGGATCGCAATACTTTCTTTAACCGTTGCCTTTGCGCAGGCACCGGTCTTCAGTTCGACGAAACCGGAGCGTGGCACGCTACCGTATGGAGTTTATTCGCTCTCTGAGATTGAATCCATCGACCAAGCGGTGGGTACGCTGGGAGTGCGAATTCCGCTGGCCGCGCTGCCTCCCGGTCGGGCAGATTTTAGTCACTCCGTGGATTTGCTCTACACGTCCCAAATCTACGATCTCACCACGGTCCCTGGATCGCTGTCTAACTCATTCTGTGGTTCCGGGGTGGCCTGTCCGGCGAACACTAATACGTTGGAGCCGGCCGCCAACTCCGGGGGTGGGTGGCAATATGCGATGACTTACCGATTTGAGGCGACGACCCGGAGCGGAGCGGCATTCAGCCCTTGCTCAGGCCTTCCGGACGTGAGCACGTCGACCAACGTCTGGAGGTACACGATCACTTTTCCAGACGGCAGCAGCCACTTGCTCCGGTTACAAGGCGGACTTCCAGGCACACCCGACGGTTACTATCCGTATGGGCCGGACGGAGCGGGGCTGTGCCCAGACGTGGGGAGCCTATCGCTGCCGCTGAAGTTTCATACAACCGACGGGACTTATCTGCAAGTGTCCAAGTCGAGTTTGGGCTGGCTGGCAACGTTCCCCGACGGGCGTCAGGTATCGACGAGTTCGACCGCCGCGGTGGGTTTAGCCACGAAGATCTGTGACCGGAACGGTAACTGTGGCACGATCAGCCGGTCCATCGACTCCGACAATAGCGTACTGACCCACCTTGTGGACGATGTGGGCCGGACGGTCCGCATTAAACATGTGGGAACGACGGACGCCACCTGCCCGGCCAATCCATTTTGCTATAACAGCGAGGACCAGATTTATCGGTCTGGCTATGGCGACCCGGCGACCGATCCAGCCAGTGGGAACACTAATCTATGGAAAGTAACTTGGGGGCTTTCGACGATCGGGGCCAGCGACCCGATTGCATACTACTGTTCCTCGCCCGTCAGTAACGACCCGTATCACAACGGAGAATGTCGGCTGACCGCTTATGTCCGCAACGTTCAGCAGGTGACCTTGCCTACATCGACCGGTAACACGCTTCGCTACCAGTTCTGCTACGGCGACGACGCCGCCGTGACGAGTAAACGCGGGTACGGCGAACTTATCTCAATCGGTTTACCGAATGGAACCACGAGTGACCTCGCGTGTGGAACGGCGGCACCGACATACCGGCCGCGAGTTGAGTATTCCTACAGGGATTCGCGTGCCCAACAGCGGAACGCCCAGTCATCGAGTGAAAACGCGGTGCTCTCGAAGTCGTTTTTCCGGAGAGAGACGGTACTGACGGGAGGGACCAATCGCGACGAGAGCTGGACCTACACCTATCCGACTCCGGGGGACTTGACTGGCAAGATCACCGCCCCAGACGGCGGGATCACGACCAATTCATTTTTCTGGGAGTTTTCCGGACGGCATAGGTTGGTGTGGAAGACGGTATCTCCGATGGGGGCGACCGTGGAGCGATACTGGGCCTATAACGAATCGTGGATTGGTGTCTCCGCGCCACAGGATCGCAAAAATGCCTATGTTCGGGCCGAGTACTGGAAACCGGCCGGTGGAACCTACAATGCAACGGCCTTCGCGCTCGACAAGAACGGCAATGTGCTTTCCGAGACGGTATACGACGGGGTTGGTGCCCCGACACCGGTGGGCCAACCGCCAACCTCCCTACCTTCGGGTGGTACCATCCTGCGGACTACGGCCCATGTGTACCATAGCGAGACTCCGGACGCGGGGCAGCTAGGCGGTTCGATTTGCGCCGCCGGATACGAGAGGGCCTACTGGGGCTGTTCTTCGACTCCAGTCTACAAACAGGCGCGGTTCCGGACGAACGTGACGGGGCTGAGTGGCGGGGCGGAGTCGGCGACGCAATGGCTCTACGACAGCGCGACGACGATCGGGAATGTGGTGGATGAACGCCGATGGGACAGCACGAAAGCGGCGAGCTTGCCAGGAAACGGCACGCCAGCCAGTCCGGGGTTGACCGCAGCGAATGCGGAGGTCTCGACGTTTACCTGGAACCAAGGCAATCTAACGGCGGCTACGTCCGCCGATGGAGACGTTACCTCGACGATACGCGGGGTGTCCGGTTGCGGGACGAACTTGTATCCGACGCAGGTAAGGCGCCATGACCAGAACGCCACATTCCGCCTTACCGAGGATCTCAGCTACGATTGCGCCACGGGCGCGCAGAAAACGGCGACGTTTGAATCCGGGGGCACCAGGGCCATCGGGCAGGTCACCGATTACGACCGTTTTGCCAGGGCGACCTCCAACTACACGGGGACCGGTGTCGGGTCTTCGGCCAAATGGCGCCAGCGAAATAGCGAGTATGACGATGCGGGCTTTTCCGTTCGTGAACTGTCGAGCGTGGATGGGCCGGTGGATTTTCGGATGGCTACGGTTTCGAGCTTGAATCCGGCAGGATATGTGCAGCGGCGGCGATGGTCGGATGAATCGAGTGGCGCGATTACGGCGACTTCGACTACCGGAGTTGTGTCCGAGCGTGAATACCTGTATACGAGCTTGTACCGGTATGAATTGGAAGCGGTTCCCTATTCACTGCTCACGTCTCCGGCACCGGTACCGCCGGCGATTTCCACGGCGGGGATCCCGATGGCGTGGCGCCGCCGACAGTATGACCTGGACGGACGTTTGCTGGCGGAAGATGTGATCAAACGCGACACCACGACGAGTGCGCTTCCGTTTCCGTGGTCCACTGCGGCGACGACGGTGGTTTCGTCGCAGACTTGGGCTTACAACGGCTATAGTGTGACGATTACGGACGCCGCTGGGAAGACCCGCACGGAAGCGCGGGACGCACTGGGCCGATTGACATCGGTCGCGCAGCCCGGTTCGGCGACGGCAGTCTACGGGTATCCGGCGCGGCAGATGACGGTTACCCAGACCGAGTCGGCGACGCAGACGCGGACGTTCACTTATACCTCGCTGGGTCGATTGGCTAGCGCGGTGAATCCCGAGTCGGGTACGACCAGCTATACGTACTATTTCGGTGGACAGTTGTGGACGAAGACGGGTGGAAACGTGGTGGTGACGACGTTGACCTATGATGGGGCCCAACGGCTGCTGACGAAGAGCTATAACGATGGAACGCCCGCGGTTCGCTACTGCTACGACGGAGAAAGGTATTTGAACGGGAACTGCGTGGCGGACGCTTCGAGCCGGGGTGTGGACGGTGGGGATTTCCCGAAGGGGCAGTTGACGGGTTACGGGAACGCGGTGGCAGCGACAAACTACGAGAGGGTTGACGCGTTGGGACGGGTGACGCGGGTGCGGCAGAGCGTGGATGGACTGGCAGGGGATGCCGTGATTTCCTACACCTACGGATCCGGCGGGGTGAGAAAGTCGATGACTTATCCGTCGGGGAGGGTGGTGAATTATAGCTTGGGAGATACGGGCAAGGCTATTCAACTGAGCGGAACGTTTGCGGGGGGCGGCGCGACCTATGCTTCGGGGGTGCAATACGCGCCGAGTGGGGCCGTGCTGAGTAGTAATCTGGCAGGGAGCAGTCTGCTGGAAAAGCGAACTTACAATGAGTTAGGGCAGGCGACGCAGATAGAGGTTATGCGTGGTTTGCAGTTGATTCATAGGTTGGGGTATTCCTATCCGGCGGTTGGGAATAACGGCAATGTGAGTTCGCATAGCATTGCGACGTCGCAGCGAACGTGGAATCAGTATTTCGGATATGACGGGGCGAATCGGCTGCGGTTGGCGATGGAGCGAAGCGGGGGCGCGCCAGCCGACCCGAATACTGGGACCTGTACGGGTACGCAGGGGACGTGGGCCGGGGGAGAGTGGTGCCAGCGGTTTGGGTTCGATGGATTTGGGAATGGGTGGAGCGCGGAGAACTTCGGGGCAACGCCGCTAGTGGCGAATGGTGCGAGTTGGTATGTGGGTTCGACGAATCAATACTTGCTGATTGGGTCGAATGGGTTGGCTGGGGGGTATGACGGAGCGGGCAACCAGACGCAGTTACAGGTGAACGATCCGAATCTGGTGACGGACTACGATGGGGAGGGGAGAGTGCTTCGGCGGCGGAATGTGTCGTTGGGGACGACGTTATTCGAGTACGGGTACGGGGGAGGTGGGCAGCGGGTGCGGAAGTCAATAGGTACCACGGTGGCAACGCGGTATGTGTATGGGGCCGACGGGGAGTTAGTGGCGGAGTATGGGGCAGTGGGGACGAACGGGTCAGCGAGTCCGGAGTATGTGTTGACGGATGGGTTGGGATCGACGCGAACGAAGACGAATGGGGTGGGGTTGCCGCTGGCAAGATTTGACTATGAGCCTTTTGGGGCGGAGATTGTGCGGAATGGATCGGGTGGGGATCGGTTGCGGCAGCGGTTTACGGGGAAGGAGCGGGATGGGGAGACGGGGTTGGATTATTTTGGGGCGCGGTATCTGTCGGCGGCCCAGGGGCGATTTACGAGTCCGGATGAGCCACTGATCGACCAACAGCGTGAAGACCCACAGAGCTGGAATCTCTACGGCTACGTGCGGAACAACCCTCTGCAATTCGTCGACCCAACTGGGCAGGCCTGCGTCGTCCAGGCAAATGGGAGTGATTTCGACGATGATCGGGGCGGCCAGTCCTGCTCGGACGTCAGAAAAGAGAACAAGAACCTGGAACCTAGCGCGACTGTCACCGGCGAAGGGGGCAATATTGCGAGCGCGCTAGCGCTGAACACGATTTTCGCCGTGAACAACGCGGCCAACAACTATTTCCGCTTCTTGACCGACGCGATGGGAGTCCAACCGTCGTACATGCGGAACACGCCCACCAACGAGGGCGTTACGGGAAACATTGCGTCTGCTGCGGTCTTCATCGGAACGACCGTGAACCCGAGGGGTTTATTGACCAATGCTCGAACCGGGCTTCTTCAATCTGCCCAGAATCCAAAACTACGAAACATAATCGGTAATCTTTATCGGCCTGGTGCATCTGTCGGCACCGGAAGCACCGCCGATGCGATTCGGTCGGAGTTGGCGACCGGTGTTTTGCTCAGTCCAAAAGGGCACTTTACCAAGGGCGTCGAGAGTCGGACCGCCCTTCAACGTCTATTCCGAGATCCGTCACTTGGGACTTCGGATAGGCAAATCGTTAAAGAACTGCTGGTAGATTTGCAGCGCGCGCTGTCGGGGAATTAAAGGTCATGCCGAACGAATTCGTATTGGTTCCTAGTGGCTCGGACCCGGTCCGACTTCTCTTGGACAGAATTCCGAGTTTCAGAAGCCATCTCGATCTGGAGGATCTTGAACTTCCCTACGTCGTCTTTGGATTTTTCGCCCAATACCTGCTTAGTCTCACCGAAGCCAATCCGGACTTCGATTGCGCGGTCGCTTTTCTAAACGAACTCGCCGAAAGCGGCGACCGGGACCTCGAAAACCTCGTTCAAGTATCGGTTTTTGAATCGCTTGCGGGCGACTTTCGCTCCGCAAGAGTGGTGTGCGGGTTGCGCGAAGAGGCAAGAAAACTCTTTCTAGCAGTTGACAACCCTCCAGGGAGGAAAAGATGTTGACCCGGGCGTCGACAATCAAGATCATCAAGAATTCCTTGGCTCAATTGCTGGGAGCGTGAGGCACCGTCCTGCATCCGAAGGTGCTGCTCCGGGGTTACGATTGCCCGACCGCTGAGGATTGTACCGATTAACTTGGACTGTAGTTTGCGAATTCTTCCCGGGAGCGCCGAAGCGACCTCGGACGGGATAGGAACCACAAGTGCCGTTAGGCGATCAGTAACATAAAAAGATCAAGGAGAGAACAATGAACTGGACCGGTTTCCTAATTGTTGGTTGCATCATGGCCGTTTTTCCGGCCTCGGCGCAGATGATCAAGGAATACATCCGGCTGGGTGGTCGGTTAATCGCCGTCGAGTCCAATGCGGGCCAAGTCGTCCCGACGGCCGATGGGGTTTCTCCGTCGAGCGGTTCCAACTCGGGCACGATTGTGTTTACTTACTCGGACTTCAACGGCGCGACAGACCTGGGGGTTACGAATATTCTGATCAACAGTGCGCTCGACGCCTCGAACGCCTGCTACCTCGCGTATTCCCGACCGCTCAACATTCTGTATCTGCTCAGCGACAACGTCCAGACGGCAGAGGCATTGGCAATTGGGAGTTCGGGATCGGTGGGCGTTAACAATAGCCGCTGTCAGGTGAATGGATCGGGGACCAGCGCGGCGCTTGTCGGCACCACGCTCACGTTGACGGTGAACTTCACGTTCAAGGCGGCTTTCACCGGTCGGCAGACCATTTACATCGCGGCAAGGGATGCTGCGGAGGCGAATTCGGGCTGGCAGTCGATGGGGGTTCGGTACCTGCCGATGTCGGCCAGCTTGCCGAACTATCCCGAGGTCGTCTCGCTGAGTCCGGCGCGTACGACAGCGGAGCGGCAAATCTTGACAGTGGTGTTTTCGGATCCCAATGGCAATGCGGACTTGAATGTGCTGAATCTGTTGATCAACACGGCGATTGATGGGCTCAACGCCTGCTACTTGGCTTACGTTCGGTCGACGAATACGTTCTATCTGGTCACAGACGATGGTGGGGGTTTGCTGTCGTTCTCGGGCAGTCCGTCGATGGCGGCGAATAATCAGTGCGGGCTGTACGCCGCGGGCACGAGCGCGCAGTTTTCGGGGAACAGCGTGACGTTGAACTTTGATTTGGAGTTTTACCGTCC
>JANXMS010000383.1 GCA_025354525.1 Acidobacteriota bacterium
CCACACCCGGTCCCCGCGCACCCTCGGCATCCTGACGACAACCTGCCACCTGCCGAATTTCCATCAAGGCATCGACGCCGTCGAACGCTTTCTGTTCTCGCCCTAAAACCGGAACCGGGCTCCAATCGATCCGTCGCCGACCCCAACCATCCGCTCTTCGCCTAAGTCGCCAGACCGTCCACACCCGGTCCGGCGGCTCCCTCTCCATCACCAGCCTCTTCCCGCGCACCCTCGGCATCCTGACGACAACCTGCCACCTGCCGAATTTCCATCAAAGTATCGACGTCGTCGAACGCTTTCTACTCTCGCTCTAAAACCGGAACCGGGCTCCAATCTGAATGTTCCGCGGAAAGTTAAACTGGGCCACCGGCAAAACGCCAAACTGCGCGCTGTTCGGGTCCGTGTTCGGCCCCTGCCGAATTGGCGTGTTGAAAGCGTTGAACGCCTCCCCCCGTAACTCCATGCTCAACCGCTCCGTAATGGTGATCTTCTTCGCCACCGCCATATTAAACTGCACCGCCGTCGGGTCCGTAATGTTCCCGTGCCGCGCTGGCAGTTGCCGATAAGTGAACGGTGCCCGCTGGCTGTAACAACTCCGCGTAGTATTGAACCAAGCCCGATCATTCTGGTTCGGATTTTGATAATTGGCGCAGGAGAACTCCCAGCCCGTCGCCAAGCCTGTCGGAACGCCCGAATTCCAGTCCATCCAGAAGTTATAGTTCCAACCGCCGATAATCATGTTCACGGCCTTCGGAGCATTTGTAAACAGCCGCCGACCCTTTCCAAATGGCAGATCGTAAACCCCCGCCATCGTCAGTTGCTGCCTCACGTCGATGTCGGTCAATTGAGTGCCCATGTTGTCGAACTTCTTAAAGTTAAACGCAAACTCTTCCCGCAGGAAGTTTTCTAACTGCTTCGACCACGTATAATTCAACACCCAGGTAAACGTGCCGAACTTACTCCCCGGCAGCACCCGCTTCTCAAACCGAACCTGCAACCCGTGATACCAAGTGCTCCCCCACGGATTCGTAAACATCTGAATCCCCGTAAACTGTGGATGTTGCCGGTACAAATCAAACCGCTGAAGATCCGGAGACCCACCCAACCCCGTCCGCGGATCCAGCGTTCCGAAAAACGGGTTCGCCACCCGTGCCTGCCAGAAAGTCGGGTTCGCCTGCGCCTGTTCGTAAATACTCTCACCCGGGTTGTTCAACTGAATCGTCCTCGGCTCCTTATTCGTCCGACTGCCGATATACGAAGCCTCCATCACCATCCCGAACGGCAGTTGCCGCTCTAACCCGAACGACCATTGAAACGTCCGAGGAATCACCCGCTGCCGACCGTCAAAGCCCACCCCCAGCCCCACATTCGTCGCAATCCCCAAGCTCGACCCCACCGGAGTCACCACCCCATTAGGCCAAGGATTTTCAAGCGAATAAGCCCCCGTCAATCCAGCGGATGGAAACTGCCCGGCCGTCAGAGAGTTAATGTATGGCGTCTGCTGACTAAACCCCGTCGTCGTATTGTTCTGCGTCGCCGTGCGGTGGAAAATACCGCCCCCCGACCGGATCACGGTGTTCGCTCCGAGCCGATAAGCCAAACCAAACCGCGGCTGAATATTCGATAAGTCAAAATCATATGGACGCCGTGAATTCCCATTCACCCCCGCGAACTGCGGACCGCCCACCAACGTCTGCGGAGCCGGCGGATAATTAACCTGGTTCGCGTTCTGCCGCCAACGCGCCAACACCGCGTCGGATACCGGGCTCTTCGTCGAAAAATCAAAGCCTGCCCACACCCGATCATGTAACTCGGTTATCGGAAACTGTACATCGTAACGAAGGCCAATATTCAGCGTCAACCGATTCGATACCTTCCAGTCATCCTGGAAAAACCCGGCCAAGTATGGCTCACTCCGAAAAAACGTGTCGTTGAAATCCACAACGCCCGAATTCACCACCCCCAGTAGCGTCGATGCAATCGACGACCCGTCAAACGCGTTCTGCCGGCGTCCAGAGTACTGCCGCGTCCAACCGTCCGAAAAGTTCAGCAACCCCGAACTCCGCCCGCTCGCCGCATTCGCACGCAGCAGTCGGGCCCACTCCATCCCATACTTCAAGCTATGCCGGTTCACCGTCTGCGCCAAGTTGATCTGTAAGTTCGCCTGCTGCCGGTTCGAGTAGTTTCGAAACTGGTTCCCCAGCACGGCGGTAAACGTGTCAAGCTCAATCCGTGGTGCCAGCCGACTCGGGTTGCTCGAAACCTCAGGAATATTCTTGATCCCTAACTTGTCATAAGTGAACGTCGCATCCGACACATCCGGAAAATCCTCTTCAAACCGGTTAAACGATCCCTGAATCGTCAGCAGCTTAGTCGGCGAAACAATGTACTGATAATTCAAAATATAGTTCTGATCCCGCCGCACAGTACCCGGCTGATTGCCGTTTTCCGCCGGAGGATAAAACCCATTCGAATTCCGATACTCCGAACCATCCTGGAACGTGAATACAAAATTCAACCGGTTCTTGTCATTCAGAACTCGGTCGTACCGCGCCATCGGCTGCTCATACCGATAACGACCCACCGAGTCCGGCCGTAGAAAATTCTGCGCCAGCGGGTTCGGACCCACGAAATTCTCCCGCGGATAGACGTTCAGCATCGCTTTACCAACCGGTGAGATCCGACTCGCCGGAATCACATTCCCCGGAAATGGTTGCCGCACAAACACGCCGCCTGTGATGCAGTTCAACTCCGCCGTACAAGTCGTCGCCGTCGAAGGGTCAAACACCCGAATCCCAAACGCCGTCCAGTTATCCCCGTTCCGCAACGCCGATGGCGGCACGTTCGACACCACCGGAAACGGGGTCCGCTCCTGCCAGCCTTCAAACGAAAAGAAGAAAAAGTCCTTGTTCTTCCGAATCGGTCCGCCTACCACCCCACCATACTGATGCTGGTTCCGAAACCCCTTCGGCGACCCCGCCGCGTTGTTCTGAAATGCGTTCGCATCCAGCACCCGGTTCCGCCAAAACTCGAACAACGAACCATGAATATCATTCCCCCCGGCTTTTAACGTCGTATTCACGTGCCCGCCCCCCGACCGCCCAAACTGCGAATCATAGGTGTTCACCATCACCTTGAACTCCTGAATCGCCTCCACGTTCGGTGCCACGTTAAACGTCCCGTTCGTCGATATCGGCGCCCCATTCAGCAGAAACTGGTTCGTCCCCGTCCGCCCGCCGTTCATCGTAAAACTGCCATTCACGTCCCATCCCCGAGTCCCCGAAAAACCACCCGCACCAAACTGGCGCTGCGTAAACCGAACCCCCGGCACCAGATTCATCAGCATGTACGACTGGCGTCCATTCAAAGGCAACTCGGTCATCTTCGTCGGATCAATCGTCAGTCCCCGCGATGCCGTCGCCGTGTTAATCAACTCCTGCTCCGCCGTCACCACGATGATGCTGCTCGCCTGACCAATCTCCAGCTTCAAATCCAAATTAAGCTTGTCCGCCGTCGAAAGCACAATATCCGTTCGCCGCAGCGTAGCGAACCCCGGCGCCACCGCCGAAACGTCATACACGCCCGGGTCCAGTGCGGTAACCGTGTAATAGCCCTGGCTATTGGATATCGTCTCCCGCATCACCCCGGTGTCTTTCTTAGTCACTCGGACCGTCGCGTTCGGCACCGCCGCCGCGTTCGGGTCCAACACCTGACCCAAAAGCGTCGCACGATATTCCTGCGCCAACGCCGTCGAGCAAACGAGGGCCAAAACCCCAAAAATCGTAAGTTTCATTTTTCAATCCCCAAGTTACGTTGGGAATAAACTATCAAAAAATGACTCGGAGCACAAGCCCCTTATCGCCGCCGCTGCAACCGATTCTCATACCAAACCACGTTCTTCGAATTCTGCCCCGCCACTAACACATCCAAGTCCCCATCTCCATCCATATCCACCAGCCGAATGTCATAAGCCGCCTGATCTAAATGAATCACCCGAGTAACAAACTGCCCCTTCCCATCGTTCTCAAACCACGCGCAAACCATCGAATCCTTCGCGCAAGTCACCGCGTCCACACTCCCATCCCCATCAATATCCCCCACCGCCAAGTCATGCGGACCCACCAGCGTCGAATCAATTTCGTGCGCCTTCCACGTCGGCCCCTCATACCAAACCACCCCCACCCCATGTCCCCGCGTTGCCAGAAAATCCATCTTCCCGTCCCGGTTCACATCCACCATCGCAATGTTCGTCGCCCCGGGCTGATCCACCGCAATCAAGTGCTTCGTCCATCGATTCTGCAACGGGTTCGCCGGTGCCTCCCACCACGCAAACCAGTTCCCCTCCGGTCCCGTTTTCGCCCCCGCCGCAATGTCCCCCCGCCCGTCGCCGTTCACATCGCCAAAGCCCATATAGTGGCTCAACCCCGGCGCGTCGCTCTCGGCAAACACCGTCCGCGTCCATCTCTCACGCGGCTTCTTCGGCACCTTGTACCAAGCAATCGAATTCCCATAAACCCCCATCGGCTGCCCACTATTGCCAATCAAATCCATCTTCCCGTCCCGGTCCACATCCCCCAGCCACAACCCATGCACCCCGTTCACCACGTCATCAATTACATGCATCGTCCACTTCTCTTTCAGAGGATTCTTCGGTCGCTCCAACCAAAAAATCAGCCCCGGCGAATACTGCGCCCCCACCCAATCCAGGTCCCCGTCTCCATCCACATCCATCACCGCCGAATGAATTGCCCAATTTCCCTCGTGCAACACCGTCTCCTTCCAATCCGGAGCCGAATAGAGCACGGTGCGCTTCTTCCCCTCATCGTTCACGATCACGTCCACCTTCCCATCCCCCGTAAAGTCCGCCGCCACCGCCGTATGGTTCGCAAACCCGCTCGTAATCTCATGCCGCTTCCACAACGACGTCGATTCATTCCAGTAAATCTTCACGTTCGCCGTCTTCCGCCCCACCGCGATAATCTCCGGCCGCCCATCCCCATCCAAATCCTCCACCACCAAATCCTCCGTCGCCATCCCCCCGTCATCGATCATCGCCGTCCGCGCCCACTTCCCCTCCCGCGTCCGACCATACACCGCCACCCCAAACTCCTTCTCCCGCCAACCCACCACTAACTCGTCCCCCCCGTCCCCGTCCAAATCGCCCCAACCCAGCGCATGCGCCTGCGCCAACCGCTCTTCAATATACTGCCGCGGCCACATCTTCCCGTCCCACTGCCGTGGCCCCCGTGCCGGCGGCACCCCCTGCCCGTTCAACTTCGGCATCGGCTCCTCATAAATCACAATCCCGTTCCCATGCCAAGGCTCCACCGTCGCAAACGCCCGCTGCAACCCATTCAATTTACCCAGCTTCACCTCCCCCGGGCTCCCTTCCCCAATCTGCCGCTTCCCCCATTTCCCGTCCTCTTTCTCAATCACAAACAGCCCTTCCCGCGCCGCCACCACCAGCTCATCCCGCTTATCCCCATCAAAGTCGGTAGCAATGAAGTTGTGGATAATGTGCAGCGACTCATCCGCCACCTCCATCGGCCAGTTCCCCGCATACGGATCCGCCGGTACCTGAAACACCAGGATCCGGGCCCCCACCCCCTCCCAATCCGGCTTCCGCTCGTTCCCCCGCCCATGCAGCGGAACCACGATCAACTCCTTCTTCCCGTCCCCATCCACATCTCCAAACCGAATCCGGTGCAGCGTCGGCTCCTCGCCCAACGGCGTAAACTTCCACGCGCCGTTCTTCCGTCCCAACCACTGCAAACTCCCCCCGCCCTTCGTATTTGTCGGCTGCCAATCCGCCCCCAGCGCCACGTCCGCCTGCCCGTCCCCGTCCACGTCATGCACCGCCAAAGCGACGTTGTCTTTCTTTGAAACCCCGTCCAGAATCACGTGCTTGTCCCACGTCGGGTTCTCGTACCAAACCACCTGCGTCGGGTTGATCGCCACAATGTCCGGCTTGCCGTCTCCGTTAATATCCGCCGTCGTCACCGCGTACACAACGCCGAAATCCTTCTGGATCTCCTGCGCCCGAAAACGAAGCTCCGCCCGCAACGGAAACAAGCAAATTAAAGCCAAAAAGATGCGCACCATTGCTAGATTATGGCGCGGTTTCAACTTGCGGTCGAGCCGTTTCCATAAAACTCTTTTTCAAACGGTGTGTGCGGTTTTCCCGCACACAGCTTACCGATGATCTTGGTGACGTGCCATGCGCAGCGTACCGCACGGTCTGCGGTCCACAGGATCTTCCTCGCCTGCCGTTGACCAACCCGCCGGGGCATCCAGCACTGTAGCCGTCGATAAACAAAGTCGTCCATCCGGTCGAACTCACGCGTGCAAGTCACTGTCCGGAAGAAGTTGCCCCAGCCGCGAACTACGGGATGCAGTGCCGCGATCATCCCCTTCACATCCTGCCCGCTTTGCCGCCGATTCGCGCACTTGGTGGCCAAACCCGCGCGGGCGCTTCTCCGGCATTCCGCGATCTCCTTGTTTTGCAACACTGCGGCTAGAATAGGCCAGCCTGAAAGGCGGGGGATGAGACCGGGCACTCAGAATCTAAAAACCGATCATCATCTGGCCAATCCCCGTACCTCCCCGAACAAGGCGCAAATTAAAATCTACGAATGTTTTCAAGGGATCTGGATTCGATTGTAAACTTACGTGACATATGTGCGGAATCGCAGGTTTTTTCGGGGCTTCCTCGCCTCACGCAGCGTCGAAGGTCTTGGCCATTCTGCAAGCGCAGGAGCATCGTGGTCCCGACGGTGCCGGTCTCGCGGCTGGGTCCTGGACGACGTACGGACCGACGGTAAGAACCCTCCAACGCCCCGGCAATACTCCGCGCCCCTGCGTGCTCGGCCACAACTGGCTGGCAATCATGGACCCCTCACCCGCGTCGCGGCAACCAATGGTTCGCGGACCATTGCAACTCGTTTTTAACGGCGAAATTTATAACTACATCGAATTGCGCGAGGAGTTGATCGCCCAGGGCGAATCGTTCTCCACCGACGGAGATACCGAGGTCCTACTGGCCCTCTGGCGCCGGATGGGTCCGGACTGTTTGTCCAAGCTGCGAGGGATGTTCGCCTTCGCCCTGCTCGATCAGCATGGCGTACTCTGGCTCGTTCGCGACCCGTTCGGCATCAAGCCGCTCTATTGGGCGCGCAAGGACGACGGCATCTACTTCGCCAGCGAGATCCGCGGATTTCACGCCTCCGGACTCCTACCGCGCCAGCTCCGCGAAAGCGCCGTCATCTGTACCGCCTCAATTGGCATCAATAAATTTAGCGACGACGATACCCTGTTCGAGGGGGTCCACGAACTTCCTCCCGGGGCACTGATGCGGGTGAACGACGGCCAGCGCGTTGAGCACTACATGAAGTGGCCAGCCCTGACCTCGAACCTGCACGGTGACGAAGGGATTGCCGCACTGAAGGTAGCTTTTGAAGAGTCGGTCTCCCTCCACCTCCGCAGTCGACGACGCATCGCAAGTTGCCTCAGCGGTGGGCTCGACTCGACCAATCTCGTGTGGGCGATCCAAAAACAGCTGGGAAAAGTCGACTCCCAATTCAAAGCCTACACGACAAGTTCGTCCGACAACGAGTTCTCCGAGTTCGCCATGGCCAAGAACCTCTGCCTCCAGGCCGGCGTAAAACATGAGGTACTCGACTTCCCCGGCCCCGTGCCGCTGGCCGATATCGTGGACATGGTCATCGCCTACGAGTCTCCGGTGCATGTCATCGGGCCGATCAACCAATACATGACACTTCGTCACATCGCCGCAGGCGGCGCATCCGTAGTCATCGACGGCCAAGGCGGCGATGAGATGATGTCGGGCTACATCTGGTTCGTTCCACTCGTCTTGAAAGCGATCAAGGCCTTGGGCATCGATCCAGCGCAATTCCGCAGTCGACTCGACGAAAGGGCAGCCTGTTTGCCCTCGACCCAACAGCTTTTTGAATCAATCTTCCACAACATCCCACACTGGGTGACAGCCTTTTTGGGAGGCCGCGATTTCCTGGGTGTGTCGGCCGCCGAGATCCAGGCAATGCCCGAAACGCAGTGGTATCTGCGTACCACTGGAGAGTTGGCGCATTTCCGCGATAAATCGATTCGCCGGGCGGAACTCCAGACCTTACTTCGCCTCGAAGATCGGCTGGGGATGTGGTTCGGCTTGGAGTGCCGGGTTCCTTTTCTCGATGTTGAGCTCAACCGAGTCGCGGCTCAATTGCATCCGGCGCTGCTCATTCATGACGGTTATTTAAAGTACCCTTATCGCATGATCCAGCCAGATCTTCCTGCGGATGTGCGGTTCAATACGACGAAACGCGGATTCTGGGAGACCCATCCCGACCGCTATCCCTGGATGCCAAAGCTCAGTCGCGATCTTTGCCTGGAGAGTCCAGCGCTCCGGCGCGCGTTCCCAAAACTCGAAGTCGGGCTGGATCGGGTCACTTTTGATCAGCGGTGGCGCCTAGTGCAGATCGCACTGCTCGAACGTTGCACCACACAGGAAGACGGCCAGGCATTAGTCGCTAGCTTGTCGGGCCCCAAAACGCTACCGTACAAAACCCAACCGATCGGCGTCGCCTGCTGATTCCGCACCTTCGAATTTCACTTTGCGTTACCTCGTGAAAATTCTGTACGTCTTTTCACAGTTCTCGACAGTCTGTTATAGTCAAAATCGATCATTCGACTCCCTTACAAGGAAGGTGTCCGTTGAGCTCTTCGAACGAAATACCGAAAGATCAGCTCCCAAAGTCCGGGTTCTCCCGCCGCTCGCTACTGCAGAGCGCGGGTGTATCGGGCGGGGTGCTGACCACTGGCCTACTGGCGGAAGACGCCGAGGCGCAAGGCGCCGTTGCCGTAATGTCGGGAGAGGTGGAGATCACCCTCGACATCAACGGAAAGAAACGCAACGTTAAAGTTGAGCCGCGGGTCACCCTGCTCGACGCGTTGCGCAACCGCTTAGATATGACGGGAGCCAAGCGAGTTTGCGACCGCGGCACCTGCGGCGCTTGCACCATGATCGTCAGCGGCAAGGTAGTTTACGGCTGCTCCGTACTCGCCGTCGACGCCGTCGGCAAACCCATTCAAACCATCGAGGGCCTCGCCCCCGAAGGGCAGTTACACCCAATTTCGAAGGCGTTCGTCAACCACGACGCCCAACAATGCGGCTACTGCACCCCCGGGTTCATCATGGCCACCAAAGGCTTCCTCGATCGCAACCCCGCCCCCACCGTCGAACAGATCGACAAGGGCTTGTCCGGCAACTTATGCCGATGCGGAACCTACATGGGAATGAAGGCCGCCGTGCTCGAAGCAGCGAAGGAGATCAAGAATGGCTGAGTACAAATGGCCCCCCATGGAACAGCGCAAGCTCATCGGCAAACGGATTGCCCGGCTTGACGGTCCAATGAAATCCTCCGGTCGGGCGAAATATCCGTCCGACATGAACAGGCCCGGCCTGCTGTTTGCCGTGCTGCTGACTTCGCCGCACGCGCACGCCAAAGTGAAGAGCATTGATATCGCTCCGGCCAAGGCCATCAAGGGTGTGACAGCAGTCCGCGTCATCTCCGGGCCCGGTACCGAAATTCAATGGGCCGGCACGGAAGTCGCCGCCGTCAGCGCGGTGACCGAAGAGATCGCCCGCGACGCCGCCAAGGCCATACTGGTCGAATACGAAGTGCTCACGCACATGGTGAAGGAAGAGAATCTCGCTAAAGTCGGTCCGCGAGCGAAAGCCGCCGGCGAGCAGATTACCGGCGATCCCGACAAAGCCTTCCAGGATTCCGAAGCGAAAATCTCCGGTGACTACGGCATCCCTGTCATCACCCACTGCTGCTTGGAATCGCACGGCTCCGTCGTCGCCTGGGGCAACGACAAAATCGACTTCTGGCCGTCTACGCAAGCCGTTTCCACGGTCGGCGGCGATCTGGCCAAGTTGCTCGAAGTCCCGGCCACACAAGTTAAAGTCGATTGCCAGTACATGGGCGGTGGCTTCGGTTCAAAATTCCCAGCCGACCGTTGGGGCGCCGAAGCGGCCCGTCTGTCGAAAGAGTCCGGCGGACGCCCCGTTAAGCTCTTCCTTGATCGCGCTACCGAGTTGACGATTGCCGGAGTCCGCCCGTCGCACTTTGCCAAAATCAAAGTCGCCGGCAAAAAAGACGGCACTATGACCGGTTGGCAGAGCGAATCCTGGGCCTCCGGCGGCATCGGCGGCGGCGGCATGGCTCCCCTGCCCTACGTCTTCACTAACATTCCGAACCGGCGCATGAACCACACGCAAGTGTCGATCAACGCCGGCCCCGCCCGCGCTTGGCGCGCGCCAAACCATCCGCAGGCCAGCTTCCTTACCTGTTCCGCCATCTCGGACTTTGCCGCCGAAATCGGCATGGATCCGTACGATGTCTTCCTCAAGAACTTGGATCTCACGCTGCGCGCGGACACCTATCGCAAGCAGTTGGTCAAGGGTGCCGAACTGATCGATTGGAAGAAAAAATTCCAATTGGGCTCAGCGAAAACGGGCAATATCCGTCGCGGCTTGGGCATCGGCATTGCTACGTGGAACGGTGCCGGACACGCTTCGAAATGCCGGTTAACCATCCACCCCGATGGAACCGTCGAAGTCGAAATCGGTTCGCAGGACATCGGGACGGCCACTAGAACTTGCATCGCCCAAGTCGCGGCCGAAACCCTCGGCCTGCCGATGTCGGCCGTAAAAGTGAAGTTGGGCGATAACAGCTACCCGCCTTCCGGTCCTTCGGGCGGTTCGACGACCATCGGCGGCGTCAGCTCCTCCACCCGCAAAGCGGCCGTCAACGCGCTCGAAAAGCTGCTCGAAAAGGTCGCTCCCGGCATGGGCGTCCCCGCCGATCAGCTCGAAGCCAACGATAGCCGAATCGTCGCCAAAGGCAACTCGAACAAGGCGATGAGCTGGAAACAGGCTTGCCAAAAAATGGGGCCCACGGCCATCAGCGAGATGGGCGAGAACGAACCGCGCTCGGCGGCTCGCGAAGGTCTCAATACAGCCGGTGCCAGCGGCATCCAAATGGCTGAAGTCGAAGTGGATATGGAAACCGGCGTCGTCCGGATCATCGAAGTCGTGGCCGTGCAGGACTGCGGTCTAGTCGTTAATCCCCGGACCGCGGAAAGCCAAGTGGCCGGTGCCCTCATCATGAGCGTCTGTTCGGCGCTGATGGAAGAACGCATCATGGACCAGACAACGGGTAAAGTGTTGAACGCCGACATGGAGTTCTACAAACTGGCCGGGTTGCCGGACGTCGGCAAGCTCACCGTGCATATGGATATCACCAAAGAGCATGACGCCCGCGGAATCATCGGCCTCGGCGAACCCTGCGCCATTGGCGGCGTGGCGGCAATTGCCAACGCAGCGGCCAATGCCCTCGGTGTCCGCGTGCCCATGGTACCCCTCACCCCTGAACGAGTGCTGGCCGCGCTGGCCAACCGGAGGAACGCGTAATGGTTAACTTTGAATACGCTAATCCAACGACCGTCAAGGAGGCACTAAGCCTCCTCACGGCCGGAGCGGAGATCCTGGCCGGCGGGACCGACCTGCTCAGCCTGATCAAGGACGACGTCCACCAACCCAAGCGCCTCGTCAACATCAAGGGCATCAAAACCCTCGGCGGGATCTCCAAGGTCGGAAACAATTTCCGCATCGGATCCACCGTGACGCTGGATGAGCTGGCCTCCAACCCGCTGATCCGGGCAGCCTTTCCGGCTCTCGTGCAGGCGTCGTTGGGCATCACCAGCCCCCAGATTCGTAACATGGGAACCGTGGGCGGCGACCTCTGCCAGCGGCCCCGCTGCTGGTACTTCCGCAGCGGAAATGGCCTGCTCGCCAAAGGCCTCGTCGAAAATGGCGAAAACAAATACCATGCCATCTTTGGCAGCGGCCCAGCCCACTTTGTCAGTGCTTCCAGCCTCGGCCCAGCTCTGCTGGCGTTGGGGGCAACGCTGAAAATCGCCAGCCCCGACGGCAAATCCAAGGACATGCCCATCGCCCAGTTCTTCAAGGCCCCGGCAACCGACGGCGAACGCGAAATCGCGTTGGCAGCCAACGAAATCGTTACTGACATTCTCGTTCCGGCTCCGCCTACCAAAAACGCCACCTACGAAGTGCGCCACAAACAGGCCCTCGATTGGCCTCTCGCCACCGCCTCCGTTTCCCTACGGATGTCCGGCTCAAAAGTGACGGCCGCTTCGATCACGATGGGCCACGTGGGCCCCACCCCGGTCCGAGCCACCGAAGCCGAAAAAATGCTGATCGGTCAGACGATCACTGTGGAGTCGGCCGAAAAGGCCGGGGCCACCGCCGTAATGGGCGCTAAACCATTGAGCCAGAACGCTTACAAAATGCAGTTGGCAAAAGTAGCAGTTAAGCGTGCCCTTTTGACGGCCGCAGGCGTCAAAATAGTATGACGGCAGCAAGCAACATGGGCAACTATGACGGCTTTAAGCCTTGTATCAAGATGACGGCGCTAGGCGTCATAGCGACCATGACAGCCGCAGGCGTCATATCAATATGACGGCGGCAGACGTCAAAATGGTTATGACGGCACCAGGCAACATGGGCAACCATGACAGCGGCAGGCGTCATATCAACTATGACGGCGGCAATCGGCATGGCCAATATCACGGCGGAAGGCGTCATAGCAATATGACGCCACCAAGCAACCAGGGCAATATGACGGCGGAAGGCGTCATATCAACCATGACAGCGGCAGGCGTGATATCAACTATGACGGCCGCAATCGGCATGGCCAATATGACGGCGGTAGGCGTCATAGCAACTATGACAGCGGCAGGCGTCAAAATGGTTATGACGGCACCAAGCAACATGGGCAACCATGACAGCGGCAGGCGTCATAGCAACCATGACAGCGGCAGGCGTGATATCAACTATGACGACCGCAATCGGCATGGCCAATGTGACGGCGGTAGGCGTCATGTCAATATGACGGCACCAAGCAACATGGGCAACCATGACAGCGGCAGGCGTGATATCAACTATGACGGCGGCAACCGGCATGGCCAATATCACGGCGGTAGGCGTCAAATCAACATGACGCCACCAAGCAACATGGCCACCATGACGCCGGTAGGCGTCACAGCAATATGATCCGCGCCGGGCTCAGCCGGCCGGATGATGACCGCTGTACCAACCTCTGCTGGAAAGGCATGTACATCGATGCCACTTGGGACCCCACCGTCCAGGCCTCCAACGACCGGCTATACTGGTGTCAGAAGACACAGTTGCCCCTCGGCCCGGATGGCGTGGGTGTCGACGAATACGAGTGTAACGAAGCCCGAAAGTGCTTCAAGCTGCTTTAAGGAGTAGGAATGAAAACGATCCTCGCAACTTTGATGGCCGCCACGTTTGCGTTTGCCGGAACTGAAATCAAGGGCTTCTACATGGAAGCCCGCACTGCGGATGTTTATGTCGGTCCGTGTTTTGCTAACTCGGAAGCCGAACTTAAAGGCGATCTGGCCGTAATGGGCTGGAAGATCAACTCCGGTTCTTATGACGGAGTGAAGCTCGACGGCCTTTCCGTCGTTGGCGTGGTGAAAGCCAGCGGCACGATCGGGAATACCTTCGCGGCAACCACCTTCCCCGTGAAGAGCGTCCTGGTAATCGATGAAAAGGCCACTCCCACCCAACGTCTGGCGCTGAAAAAATTTGCCCAAGCCATGAGCAAGGACATGCTAATGGACGTTGTTCGCATCGACTATCGAGAGGTTACGATCGAAGTCGAAAACAATGACGTGCACAAAGCGACCGCCAAATTGCAAGCCGGCGAGTTAGCCGCCATCCAAACTCGGTCGCTCACCGAAGGCGACAACCACTGTTCTCACGAAGAAGTCTGGTATCCCCCGATGGTCGCCGTCGACCACGCAATGCCCGCTTTCACCTTAGCCCATAACTACACGGGCAAGGCTCTCGGCACCACTTGGTCGAGCCCAGAAAAACGCAGCGCTTTCGTCGCTACGTTCCACTACAACGAATAGCCCTCCTTCCTGCAACTTCCCTTCCCCCGCAAGCATCTGAGGGGCAGTATGAAAACTCTCATCACTGCCCTTCTTATGACCACAGCAGCTTTCTCCGCCTCCAGCATCCACGAAATTACCATGAACAACATCGACGGCCAGGCTACGCCTCTCGCCTCGATGAAAGGCAAGGCCGTGCTTGTCGTCAATGTCGCCAGCCAGTGCGGCTATACGCCGCAGTACGCCGGCCTGCAAGCGTTGTATGAGAAGTATAAGGGCCAGGGCCTCGTCATCATCGGCGTCCCCGCCAACAACTTCGGAGGCCAGGAGCCCGGCACGAACGAAGACATCAAGCAATTCTGTTCCCGCAAATACAGCGTCACTTTTCCCATCATGGCCAAAGTCAGCGTGAAAGGCGACGATAAAACCCCCTTGTATCAGTACCTGACTTCTACGACCGGCGGCGAAGTGAAGTGGAACTTCACCAAATTCCTGGTCGGCAAAGACGGCAAGCCTGTACAGCGTTTTGAATCCGGCGTCAGCCCCGACAGCCCGGAATTGGCTGCCGCCATCGAAAAAGCCCTCCGCTAACCCAGCCTCTCACCGCGCGCACCCGCAAGAACGAGTTCACCCCAGCAACCACTGCGTGAACTCGTTCTCCCCATGCACATCCGTCAACCGCTGGTCCCGCCCCTGGTAACGCCACGTAAGCTTCAAATGGTCAATCCCCATCAGCCGCAAAATCGTCGCATTCACATCGTGAATCGACTTCGGCTGCTCCACCGCGCGTAACCCGAACTCATCGGTAGCGCCCAGCGCGCGGCCACCTTTGATGCCCGCCCCGGCCATCCACATACTATACCCATATGGATGGTGGTCGCGGCCGTTCTTCCCTTCCGCCAGCGGCGTCCGGCCAAACTCTGAGTTCCAGACGACCAAGGTACTGTCGAGTAACCCCCGCGCGTGTAAGTCCGTCAGTAACGCCGCAATCGGCTGGTCAGACTTCTTCGCCATCTTCTGATGCGACCCGAGTAAGTCGTCATGCGCGCTGTCCCAGTCGTCCCCTAAGTTAGTCCCAAAGAAAAGCTGCACAAAACGCACGCCCCGTTCCACCATCCGCCGAGCCAACAAACACTTCCGCCCAAAATCGGCCGTCATCGGCTCGTCCAAACCGTAAAGTTGCCGCGTCGCCGGCGTTTCGCTCGTCAAATCCACCGCGCCCGGCGCTTCACTCTGCATCCGAAACGCCAGTTCATAAGCCTTGATCCGCGCATCCAGCGTCGAATCATCCTCGCGCGAAGCATAATGGCGACGATTCAGGTCGTTGACTAAAGAAAGCGTCTCTTTCTGCGCCTCGCTCGAAACCCCAGCCGGCGTCGCCAAGTTCAGCACCGGGTTCTGCCCGGCCCGAAACATCGTGCCCTGGTGCGTCGCCGGCAAGTACCCCGCCCCATAAGCGCCCGCCCCGGACTTCATCGCGCCATCGGACATTACGACGTAGGAAGGCAGGTTCTTGTTCTCGCTGCCCAGCCCGTAAACAGCCCACGAACCAATCGAGGGCCGCCCCGGAAATTGCGATCCCGTACAGCTCAAAAACATCGCCGGAGCATGGTCAAAAGCGTCCCCATAGCAGGAACGAATCACCGCCAGCTTATCGGCGTGCTTGCCCAAGTGCGGGAAAAGCGACGAAAATTGAAGGCCACTCGAACCGTAGCGGGGGAACTCCCACGGCGAACCGCGCATAATCGCCTTACGGAAATCAATCCGGGCGGTAACCAATCCCGCCGCGAAGCTAGGCGGCAGCGTACTGCCATTCTGCTTCGTCAGAATGGGCTTCGGGTCGAACGTGTCCACATGCGAAACCCCGCCGTGGTTGAAAATGTAGATGATATTCTTCGCCTTCGCCAAAGCGTTCGTTTGCGCTTGCGACATACCGGCGAGGGCCAAGCCTGCGAAGCCTTTCCCTGTCCCTTGGATAAGTTCACGACGGGTCATGTTCAGTTACTCCACGTAAAGAAATTCGTTCAGATTGAACAGGCCGCGAGCAAGCTCGGTCAACGCCGCCTGTTTCGAGCCCAAAAGTTGCGTCTGCTGCGCGACGAACTTATTCATCCGCTCGGCTTCAAAAGTATCCGGATTCCGGCCAAACAACCGTTGCCAGGCGACCGTAACAGGGTCAGCTTCGGTAGCCAACTTTCCAGCCAGCCCGGCGGCCTGCGCCAACGTGAACCGGCCATTCAGCAGCGAGAGCGATTGCGGCGCGGTCGTCGAAGAGTCCCGCCGAGAGCAGCTCAGTACTCCCTCCGGCTGGTCAAACGCTTCGAGCAACGGCATTCGGAAATTCCGCCGCGCAATCATGTAAATGGTGCGCCGATCATGCTCCCGCAAATCCTCCGTCACAATCCAGGCGTTGTTCAGCGGCTGGCTCATCCCGTAAAGCTCCTCGGTCGCCAGCGTCGGCACCACCGGCCGCCCGCCCATCTTCAGATTCAGCGCCCCGGACGCGGCCAGTATCGAGTCCCGAACCTCCTCAGCTTCCAAACGCCGACGCGTGAAATAGGAAACCAGCGTGTTGTCCGGGTCGATCTCCAGCGCCTTCAACGAAGGCTTCGAAGATTGCCGATACGTTTCCGAATTCAGGATCAGCCGGTGCATGGCCTTGAACGACCACTTCTGCGCAACGAACTCGGTGGCCAGCCAATCGAGCAGTTCACGGTTCGAAGCGGTGGCCCGTGTACCAAAGTCGGAAGACGTCGCAACCAGTCCGCGGCCGAAATAATACTGCCAAATCCGGTTCACCATCACCCGCGAAGTCAGCGGATTGTCCGACGACGCGATCCATTCCGCCAGGCCCTTGCGACGATGGCTCGTTTCGGCCGTAAGCGGCGCCGGGGAAATGTCCCCGCCCCCGAGAGCCGTCGGGTAGCCGGCAAAAACCTCTTCGCCATCGCTGCCCCCTTTCGGAGGCATGAAGCTGCGCGGAGATTCGCGGCTCAGGTCCGTCAGGCCGGGTGCGAAGGGACCCGGTTGGAAGTTTTTGAACATCGCCACAAGCTTCTTTTCGATACCGTCCAAGCGCCCCTGTTCGTCCTTCGAAAGCACCGCAAACACCTGCGCGTCAGTCGGCTCCACCTCTTTCTGAAACTGGTCCGTGATCTTCTTCTGCTCGGGAGTTTTCTCGTCGTCGGGCGTATGGAACGCAAGCGCCACCTCAGGCGACCGCGTGACCAGCGTAGCCTCCCGCAGCGCCTTTCGATGCGGGTCCAGCAGCGCCATCATTTGCGTGCCCAGCTCCTGCAGGCGAAAGGTGCGCGTGTTCTCGTTCAGATCGTAGCCCCGCGCCCCGTTGTAATGAAGGAAAACGCGGGTCTTCACATGCGGCATGAAGACCGCTTGCAGCCGGTAATAATCGCGTTGCGGAATAGGGTCGAACTTATGATCGTGACAGCGGGCACAACCCACGGTCAGGCCAAGAAAAACGCCTGCCGTGGTGTCCGTGAAGTCCGTAAGCGTTTCGACGCGATTCTCTTTTTCCTGTTTATACAGCAGGTCGCGGTTGGTGCCAACCGTGTAGAAACCGGTACCCTGCTGCGCCTCGGGTTCTTCAGGAAAAAGCTCGTCCCCGGCGATGGTCTCTTTAATGAAGCGGTCGTAGGGCTTATCGTCGTTGAAGCTCTTGACGACGTAGTCGCGGTACCGCCAGGAGTAAAGCAGATAGGGGTCTTGCTCAAAGCCGGAAGTGTCGCCGTATCGAGCCAAATCGAGCCAGTGTTTGCCCCACTTCTCGCCATAGCGCGGCGAGCCGAGCAACTTGTCGACCAGCTTGGAGTACGCATCCGAACCGCTATCGTTTAAAAACGCCTCGATCTCCGGCTTAGAGGGCGGAAGGCCGTGAAGGTCAAAGGTGGCACGCCGGATCAGCGTCAGCTTGTCGGCGGGAGCCGCTGGCTTCAGGCCCTTCTCTTGCAGCTTGACCTTAATTAAATGATCGATGTTCGCGCCAACAGGGCGCACGGGAGCCTGAAATGCCCACCAAGTCGGAGCCTTGGCGGTGGCCGGACCGCCAGTTGGAAAAGTGGCTCCAGCCGCGACCCAAGTCGAAAGCAGCTTGGAATCTTCGGCCGAGAGCTTGCCGATTGGCGGCATTTTCACTTTTCCAGTGTAGGCGATGGCCGTCAGAACCCGGTCGCGGTGCGTGGTCAAGTCAGCCGTTGACGACAACCGCACCCCGCCCATCTGCATCTGTTGGTTATGGCATTGCTGGCATTTGGACGCAAGCACGGCAACGCCGTCGGTGTTTGAATCGGCAAAAGCAAGGGCGGCCCCAGCAAAAAACCAGTGGATAAGGCGCATGGTGAACTGCTTATGATTACATCATAGTTTCAACCAAAAGCGCCAAAACGCCGAAACGCCCACCGCAAAGGGCTGCTGGCGTTTCGGCACTTCAATTTTAACTACTTCCGGGCGATCTGTACTTTCGGAACCGCGAGGTAACCCTTCACGGCGTCTTTAGTCACTTCGTTCACCACCAGTTCATACGGCTGGCGCGCCTTCGATAGGACGTAGAACTGTACCGGTTCGTTGGCCGTCTTGTCTCGCTTTTCGATTCTCCGGTCGTCAGCGATCACGTCCAGTGTAAACCGGCTACGCTTCACATCGGTCTTCCGCACCGCCAGTTGGATGTCGCCCACTTTCTGCGCTTTTCCGTTACGCGGAATCTCGAATTCAACGTAGTTGCGATCACCAAGCTCGCGAAGCGCCGTCAATTCCTTTGAGTTCGTAGCAATCAACCCACTCATCACGCCCATGTCGCCAGTCGCGCGCCGTAGGTCAGCGATGGTGTTGTGTAATTCGCTCTGCGTCTTGACGACGTCCTCTTTCACTGCCACTACGTCGGTTGAAACGCCGTCGATCTTCGAATTGGCCTGGAGCGTCGTCTCTTTAACCTGCAAGAGCTCCTCCGTCATCTGTTTCGCCTTCTCGTTTTCGCTCTTCGCGAGATTCGAAACGATCTTGTCGGCATGACGGCGAGCCGCGTTCTGAGCGGCCATTGCCGCCTTGCTTACGCTCTCCTGGGTCTCCTTCCGGGCGGAATCCAGGTCCGTCCGGACCACACCAAGGTTATCGTTCAGCGACTTGTCGATGGTGCCCAAGCTAGCCTGAAGTTCATTCACTTGGCGTTGCACGCCCCCCACTTCCTTGTTTACGTCTTGGAGGCGAACCGCCTGAAAGCCGTTGAATCCTAAAGAAAGGGCGAAAGCCCCTGCCAATACCGGAGTGGTCCAGCTCCCGCGGCCGCTCTTCTGTTGGGTCTGATTGTTATCGTCCATTGGTTTCACTTGCGCTCCTTGCCCAGTTAGATAGCAATCCCCATGCCAAAGCGTATTGCTTCAATAAATCAATGACTTACAAGCGACAACTTCCTGCGGTGTATAGAAAACGGACATAGTGTTCAGTAGACACTAGCGGAATTGTCTAAAGTTTGACCTGTTGCGGTTCGCGCTGTTTGGCGACAATTCGAAACGGTCGAAACGACAACTACGAAAGTCGACTTGCCACCGGCGGAGGGTGCTCCCGTGGCTTCATGCCCACTGTCGGCGGGCTCGTAGCCGACCTGGGATGGCACAATGCGCTAAATCCTGG
>JANXMS010000413.1 GCA_025354525.1 Acidobacteriota bacterium
TCCGCATCCGCCTCGTCAACATGGGCATGGACCACCACCCCATGCACCTCCACGGCAATCAGTTCTATATGACCGGCACCGAAGCCGGCCGCCGCCCTGAGTCCACTTGGTACGCCGAAAATACCATCATCGTCGGCGTCGCCCAAGCCCGCGACATCGAGTTCGTCGCCAAACACCTCGGCGACTGGATGTTCCATTGCCACCTCCCCCACCACATGATGAACCAAATGGTCCCCATGGTCGGCCCCGACATGCACCATCCCGTCCATAGCAAGGTCCCCGGCTACCCCCAGGACATGTGGATGGTCGATGACGAAATCTACAACGACAAGCCCGAAAATCACGGCCTCCGCAAAGGCTGGTCCGGAGCCATGATGGGCATGATGACCATGGTTCGCGTCGTCACCCCCGCCATGTACGACAAAATCGAAGCGCTTCGCAAAAATCCGCCGCCCATCACCTTACCCAAAGGCGAAGCGCACAAACATAACCACGGGGAGGCGAAGTAACATGACTCTCCTTCTCCTCGCCCTTAACTTACTCGATCTCGAGAAACTGGCGCTCGCCAACAACCCGAACTTTCAACAAGCCGAAGCACAAGTCAAAATCGCCGAAGGCCAACGGAAACAGGCCGGCCTCTACCCCAATCCCACCATCGGCTTCAACAGCGAACACAACTCGCCCAACCCCAGCACCCGCTGGGGTTCCAACGGCGGCCTCCTCGGCCAACGCATCGTCACCGGCGGAAAACTCGGCGTCGAACGCGCTCTCGCTGACCGCGAAGTCGACGAAGCCCGCGCCCGGCGAGACCTCGCCCGTCTCGAACTCTCCGGCCACCTCCGTCACCTCTATTACCAAGCCCTCGGCGAACAAAAACTTGTCGACGTCCGCGAGCAACTGGCAAAAACCGCCACCGAAACCGCCGACATCTTCCGTCAACTCATGAACACAGGCCTCGCTGATGAACCCGACGTCCTCACCGCCGACGTCGAATCCCAACGCGCCGCCGTCCGCCTCACGCAGGCCCGCCAAGCGCAAACCCGCACTTGGCAGCAACTCGCCGGCCTCGTCCAGCAGACTCTTCCACCCCAACCCCTCGAAGGCGATTTCCTCGCCCTCCCCGACGTGGAACGGGCTAAAGCCTGGGCCCGCATCGAAACCGAAAATCCGGAATTCAACCTCCCCGGAATCGCCCTCCGCCGCGCCGACCTCCAACTCGCCCAAGCCCGTAAAGCCCGCATTCCCGACGTCCAAGCCCGGGGCGGAGTCCGCTACAACCGCGAACTCAGCGAAATCACCCGCGGCTCCGTCGGCCCCGAAGGCATCTTCGATATCTCCGTCGAACTGCCAATTTTCAATCGGCAACAAGGCAACATCGCCGCCGCCAAAGCCATGCAGTCCCGCGCCGCCCTGGAACCAGCACGCGTTCGCCGGTCTCTCGAATCTCGCTTCGCCGACGCCTGGCGCGAATACGACCAAGCCCGCACCGCCGCCCTTCGCTACCGTCAGGACATGCTCCCCGCCACGCAAAAAGCACTTACTCTCTACCGCGCCAATTACAAAGCCATGTCCGGCTCCTACCCCGCGGTCTTACAAACCCAGCGCAGTTACTTCCTGCTTCAGGAAGAGTACATGGAGAGCCTACAAATGGCATGGCGCGCCGTCGCCGATCTTGAGTCGCTCCTCGCCACTTACAACCCGTAAAACTCCGTCGCCGTTCCACCCAGTATCTGTTCCCGCACCGCCATCGGCATCGGGCCCAGACACTGGGTGAACGCCGCCAGCCGTTCCTTCCACGTCACCCCTCCCCCCGGCCATCCGCTCGCAAACATCACCCGCTCCGGACCCGCCATCCGCATCGCCCGCCGCATCCGTTCCCGCTGCTCCTCCGTCACCGGCAACCCAAACCCCGTCAGTTTCAAGTAGAAGTTCGCCGGCAGTTCCACCTCTGTTTCCGGCACCCCATCCAGCGCCACCTTCCGGTCCCGCACCGCTCGGATCTCTTCCCACCGCTCCGCCGGCCACTCTAGCGCCAGTCCATCCACCAACACCCCATAAGTGCTCTTCACCAGCGGATGCTCCACCGCCTCCCGCGCAATCACGGCCTTTATCATCGGAAAATCCCCCACCACCCGCAGCGCTTCACCCAAATCCTCCGCCAGCCACACGCTCCCCTCAAATCGGTTCCGCCGCAAAATCGTCCCCATCCACTCCGCATCCTGCGCCGGAGGCAAAAATCCATGCTGTGCATCAATTCGCATTTCTATCTCCGCCGAGTTCGAACGGCCTGCCAGTGACGCCCATACTGCAAAGTAGCACGCGTCCTCTATACTGAGGAGAATTCGAATATGGCAAACCACCCCGACCAGATCGTTTCCACCGTCCAATCCGCGCTCGCCAAATCCAACACCAATCCCAGCCGCAACACCTACCTCTGGCAGGACGAAGCCTGGACCGTCGCCGACGCCCGCCACGCCGCGTCCAAGTCACCGCTCTTCGGTCTTACCGTCTCAGTAAAAGACTGCTTCGATCTGGCCGGCGCCCCCACCAGCCTCGGCACGAAGTTTTACCAAAAACATAACGGCATCGCCACCCAAGATTCCTGGCTCGTCGAACGACTCCGCGCCTCCGGAGCCGTCATCATGGGCAAAACCCATCTCCATCCCCTCGCCTACGGCATCACCGGCGAAAATCCGGAGTTCGGCGATTGCCTTCAACCCGGCGACCCCGGCGCGCTCACTGGTGGCTCCTCCTCCGGTGCCGTGGCCAGCGTCATGGAAGGCTCCGCCCATGCCGCCATCGGCACCGACACCGGCGGCTCCATTCGCGTCCCCGCCGCCCTCTCCGGCCTCGTCGGTTACCGCGCCTCCCACGGCCGCGGCGACTGGCGCGGTGGCCACCACTTAGCTGAATCTTTCGACACCTTCGGCTGGCTCTTTCGCCATCTCGCCGACGCCCCCCTCCTCGGCTCCCTCTTCGGCCCAACCGACGCCGCCAACCAGAAACTCCCCACCACCTTCGCCGTTGTTCCCGACGCCTTTCTCCACGATTGCGATCCGCTAATCGTTGCCAACCTCCGCCGTTGCCAAGCCAGTCTCGAAGCCCTCGGCCTCACGGCCAAAACCATCAATGTCGACTGGTGGAACGACTCCCGCGAAATCTTCGCCCCCGTCCAAGCCTCCGAAGCCTGTCGCCACCACGAAGGGCATTTCGCCGAATTCGAACCCTCCATCCGCCAGCGGCTCGAATGGGGCCTCAGCCTTACCGCCGCCGAAGTCGCCCCCTTCCGCCACCGTCACGTCGACTTCCGTGACCGTATGGACAACTTACTCGCCACTTACGAACTGTTGTTACTCCCCGCCGCCCCCGTCACCCGTCTGCAAGCCGGTTCCGATCATACCCAAACCCGCGCCCAACTCCTCCGCTACACGACCCCCCTCAGTCTCTCCGGAATGCCCACCATGTCCATCCCCTATCTCGAAAACGGCCGTCCCGCCGGAGGCATGCAATTCGCCGCCGCCCGCGAAGACGATGCCCGCCTCCTCGCCATCACGGCCGCCCTCGCCCTAACGAAAATAAGTACTTGATTACCAGGTTTCGGGACCTTTCGCCTCCAGACTTGGGCCAATTTCCCAGCGTTTTTGGAATTTGCGTTGCGGAGGGCCCCCCGAAATCATGCTAAAGGCTTGCAGGGCGCTACGGAAACCGTTAATTCTATTGAGATGGAGGCCGCTAAATCAATTACGAAAATAAGTACTTGATCGGCGGGTTTCGGGATCATTCGCCTCCCGATTTGGGCCAATTTCCTGGCGTTTGTGGGATTTGCGCTGCGGAGAGCCCCTCACAATCAGGCCACAGGCGTCGCGCGACGCTACGGAAACGATTAATTCTATTGAGCCGGGGGCCGCTACTCAATTACGAAAATAACTTAGAATACGGATCCTCGATCTACGCCCTTTCCCTCCTCACCAACCGCCAAACTAACAACGCCCCCTGCTCCTCCAAGCCGACGGGTTTCCCCAGCCCGAGCACGGTAGCACCTAAATTATGCACAGCAAGCATAGTTATCGCTTCCCGCGCACCAGAAGCGGCGCTTGGGCGGGTGGTAGTCGGTATTTGCTGAAGCGTTTTGAGCTGCTATAGCCCTCCTTTCCGCCCTGTTTGGCACCGGGCGAGCG
>JANXMS010000429.1 GCA_025354525.1 Acidobacteriota bacterium
CCTTGGAAATCGCAATAAGATGCGATTTCCACATTCCCACCACCGCGACGGCGACGGTATCGCTTTCCCGCTCAAACCCAAAGAGAGCTCAGCACACTCCGAAGCCCCACTGATCGACTCCTGATCCATTCCAATGCGGCAGCTCCAAGGACCCAATCCCGCCCTTGCGCGTTCTCGTCCTTACCCACACTAAACAGCGAGGAGGCGATAAAAGTAGGGAGAAAGCGACTCGATGGCGGAGCTGCATAGTGAGTATGCTAGCGGAAACCGGGGGCGTTGTTCGTTGGGATGGCTTGCTACCTCGCAACACGGAGGGCGTCCGTTTTAGGCGAGGAAGGGTGGGCTGGAGGGGGCGGGGTCGAGGGAGTCGGCGAGGGTGTCGAGGAACCGGCGGTGGGAGTCGGTTTCTCCGGCCTCGGAGGCTATGCGGCGGCGGGCGTGGGCAAAACGGTCGTGGAGTTTTTCGGTGGATTGGCCGAGGGCTTGCAACGGATCAACCCAAGCGGGGGAGGTTGGTTCGGCGAGGAGCGTCTCGAGGAGGGCGTTTCGTTGGGCCAAAAGAGGCGGTACGGCGAGTTCTTCTCCGTACGGGATCGCCAGGAGTTGGTCGTCAAGTTTTGCGATTTGTTGGAAGAGTGGGTGCATCGGGGATTAGCCTGTGCTTTTGCCGTAGATGCCGAGCAAGACGCTCTTGAAGCTGGCTTCAATGATGTTCTGCTGGCCGGCGAGGGAGCCAAGAATGGCATCGACGGCTTGGAGACGCTCGGAGGTGCTTTTTTGAAGAAAGGCCAAGCGGGTCGTGAGGGCTTCGACACGGGCCGCGAGGCGTTTGTCGGTTTCATCGTAGCGGGTGGTTTCGGCTGCGATGAGGCCGGTGATGGGGTCACTGATCTGCTGCACCTTGGTCTTGAGAGCTCCGAAACCGGTGGTGGGGGTGCCGAGAAAGACGAAAGCGTCTTGGAGGTTGGTGTCGCTTAAAGCGTCGAAGGCGTCGCGGTTGAGTGAGGCCTTGCCGTCACTGCCGAAAGAGACACCAAGCGCGGCCAGGCTTTTAGTGGCACCGGTGCCTTCAAAGCCGGAGATTTGTCGGAGAAGGTTGGTGGTTTCTCGAACGATGAAGCTGCCGGTGAGGAGGCCGGCGGCCTCTCCGATTTGGGAGTCGGCGGCGGCTCGGGTGTCGTTGTACGCTGCAACAAAGCTTTCAAGCTTGGAGGCCAGACCCGAACGGCTGCTCGAAAGGGTAAGACTGACCGTCTCGGCCACAGCAGTGGTGCCGGTGATGGTGAAGGTTAGGCCGCTGACGACATCGTTGATGAGGTTACTGGCTTTCGAAACGGCGACGCCATTGATTTTGAAGTGGGCGTTGGAGCCGTTGTCGGTGGCCGCCAAGAGGTTGGTGTTGGCGCCCGTGGGATCGTCCGCTAATGTGATGGGCTTTTCGCCAGCGGTGTTCGAGGTGATGGAGAGATAGTAGGGAGTGGCACCAGAACCGGTGGTGAGGATGGTTGCCGTGACCCCAGCGCCCAGGTCGTTAATTTTATCCCGGAGGCCGGTGAGAGTGTTTTCTTCAGTGGTTAGGGCAATGTCATTCGTGACGCCGTTGAAGGTGAGTCGCACGGTGCCGGTGGTGGAGGCGGCCCCGGAACTGGACTCGGCAAAGCCGGCCGACGTGGCCGAGGCGGAGCGCGCGAGGGCGGTGATTTCCGTAATGTTGTATGTAGCCGGGCTGCGAGCCGTGACGGCTCCGATACTGACCTTGGCCGAGTTCGAGGTGGTTCCGCTGACGGCGCGGGTCTGCCCGATATCGCCGAGTGCCGTAACCGCCGTGTTTAGCCCATCCACCGATCGTTGAATCGCCTGTGCCGTTGAACGCTGCGACAAAATGCGGGTTTGATCGTTTTGCAGTGCGTTGATTGGCTGGGCCGCGATGGCAACGGTACGGTCCAGGATTTTTTGGAAATCCGCAGAATAGCTGCTGATGCCACTAAAACGAATTGGTTCGATGCTCATTTTTACCCCGGCGAGCGGGCTTCCTACAGAATCTATCGACGAACTGGGAGTTTTCTTGAGTGGGAATTTGGGAGGATGATTCCGTAGTGAGTTGGTGGCACAATAAGGGAAGGAGTTGAACCTGGTTATGATCAAGCGGAATTTGCAGATATTTGCGCTGGTTGCTTTGGCGACGGCGGGAGCCAACGCGGCCGACCTGAAGGGTTGGATCAGTGACGCTACGTGCGGGACGGGGAACGCATCTTCGGAGAAGTCGTCGAGGGAGTGCACGGATCGTTGCATCAAGAATGGCGCGGCACCGGTTTTCGTGACCGAGGCGGACCAGAAGGTTTACCAGGTTTCGGATGTGGAGTTAGCCAAGAAGCACACGGCAGGCAAGGTGATGATCTCTGGTGAAATCAAGGGCGACAAGATTGTGATCGCCAAGATTGTGAACATTAAGGATTAAACTTTTGCGTGGGATTAGCGAGGCCGGGCTCCGTGTGGGGTCCGGTTTTTGCGTTTCGCCCCACAGTTTTTGCACCCAGCGGCACTCCGTTGCATCTCTGTCACAAAGTATTCATACTGTTGTCGGTCACCCTCTCGACCGGTAGAAACAGCTTTGGGAGTCTGCTCCGTGCGAAACACGATTGCTAAATTATTGTTTATATTCAGTTTTGGGACCGGAATGTTTGGTCAGTCGACCAACTCCGAAGTTCTCGGAACGATCACCGATGCGTCTAATGCGATGGTGACTGATGCCAAGATCACGATTAAGAGTCTCGATACCGGCATTAGCCGTGAGATCGTCTCAAACGCCGACGGCAAGTTCCGTTTGGCGCAACTGCAGCCGGGAAACTATCAGATCCAAGTGGCAAAGACGGGCTTTGGGACTTTAACCCAGGGGCCGGTGGTTCTGCGGTTGGGTCAGGCGGCTGAGTTCAATTTCAAATTGCAGGTTTCCGGGGTGGCGGAGACGGTGAATGTAAGCGGCGATGCGCCGTTGATTAACACGACGAACTCCGAGGTAGGGCAGAATTTTGAAGCCAAGCGGATTTCTGAGTTGCCGCTGGCACCGAACCGAAACATCCTTAATCTTGCGTTGAACGTGGCAGGGGTGAGCCAGTTGTCTTCGGGGCAGTCGGAGTTTGCTTCCGGGTTGAGTTTTAGCGTTAATGGGGCGCGGACGCGGTCGAATAACTTTATGTTGGACGGGCAGGACGTGAACGATCCGTCGGTCACGGGTTCCTCGCAGCCGATCAACAATCCGGACACGGTGGCGGAGTTTCGGGTGATCACGAGTCAATTTTCGGCTGAATACGGCCGGTCTTCGGGATCGGTGATTTCGATTATCACGAAGAGTGGATCGAACGATGTCCATGGGAGCGCGTTTTGGTTTCATAATTCGAACGCTTTGAATGCGCGGTCGAACCAGGACAAGCGTTCATTTCAGCGAACGCCGTTCCGGAACGAGAACCAGACGGGTGGCACGGTTGGCGGTCCGGTGGTTAAGAACAAGACCTTCTTTTTTGGTGCTTATCAAAGATGGTGGGATCGGCAGTTAGGATCGGGCAGCGTTATCAATGGCGCGCCGACGCAGGAAGGCAAGGCGTTGTTAGCTCCATTTGCGGGTTCGCGGCCGGCGTTGAAGGCGTTGTTGGACTTCTTGCCGGCGGGTGTGCCGGCGGGGGTGGCCTCGGAGCAGGTGGTGATTGGCGGACAGACGCTGACGATTCCGCGTGGGCAGTTGTCCGGGGCGGCACCTTTGGCCCGGGATGAAACGCAGTGGCTCGTGAAGGTGGATCATAACCTGAACGAGTCGAATCGGCTGTCGTTTCGCTACAGCGATGTGGACAGCGTGAACACTTCCGGACAGGCGACGCCTCCGGGATTGACGACGATTGCGCCGTCGAAGCCGCGTTCGGCTACGGCGTCGTGGAATTGGACGATTTCGCCTCGGCTGTACTCGGAGTTCCGGGCGGGATTTGCGCGGCAGGATACGGCGTCGAACGCGGTGGATCCGCGGTCAGAGGCGATTCCTTCGCTCGAAGTGAATTCGCTGGGGTTGACGGGCTTTAACGCCGCTGCTTCGCGGACGGCGATTGGGTTGGCGGTGAATTTGCCGCAGAGCCGGGTGAATAACACGTACCAGTTGATTTACACGGTGGGCTACACGATGGGGAGCCATACGTTGAAGGCCGGCATTGACATGCGGCAGCAGCACATTAAGAGCTTTTTTGTGCCGACGTTGCGGGGACGCTTGAATTATGAGACTTTGCAGCGGTTGGTGGACGACCAAGCACAGAGCGCGGCAATCAACGCGCCATTGCGAGGTGGCCAAGTGAACCAGTATTACCGTTTCAACGACTATATGTTCTTCCTGCAGGACGAATGGAGAATGACGCGGAATTTTTCGGTGAATTACGGGATTCGATATGAGAACCCGGGCAATCCGTTCGCGGACTTGGCCCAGTTGAGCACGCGGATTGTGGCGGCGAACAACAACGACCCGCGCTATGCGATGGACAAAGCACCCGGGCGGGACAGCAATAACTGGATGCCACGGGTGGGTTTCAATTATCGGCTGAACAGCTCGGCGGGAATGTTGGGGACTTTGTTGGGGCAGGACAAGACGGTCATCCGAGGCGGTTATGCACGGACGTTCGACTTTGCGTTTATAAACATTGCGCTCAATATTTTCTCGGCGTTTCCGTTTTTGAATTCGGTGTCGTTACCGGGAAATACGCCGAACAGCTATACAACCCTTCAGCAGGCCCCATTGCTGCCGATTACGAACCCGAATCTGTTGACGCGCACCATTACGACGAGCGATTTCCGGTCGCCGTATGCGGAGCAGTTTTCGATGAACGTGCAGCGGCAGGTGGCGACCGACTGGGCGTTGACGGTGGGCTGGGTGGGTACGAAGGGAACGGCATTGTTCCAGACGTTGGACGGCAATCCGAATACTTTGCAGGCGACGAATCCTACGGTGCGGCGGGTTGATCCGACGCGCGGCGTGATTCGGACGCGGGCAAATGCGGCGAGTTCGATTTACCACTCGTTGCAGATGAGCGCGGAGAAGAGGTACAGCAAGGGTTATCTGATTGGCGCGCACTACACGTGGTCGAGCTTCATTGATTCGGCGTCGGAGATTTTCAATCCGGCGGTTAGTGGTGACGTGGCGGTGGCGCAGGATAGCTTTAACCTGCGGAATGATCGGGGACGGTCCACTTATGATCGGCCGCACCGGTTGACGACGACCTTCCTTTACGACACGCCGAAGACTGGTTTGTTGTCTCGGATGTTGCCGGGGGTGCAGTTCAATGGGTTCCTCACGTTCCAATCGGGAGCGCCGTTTACTCCGTTGAACGGGACGGATCCGTATCTCCGCTTGTCGGGTATTGACTCGCTGGTGGGGAATTCGATTCGTCCGAATGTGCAGCCGGGGGTATCGCTGGCGGGACGGTCGATTGACGAGCTGTACGCGGTGCGGACTCAATTATTCAGCCCGGTGACGCTGCAGAATAGCACGACGGGATTTGGGAACGCGGGTCGGAACTCGCTGCGGGCGGATGGCATTGGGAACCTGGATCTAGGAATTCAGCGGAACTTTGACATTATTCCGGATCGGTTTCGGGCGCAGTTGCGGGCGGACATGTTTAACGTGACGAACACGAAGAACTTTGGGATTCCGGAGTCGCGGATTAACTCGGGGAACTTCCTGAACCAATGGGGTACGGACGGTGGTCGCCGCCGGATCCAGGTAGCCTTGCGGTTCACGTTCTAGGTTTGTGTTGTAAAAACAGCCGGCGGTGCCTTCGGGCTCGTCGGCTGTTTTGTGTGTAACGGGATGTCGATTCGTGCCATCTTAGATACGATGACCAACTTAACAGTTATTTTTTCAGGTATCGTGCTGGCCACTTTTTGTGTGGCGCAGAGCCCTTCCCCCCATGCGCAACGTTTGGCCGATTCGGCGACGGTGCTGGATGAGATTATGGGCATGAAGGACAAGTCGATTCCTCAGGAACTGCTCGACAAGGCGCATTGCGCTTTGGTGGTGCCTGGGTTGAAAACTGGTGCCTTCATTGTGGGCGGTCGATTTGGGCGCGGGTTTTTGAGTTGTCGGCAGGCGGATGGGACGGGTTGGACGGCTCCGGGTCCGGTCCGGGTAGAGGGTGGCTCGATCGGGTTTCAGATTGGGGGCTCGGAGACGGATTTTGTGATGCTGATCATGAACGCTAAGGGCGCGGAGCGGCTCGTGAAGAGCAGCAAGTTCTCGATGGGTGGTGAGGCTTCGGTGGCGGCTGGTCCGGTAGGGCGGATGAGTTCGGCGGAGACGGACGCTACGATGCGGGCGGAGATGTTGACGTATTCGCGTTCGCGGGGCGTGTTTGCGGGGGTCGCGCTGAAGGGCGGGACGATTCGTGGGGACGATGAGGCGATCGGCGACCTTTATGGCAACAAGAAGATAAAGAACGAGCAAATCATCTACGGCAAGACGGCGGCTCCGGCGGCGGCAGAGAAGTTTTTGGCGGCGTTGAATAAGTATTCGAGTCGGCAATCGAAGTAAGTGGTGCTGAGTAGGGAAGAGAGGGCCGACCTTAGGGTCGGCCTTTTTTTGTTGCCCCATATGGGCCAAGTCGGAGGTGGGGGTTGCCTGGAAGCAGGCAGAAGAGGGCGGTTGGTTATTTAGAATCAATAGGTTATTGTTTGGCAGCGCAGTTGCAGTGGAAGGGGGCATAGGAGAGGTGCTCTTAGGATGCAAACGAGATTGGCAATCACGCAGCCGAATTCACTCCCGTTGAGAGAGGGCTTCGGGACCGTGGATTCGGTTGTGTGTTTTCGTCAATTGGATCGGTGTGATCAACGCCATGTTCTATTGTGGGAGATTGCGCGGGTGATGCGTCCGGGGGGGGCTTCTCCTTCTTTCTGTCCCTGAAGGCAGGATGGGCGGCGCTGCGAACCGCCGCCCAATTACAATTGCCGAGGCCACGACGGTGTTGAGCCGTTGGTATACCGTTGAGTTACAGCAAACGCTGGAAGTTTAAGATCATCGGTTGCTGGTTTGCACGAGGAACCTAGTGGCTCGATGCCTTGTTTTCTGTTTCTTGGGTGGGCGGTGGGAGTTTGGGGAGAATGGTTGATTGTGGGGATACCGAGCAGCGATGTGTGCGGATTCCGAGCGATGTCGATCAGCATTCCGAACTGATGTCGATCACGATTCCGAAGTGATGCCGATCACTGTTCCGAACTGAAGCCGATTACTTCTACGGCTGTAGTTCGGAACGCTGATCGGCATGGGATTGGAGC
>JANXMS010000466.1 GCA_025354525.1 Acidobacteriota bacterium
CGGGGGGCTTGGTCGCCGATGCCGGAATGGCTAGGGTTGCCGGGTTGGTTGACGCTCTGGGACCTGCGAGCGGGCTTGGTCGCCGATGGGGGCGTTTGGCGCGGGGATCTGGGGCAGGGGGCTTGGTCGCCGATGCCGGAATGGCTAGGGTTGCCGGGTTGGTTGAGGCTCTGGGGCCTGCGAGCGCTTCGAGTCCGATGACTGGAGTTAGCCGTTTGGAGCGGCACCGCGGGCTTGGTCGCCGATGGCGTTGTGTAGCTCCCTGATGATGTGGAGGGCGGTCCATTGACAGGTTCGAGGTCCGGCCCAGGCGCTGAGCCAGCGGCGGCGGATTTCTGGAGGTACGGGTTTTCCGTTTGCCCAATCGGTTAGGGCACTGACTTGGCCTTGGGAAGTGAACATCCACTCGCCGACGCCCCATTCCTTGGCGGCGCGGACGAGGGCGGTCTGTTCGGCGAGTTCCCAGTGGGCTTCGCCGCCCTGGCCGTCGGGCACGATGTCGAGGGCGAGGCGGTCGCAGACCGCACCTAGCAGGATTTTACGATGCCGGGCGGGTTTGTATCGCCAGCCGGCGGCGAGGATTTGGCCGAGTAGGATGGGGTAGGCGGCGGCGAGTCGAACCCAGGCACCGGGGTCTTCGCCTAGGAGATGGGCGGCGCGGAGCATGGCGTCGGCTTCGTCGGCGCTGGCCCACCAATTGGCGAAGAATTCGTGGAGGAGCTCGGAGGAGGACAAGGCATCCGAGTAGGCGAGCCCATCGGGACCGGTAGGGGCGAGCCAGGCGGCCAGGGTAGCTTCGGGTTCAGCCTTGACGCGACGGGCAACGGAGCGCTGGACCACGCCGTCAAAGACGGGGACTCGGCACCAGCGGAGCCAGGAGGCAGTGCGTTCCCAGCTTTCGGAGGAGAGAATGGCAACGGCGATTTCAGAGTGGGCGCGGAAGGCCGAGCCGAGGCAGAGGCCGCCACGGTCGAGGGACGCGGCAAAGACGCGGTCGGCACTGGCGACGCCATCTACGGTCCAGGCGGCTCCTTCTTCGCGGGTGATGCGGTAGCAGTTGGGTTCGATTTCTTCGGCTTGCCAAAGCCAGACGCGATCGTCGGCTTGGAGGGCAATGGGGTGAGTTAGGATCAACTGCACTTGGCCGGGGCGGGGGACCGTGAATGTGACGAGGGGATCGATGGGGCGGGGGGGGGCGAGGACAACGAGTGGACGTTGGACGGCGGGGACGGCTAGGCCGACGGGGGCGTTGGCCCAGAGCGGCTCGGTGGACGAGGGGCTGAGGCGGGCGGCCTTAACTGGCATGAGGTACGGAGGCTGGGGGATACTCATCGGCAACTGCCAGGAGACGTGTTCGACGACCTTGAGCTTTACTTGGCCGCCGAAGGAGGCTTCGAGGGCTTCGAGGTTGTTGAGCCACCACTCCGGCACCGGTTGGCCGGGTTCGATGCCGAGGCGGCGGCAGCAGGCTTCGAGATCGCGGCGAACGCGGGGGGCGAGGGGGATGTTACGGCCGAGCATGGCGGCGAGTTCGATGGCATAGACGACGCCGCCGGCCCTGAGCGAGGTGATCATCAGGGAGGGCAGCGGGAGGTCTTCGAGGCGAGCTAGCCAGGTCCAGGGGAACTGGAGGCGTTGGCGGGCGAGGCCCGCGGCGGATAGTGCGTCGGCGAGGCTTGTGCTGAGAGCGCTCCAACCATGGGAAGAGTTATGAGACAGAGTAGGGGGGCCGAGGATGAATTCAAAACTGGAACCGGGTAACGCGACTTGAGAGTGAGCCATAGCCTATGGACCTCACCTTAGGTATCGACCGGACTAGGCGTAAGGTTTAGGGCTGATGAAAAAAACTACGGCCCGCGACCCTGGTGAGGGTGGCGGGCCGTAGGGGTTGGGTTCGTTTTGGGTTAGAAGTTGTACTTCAATCCGAACTGGAGATTCCGCATGTTTATGCGGGTCCCGGTGATGACGGCGAAGTTGTTCTGCGCTGTCGGGGCCAGGGAACCGGGGACGAAAATCGCCGATGCCAGATTGGTGTTGGGGTTGCCCCAGACCGGATGGTTCATGATGTTGAAACCTTCGAACCGGAACTGCAGCACATGCTTATCGCTGAAGGGCATGGTGAAGTTTTTGAACGTGGAGAAATCCCAGGCAACAATGCCAGGGCTGTTCATGGTGTTGCGTCCGACGTTGCCGAAGGTACCGTCAACCGGCTTGGTGAAGGCACGCCAATCGAACCACTGCTGCGGATCGCGTCCGCTGCTGAGCTGGCCGTTCGTGCCGGTCGAGTTCGGCCGATCAAACTGGCCGCCGGAGTTGGAGGGATCGCCACCGACGGTGATGGTCATCGGGAAGCCGGATTGCAGAGTCACGATCGAACCCATCTGCCAGCCGCCGAGCACAGCGTTTGCAACGCTATTATCGATGGCAAACCGCTTCCCTTTGCCGATGGGAAGTTCCCACGAGCCGGAGGTGGTGAAGCGATGCCGGGTATCAAACGCAGAACGGGCGTACTCGCAGGCGCGGCAGTAGCTGTTCTGGGGGAAGAGCGTATCGCCGCCTTGGTTGCGGATGGCGGTGGCGGTGTCGAGCGACTTGGCGTAGGTGTAGGCGGTGAGGAAAGACAGGCCGCCCGAGAAGCGCTTTGTCAATTTCACGCCGAGCGAGTTGTAGTTGCCGGTGCCGCCGTTGTCGACGAGTTGGATACGGCCGAAGGTGGGGAACGGCGACCGTTGGGCGAGCGTTAAGCCAGCCGTGCGGGGGGCGGGGAGCGCCTCGTTGACCGCGCGGAGCGCTTCCAATTTCCGGCTGACGCTACCGAGGTAGCTGACTTCGAGGAGTATCTGGCCGGCCAGTTCGCGCTGGACGTTGAGCAGATACTGCATGGAGTAGGGGGTGCGCCGGTTGTACGGGTTGGCAAACGTATACGGCGTAGGAACCTGTGCAATGCCACCGGCCGAGGCGGCCAAGGCGTTGTTCCAAGTAAGGTTCGGGGTTACCGTGTTCGAGTTGAACCGGAGCCGACCAGCCAAGTTGCGGGCCATATCGAAGCGGGGGTTGCCGGTGTCCTGGTTGTAGAACATGCCGGTGCCAGCGCGGAAGACCCACTTTGAAGAAGGATTCCAACTGAGGCCGACGCGGGGTGCCCAGTCGTTGTTGTCGCGGGCGACGAGGCGGTTACCAAGAGCGCCATCGCGCCGGGTTTCGATGTTGGGCCAACGGAGGTTGATGCCTTCGTAGGGATCGCTGCCAGTGCCTTGACGGGCAAAGTACGGATAGAGGCTGCGGTCGGCGACGTTGGCGTTGCGGAAATCGGTGGGCCGGATATCCTGGCGGATGATGCCGTTGAAGAGGGTTCCGGTCTGGTCCTGCCAGGGCGGATTGTTCTCGTAACGGATACCCCAGTTGAGGGTCAGCTTGGGATTGATCTTCCAGGTGTCGTCGAAGTAGAGAGCGAAGTTGACGGCCTGGAAACGGGCGCGGGCGATGGAGACCGCGGCTTCGGCTTGATTGGTGTGGCCGAGGAGGAAGTCAGCGAAGCCGTCACCGGTCCCGGAGACGTTGGGGTTGTTGGTGGCGTTTTGGATGAACAGGAACTCGCCGCGCGCGAACTGGTTGCCGACTTGGAAGTAGTTGTCCCAGCGCATTTCGCCGCCCATCCGGAAAGTATGCTTGCCCCGAATGATGGAGAGGTTGTTGTTGATCTGGATGACGCGGTTGTTGTTTTCGTAGGGACCTTCCGAGCCATTGCCGAAGCCGGAATAGACACCCGCAAAGTTGATATTGGGAATGCCCCACTGGACGCCCGGACCGGCGTTGAGGCCGGGGATAGCGAGTTCACCAACTACGTTGCGACCAAAGGCCAATTCGGGGCCGGTGGTGTTGTAGAAGCGGCTGAAGCCGAAGCGGGCTTCGTTGACCATGGTGGGCGAGAGCACGCGAGTGTTGGACGCCATGTACTGGTCAAAGGTCGTGATGATTTTATCGCCATTGAGCTTGAGTGCCTCGGTGAGTTGATTCTCGTCGCCCCAGCTGTAACGGCCGAACCAAGTTGATTTGGAGGACTCGTTGAAGTCGCCTCGGACAGTGAACTGGTCCCGGTCGATGGGGCGACCGAGCGCTTGGGAACGATTGTTGCGGAGGCCGGCCCCGGGAACGTTGGGGGTCGGATAGAACTCGAGCAGCTTGATCGACGTGGGATGGATCCGGTTGGTGGGGATGACGTTGTTCGGGAAGGGCGTGGCGGCGATGACGCCGTTGCCACCGGGGGCGCGGGTGAGCGGGTCGAATACTTGGGCGACGCCGCCGAAGTTGCCGGCACGCATGGCTTCGCTGGGCAGATTGTAGACATTTTGCTGGCCGCGACGCTGGCGGAACCACTCGTAGTTGGCCATGAAGAACAGCCGATTCTTGCCGTTGAACACTTTCGGGATGACGACCGGACCGGCGAGCGTGAAGCCGAACTGGTTCCATTTGAAGGGATCTTTCGGGGGGCGGTTCGTCGTGAAGGCGTAGTTCTTGGCATCGAGTTTCTCGTTGCGGAGGAACTCAAAGAGGGTGGCGTGGTAGTCATTGCCGCCGCCTTTAGTCAAGACGTTGATCTGAGAGGCGGAGCGACCGAATTCGGCCGGGTAGACGCCGCTCTGAACCTTGAACTCCTGGATGGCGTCGATGGAAGGCTGGGCGATGTACGTGTTAAAGTTCGGATCGGTGTTTTCGATACCGTCGAGGGTAAAGCGATTGAACTGGGCACGTTGGCCGCCGATGGAGATGCTCTGGTCGGCACGGACTCCGCCCTGGCGGGAACCCGCTTGGCCGGCGGACGGGAAGCCGTAGCTTACGTTCGGGGCGAGGGAGACGAGTTGCAGATAGTTGCGGCCGTTGAGCGGCATTTCGACGATTTGTTTGTTGCCGATGACGGTGCCGAGGGTAGCGTTTTCCGTAGCGAGCGAGATGGCGGAGGCGACGACGTCGATGGTTTCGGTGACGTTTCCGACTTGAAGGTCGATGTCTTCGCGGCGGCTCTGCTGCACTTGGATTTCGAGTGCGGTGCGGGTGGACGCTTTAAAACCAGCCTTCTCCACCTTCATCGTGTAAATTCCAGGCTGGAGAGAGGGGAAAGCGTAGGTGCCGGAGTCGCTGGTGATGGTGTCGCGGTTGGCACCGGTGGACGAATTGGTAAGCGTGATCTTTGCTCCGGCGACGGCGGCGCCGGAGGAGTCACGAATTTCGCCGGAGAGGTCTCCGAAAGTCTGGCCGAAGAGGCTGAGACTTAGGCATAACAATAGGCACAAAAGTGCTACGTACTTGGTTCGCAAAATAGAAGCTCCCTAATCGATAAAACGATTTTCCAATGCTACAGGATGGTTACGGCGGTGGCAAGACGAGGGGAGGGGGCGTTTGAAGGCTCCTAAATACGGTTGTGAGCTCTCCTATTTAGACATCTGCAATGGGCTCGGCCCGCCCGATGAGGGTGCGGGGCGGGACAGCAGCCAGAACAGGCGTCCGTCTGTGGGGGACTGGGTGGCGAAGAATGATGCCTTGGGCGACGGCGGGGTCCGCGGGCGAGTGGCTCGGTGTCTTCCCGAGGGGACGGGGGAGCGTTACGTGAGGCGGCAGAGGGCGGTCGGCGAAAACAACGGGCGAAGAAGCGCACTCGAGCGGCAGGATACGAATGGCCTATTCCCCGGTGGTGGACCTTCCCGTCAATACGTGTTCGACGGAGGGAAACGCAACCTGCGAATGAGCCATCGACTCGATGTCTTGGTTCAGCGTGATCATGAGGATTGCCGCTGGCCTTATCGGATTGGTTCCGCCCCGCGGGCGGGGATTTTGGAGGCAGTGGGGACTATCGACCCGATCTCCGTCGGCCTGCTTGGCTTCGGAGACCAGAGCCGAGACCGCACGATTCGACCGCAAAGTGGGCCCAGGGCCGTTTGGCGAGTCCTTCGGAGCGCCGCTCGACTTGGTTGCAAGGCGGTTGGCCCGCAAAACACACAGCGCCGGGAAGCCCCCAGACCGTCCTTACCTCAACTCGATACTCCTCCGGTTTCAGTCGAGCCGAAACAGAGGGACCTCACCCCAGAGTGTCGACCGGGGTGGGCGTGAGGCTTAGGGCGATACCCGCCTTAATGGAGGCGTTCTGGAAACCCGAACTACCGGCCCCGTATGGGGCGGACTGCAAACTACGTTTGTCCCAGCTCAGGGCCCCGTCA
>JANXMS010000474.1 GCA_025354525.1 Acidobacteriota bacterium
TGACGGGGCAGACAGCGTCCTGGATACTGTGGATATTGATCGCGCCAACTTCATCGGGACAAGACGGGAGATTCTATGCCGCGCGGCTTAGTGACATCACTACGCCTAACGCTGTGATTGTATTTCCGGACCGCGCCTTAGTCACGTCGCTCATTAGGTCTTACACCGCGACCTCGGCGCTCCCCAGAAGTTGACCACTTCTGCTCGAATAGAGTTGACCACATCGAATACACACGTTGCCACGTGGCACGTCGCCGAGAGAGCACCGCTAGCTCCGGCTTCACGCCCTTGCTGCGGATGGCGCGCATGTTGGCGGTGCGGTCCATTCATTTGCGCTCCAGAGAGGCCCGGATGGCCGTTTCGTAGACCTGCGCAAGCGGGAGATTGCTAGGCGCGGTGAAGGCAAGCGCCACCTGGTCAATGGTCGTGGTGAACTGGCCGACCATCGCAAGCGTTCGTATTTTTCCGGTCGGCACCGGCTCTCCCACGTCGTACCACATGATTGTGAGTGAACCCGGCTGAAGGGGATACGGGCGAAGCCCGCCGCCGAGCCTTTCGCTGATCTTGTGGTAGACGGGCGTGGGGCAGACGAAGAACAAGCCCTTCTGGCACAGCGGCTCTTGTCGCAGCACATGGCCTTTGTAGATGAGTTGGGGGAGAATGCGCTTGTTGACGTTCTCCCAGTTGAAGCCCGCCGAGCTTTTGCCGGAGAAAGCTTCTTCCTTGAGATAGGTATCGCGCTCCGCACGATAGTTGCCGGTCGTATCGATAGATTGCACTTCGACTGCAACGAAGTTAATCAGCTCGCCCGTGGCGCTGACATGCGCTAGCACCCAGTCGACAAAATACGCGCCGCTCTTGCCACCCGTCTTCGAGCGAGACGGCAGCCGCAATTCCTTGCCCCAGCCCTTGCCGAAGACAGCAACGCATTCGCCCGTCTGTTCCGTGAGCGCATTGCCGGGGACAAGCGGGATCACGGGGCCGAACGATACCCGCGCAACATCGCGGAGGATTTCATAGTTTTCGGAATAGAGGCGGATCGGGCAGCAGATGACCGGCCCGGCTTTCGTCGGCTTCAGGGTGCAAACGCCGCTAATTAGCCCGTCGCTGAGTGTCTTCACGCATTGCCGACCTATGAACGGGCATTGCAGGTTCTGGCGCACAGCGACGGCGGCATAGGAGCGGTCCTCCGGATTATAGCCGAAAAATTCGATAATACGGCTAGCCATGCGCCGCTTCTGGCAGCGCCTTCGGCACGACCCCATGCGCTTCGAGATGCGCGCGAATCTGGACGGCAATCGCCTTTGCCATGAGAACGGGAACGGCATTCCCCACCTGCACATACTGCGACACGCGGGAACCCAGAAATTTGTAGCAGTCCGGGAAGGATTGGAATCGTGCAGCTTCGCGCACGGAGAGCGAGCGTTCCTGATCGGGGAGGAAGACCGTTCCCCAATGCGGATCGCATTTGGTCATGACCGTGCCCGCGAGGCCGTCATTGCGCAGCCGTCCATAGCGTTTCGTATGGTCGGACTTGCGCGCCCGCTGCATGCCTTTCGGCAGCAGCTTGTGCGGAATGTCCCGCCACGAGCCACCCGGCTTCACATACTTCATGCGCTCGACATTCTGCATCGCAAGCTTCGCCGCGAAATGGTTGAACGTCACACCAAGAGAGTTGCGCATCCGGCGCGCATACTCGCTATGCGGGTCATTTGTGTAGCCTACGGTTTCAGCGCCTCCGCCCATCTCAAGGCGCGGGAGGTCGCCAATCGCTTCGCCGACCGTCACTGCCGGGAGCAGGCGTTCCCTGTCAGCTTTGCTGAGTTGGAACGTCAACGTACCACCGCTCCGGAAGTTCGCGCGGCCTGTCGCGTAGTGCGTGGGTGCTGGATGCTCGATAGGCGATGGCATGCGGGAACCTAGCAGGATCAGCCGCCATCTTTCCTGCGGCACACCGTAATGAGCGGCGAAGAGGATTTTCACAGTAACGTGATAGCCGTGGTCCTCGAACTCACGGACGATCTGGCGGAATACCTCGCCGTCGCCCAGTGATAGCAACCCGGGCACGTTCTCGAACAGGAAAGCCTTGGGCTCAAATTCTTCGAGGAATCGGAGGTAATCCTTAAAGAGCTTGTTGCGCGGGTCGGTTAAGAACCGGTCCGGCGCGTTGATCGAGAAGCCTTGGCACGGCGGGCCGCCGACGAGGACATCGAGCGCGCCTTTTTTCAGGCCGAGACGCATCCGCACCTTTGCTGGATCGACCTTTTCTATATCGTCCGTATCGCCCCAGGCTTCGGGATGGTTCGCTGAAAACGTCTCGACTGCTTCCGGCATGCAGTCATTGCCGTAAAGACAGCGGTATCCGGCTTCGCGGAATCCTTCGGTGATGCCACCGGCACCGCAGAACAGGTCAAGCGTCGTGAGCGGGGCGAGGTCCGCGCCGTCGTCTTTCTTCTTCAGCGCGTCACGCGACAGGACAAGCTTGAGTTGTGCTCCTTTTTTCTTCATTGTTGCTCATGCATCTTCTGGCTGAACAGCGGCGTTTTAGCGCCGATGTACAACACCGCCGCTTCCCGGACGACCCAGGCTAGCGACACTTTCTTTTCCTTGGCAATGCCCTTAAGGGTCTCATAAATCTCGGGCGGAAAGCTAATCGACGCCCGGATAGAGCCGGCGGCTTGGGACTTCATATTCTTATCGGCCGGCCTCTTCTCTATTTGAAGGTTTTTACATTACACCACAGCGGTGAACCAAGACGGCTCCGGGCCGCTTCGACGCCTGCCTTTGACCTTATTCAATTCAAGCTTGATTGCCGGTTTGTTCGGCCCGCGGCAAGGCCCCCGATGCCCGGCCTGTACCCGTTCAAAAAAAATGAACGTGTGGATGGTGAGTGCGCCTACATTGCCGTGTCGGATCGAGGTCAGCGTTCTCCGTTTCAAACCCATCGGGCATGTTCGAGGCCCCTGCCATGCGCCGCCGCTTATCGGGTCAACGGGGTGCCGGTGTTCCACTGAAGGTCTCCCCCACTTTTTCCCGTGTGACGCGGCGGCGGCATAATGGCTGACCGGGGTCAAGCCCGAAAGAGTAATGCACAATAAAAAAACTGCGATGACCGCGGAGACCGAAGCACCCAAGAAAGAAGGCCCAAGCCCCTGGCACGAGATTCTCTTCTTGAACGGCCGACCCAATAACTTCCCCTCCGCTCGATCGCCGCGTAACGATGCAGAATCTCCTGCAAATCCTCCGCGTCACAAATCAGCCGCTCCAACATCAATCGCGCCTCCGTCTTGTCCGGCTCCACCCTCCCATCACCTACGTCGCCACATTCGACTCAACTAAAATCGCCGAACCAACCCGTCCGCTATCTCTCGATTCATCTCCCCTATGCTCCCCGTCGGAAACGAGTGGCGCGTCGCCTCCCGAATCGCAGCTAACTTGGCCGACGAACTCAGCGACGACCGCCGCAGTTCATCCTCACGCAACGCGCGTCGAACGTATTCACCCACGTTCAAATTCTCCGCCTTCGCCAAACGACGGACCGATTCCATCTCCTCGTCCGCCAGCAGTACCCTGCAATCTCTTGCTCGTAGCATGAGCATACTCCATTCCACCCAGCCGCAATCGCCTCCCTTTTTAAGTAAAAGACCGTTTTTAGGCAAAGTAAAAAAGTCGTTCACAAGCAATTGATATTTATTTTTATACCTTTGTTTTCATACACCTATCCCACTTTTCACCCTCCTGCCACGACCCGAAATTAGGAACCCCTAGTATACAATCGAGTCAGGAAAAGCAAACCACGCCCTGACCTGGCTAACAGGCAGGGCGTTTCTATTTTCAGAAGGAGTTTTCACCATGCCGGAAGAATTAACCGACGAGCAGAAAAAAGCCAATCGTGCCGAAATCAATCGCCAGAATGCCAAGAAAAGCACCGGACCAAAATCCTTAACAGGCAAATTGAAGGTCCGCCTAAATGGCCTCAAACACGGTGCCCGTTCCAGCGTCATCGACATGTCGCTGCACGAAAGCTTGGTCCTGCTGCCCACCGAAGGACCTACGGCCTACCTAAAACTGCTCGCCAATTATGCCGACAAGCTCCAACCGTGCGACGAAGTCGAAATCGGCATCGTCCAACGAATCGGCGATCTCCAATGGCGCCTGCTCCGCCTCACAAAAAACGAACGCGTCTTTAATGAGGACTGCCTCGCTCAGGCTGCCCAGTTGGCTCACCCCGGGGCGGCTGACGACCTCCTCTGCAACCTTGATGGCATGAATGCCTTCCGCATCGCCGCCGAATCAAAGTTGCCGAAAGAGTTCCGCCGCGAGGAATCAGCCCTCGTCCGGCTGCTAAACGCAAGTTACCGCGAAATGAATCTGCTCCGAAAACTGGACCCTAGGCCCAAAACACCGCTCACGAGAAACGCGGAAATCCTCGGGCCGTCCCGGGCCGCCAGCCAATTCGACCATCCGCCGCCCGAAGAAATTACAAAGATCGAACCTGTTGAAATTAAAGAGGAAACTGCCCCTCAGGCTGACGACCAAAGCCAAGTTCTCTCCGGTTGGTCAGCCCCGCAAAACGTAGTTCCCTCCCCGTTTCGGGCGGAGGTGCCGACACCGGCTCGCGTCCGTACCGCAGGCGTCGGCTCCTTCGGCGAAGGTCTCAATGTCTAACATCGAAAGCGATCATTCCTGGCAGCCGGCCAGAAGTCGAAATCGGCCCATCTCGGCTACGCAAAAGGAATCCAAGCCCGAAGTGTCTCTTCACCCCTCGGCAGCCGTCTGGGCCGCCGCGGCCCTCGGCTTTACGCCCGATCCACGGCAAGCCCAATTCCTCGACTGCCCAGACCGCCGCATCGCCCTCTGTACCTCCCGGCAGTCCGGCAAAACTCAGGTCGCCGCCGCCAAAGCGCTCCACGCGGCCCTCACTCACCCGGGCACTGACTACTTACTCTTCGGCCCCGTCGCGCGCCAATCCGGAAACTTACTCCACCGAATCCGGACTTTTTGTAAGTTACTCAACTTACTAACAAAATCCGACCCGGCTCACGAGAACTCACTCGTTCTCCCCAACGGCTCCCGTTTCGTCGCCCTCCCCGGCGTACCCGATAACATCCGTGGCTTCGCCGCCGTCTCCGTCGTCATCGTCGATGAAGCCGCCTTCGTCGATGACGCCATCTACCCGGCCGTCTCTCCCATGCTCGCCGTCTCCAATGGCAGCCTCTGGGCCCTGTCCACTCCCAACGGCCAAACCAACGTCTTCTATGAGCTCTGCAACACCCCGGCCAACGGCTGGACCATCCTCCGGTCCCCCGCCGAAGAGTGCCCCCGCATCAGCCCAGCCTTCCTGGCCGAGGAACTAGCCCTCCACGGCGATCAGCTCTTCGCCCAGGAATACCAGTGCGCCTTCGTCTCGGCCTCCACTCAGCTCCTGGACCGCGCCGTCATCGCCGCCGCCAAGTTGCCCTACCGGCCCACCGGCAACCTGTGCTTCGGCTACAACGAGCTCTTCGTCGGCATCGACGTCGGGAAGCGGCAGGACCATACCGCCCTCGTCGCCGTCGAGTTCAGCCTAACTCAGCCAACAACCCGGGACCCCTTCACCGGGACCCACATAACTACCCCCCACTTATTCGTTCGCTCGGCCGAATCGCTCCCCTTGGGGTCGGACCACTTAGACCTTCCCGGCCGTCTGCGCGCCCTGCACGCTTCCCTTCCCGGACCGTTCAAGCAGGTCCACTATATTGTCGACGCGACCGGCGAAAGCACTCTCATCGAGGTCCTCCGCCGTGATAAGTCGCTCAACCGCTACCCACTTACTCCCGTAGCCATCACCGGTGGCCATAAGACATCCCATCTCGCCGGCGGCTACGAAGGCATACCCCGGCCTGACTTACTAACTCGGCTCCGAACCGCGCTAGGCACCCAGCGGCTCAGCCTGCCCGCCGCGACGCCTGGCCTGCCCGAACTCGAAACCGAGCTCATCGCCTTCCGTGCCGATGGCCAACAGCGCGAACACGACGACCTCGTCTTCGCCCTCGCCCTCGCCGTCTGGCTCGCCTACGAACGGCAGAAGGTCCACCTGTTCCCGAACACCGGGCGCCGGCCCTAGCGGCGACCCCGCCGCTTGCGACATAATCTGAGGGCCCCATGAAACCCCTACTCCTGCTCGCCCTAACCACCCCCCTCTTCGCCGCCGACTGCGCCGAACTAGCCAAGCTAGCCCTCCCCAACGCCAAAATCACCCTCGCCCAAGCCGTCCCCGCCGGTGCCTTCACACCCCCCGGCGGCCGACCCATCCCCAACCTCCCCGCCTTCTGCCGCGTCGCCGCGACCCTTGCCCCGACCAGTGACTCCGACATCCGCCTTGAAGTCTGGCTCCCCCTCAAATGGAACTCGAACTTCCTCGGGCTCGGCAACGGCGGCTTCGCAGGGACCATCGGCTATGGCCCCCTCGCCGACTCCATCCGCCAGGGCTTCGCCGCCGCCTCCACCGACACCGGCCACATTGCCTCCCCCGAAGCCACCTGGGCCCTCAATCACCCCGAGAAGATCATCGACTTCGGCCACCGCGCCATCCACCTCATGACCGTCCAGGCCAAAGCCCTCGCAACGGCTCATTACGGCACCGCCCCCAGGAAGTCCTATTTCAGCTCCTGCTCCAACGGCGGTCGCCAAGCTCTCATGGAAGTCCAGCGCTACCCCACCGACTACGACGGCGTCATCGCCGGAGCCCCCGCCAACGCCTGGACCACCCTCATGACCACCGCCGCCAAGAACATGCAGGCCACCGGCCGCGACCTCGCCGCCTACATCCCCGCCGCCAAGCTCCCCGCCATCCAGGCCGCCGCCCTCACCGCCTGCGACCAGCTCGACGGCGTCAAGGACGGCGTCCTTGAAAACCCCGCCCAGTGCCGCTTCGACCCCGCCTCCCTCCGCTGCGCCGGCCCCGAAACCAACGAGTGCCTCACCGCCCCTCAAGTCGAGTCCCTCCGGACACTCTATGCCGGCCTCCGCAGCGCCCAAGGCAAGCCCCTATTCCCCGGTTACTCCCCTTCCGGCGAAGCCGAACCAGGCGGCTGGGGCCCCTGGATAACCGGCCCCGCCCCCGAGAAGAGCGCCCTCTACGGCTTCAGCACCAACTTCTTCCGGTACCTCGTCCATTCCGACCCCCAGTGGGACTACAAGACCTTCGACGTCACCCGCGACCTCGCCGCCGCCCAAAAGCTAGCCCCGGCCCTCGACGCGACCAACCCTGATCTGAAGGCCTTCCACGCCCGAGGCGGCAAGCTCATCCTCTATCACGGCTGGTGCGACGCCGCCATCCCCGCCCAGAACGCCATCGACTACTACCAGGCCGTGGTCAAGAAGATGGGGGCCAAGCGCGCTGCCACCTTCGTCCGCCTCTTCATGGCCCCGGGCGTCCAGCACTGCGGCGGAGGCGTCGGCCCCAGCAACTTTGGCCAAGCCGGAGCGCCCCAGGGCGACGCCGCTTCCAACATCGCCTCCGCCCTGGTGCGGTGGGTCGAACAAGGCACCGTCCCGGAGCCGATCATAGCCGCCAAGCCCGGCCGAACTCGCCCCCTCTGCGCCTACCCCAAGGTTGCCCGCTACAAGGGAACCGGCTCCACCGACGAAGCCGCCAACTTCGCCTGCACCGCCCCCTAACGCAGCGTCCAAGCCCAATCCCCCTCGGCCTCGCAGCCCTACCCAATACCCCAGCCAACCACCGACCCGGGCAGCTCGACCGCAGCCCCAAAACTCAATCCCCATCGGCCTCACAGCCCTACCCAATACCCCCGTCAACCGGCGAC
>JANXMS010000497.1 GCA_025354525.1 Acidobacteriota bacterium
CGGTGGAGGGCTCGGTGATTTTCCCGCGGACGATGCCGCTGGGGAGTTGGTCTTCGGCCCCTAACGGGCGGACGAAAAGAGCGGCGAACAAGACCCAGCGCATGTGCCGATGCTACACTTTTTTCTTTGCAGGATCTACTCGTTTTGAACTCACCGTCCTCGTTTTCGCTCGCTCGCGCGGGCAATTGGTTTTTGCACTCGGGAATTCAGGAGCCGAGCGGCGGTGTAGCTCGGTACCACTTGTCGACGACGGGAAAGAATTTGCCGGTGTCGACGGAGATCACCGGGTATGCGTGCAGCGCATTCGCCTACCTTAACCGCATGACCGGGGAGCCGGAATACCTGGCGGCGGCCGAGCGGGCCGCCGCATTTCTTACCGAGATCGCTTGGCAGCCAAGGATTGCAGCGATGCCGTTTGAGGTGGGAGATCCGCTGCCTCCGGCATACTTTTTTGATTGCGGGATTATTGTGCGTGGTTTGCTGGCCGTATTCCGGGAAAACGGGAATGAACAATTGCTCGAGGTCGCCCGGCAGGTCGGGCTTTTCATGGGGCGGGCGTTTCGGGCTTCCGGGGGCAAGCTCCATCCGATTGTTTCGCTGCCTTCAATGGAGGCGTGGCCGTATGAGAAGAGATGGTCGCGAGAGCCGGGTTGTTTGCAGTTGAAGTCGGCGATGGCTTGGGACTCTTTATCGGCGTTTTTTCCGAGGGACCCGTTTTTGAATTGGTACGAGGAGGCGCTGGCCGAGGCGCTGGCCACGTGGGAGACTTTTTTGCCGGGCGACGGTGATCCGCTGCGCGTCATGGACCGGCTGCACGCGCACTCCTACTTTCTGGAAGGGATGCTGCCGCGGACGCACCGACGGGACGTCTATCAGACGCTAACGGCGGCGATTGAGAAGACGGGCCGTTATCTTCGAGAAATTTCTCCTCGGTTTGAACGGAGCGATGTTTGCGGACAACTGCTGCGGGCTCGGCTTTACGCGGGCGACGTCGACTTGGCATTGGCGGGGGAAGAAGCGGCGCGATGCGCCAGCCATCAGGTGTTCGAAGCTGCGGCGATGAACGATGGCGGGTTCTGCTTTGGGCGGCGTGAGGGAGTGGCACTTCCTTATATGAACCCGGTGTCGACCGCGTTTTGCTTGCAGGCGCTCGCACAGTGGCGGCAGTTTGAGGTGGGCGAATTTCAGGGCGATCTCGCCGAGTTGATTTGAAAGTGCGGTGCAAACTCGCGTTCGCGACGGGGTCGGAGGACTTGATCCCGACGTTATTGGAAGAGATGGCGAAATTGCCGGGGAACGTGCCGATTCACGTCGTCGGCGAGTTTCCGCCTCCGACTGGAAAGTGGATTCCGTGGAACCCGGCTCGGTCGTTTGCGGACAATTATGCTCGGCTGATGGCGGACCTGGGCGACGAAGAGGTGCTGTTTGCTGGGATCATCCTTCAACCGAACATGCCGTATTGGGCGATGCGGTGGGCAGCTTTGCGCGGGTTTGGGCGGCAATTGGTTTGCTACAACGACGATCTGAACCATTTCATGCTGCGTCCGAGATCGCTGCCGGTGATTGCGCGGCACTTGTGGTGGAGGACGAAGAACTTCGTCCGGTGGGAGACTCGGCCCGGGGGGACGGTCTATACGTGGATTTGGCGAGCGTTGCATCCGGGGTCTTTGCGGCGACCGATTCTTTACTGGCTGGGCCGGTGGGCGGGGCGCATCGCAGCGGGGAAGGCGGTGGCGGTGGGGAAGCCGGAGGTGCTGCCAGCGGGGCTTTCGGTAGTGATTCCGACCCGGGACGGCATCGAACTTTTGCAGCGATTGTGGCCGACCTTACGGCTGCCGGCGGAGGCGGTCGAGGTGATCCTGGTCGACAACGGGAGCAGTGACGGGACGGCGGGCGCTTTTCCCGACGCGCGGATAATTGTGTCGAAGGAGCCATTATCGTTCTCCGCCGCCGTGAACCGGGGAATCGCGGCAACGCGGTATTCGCACGTGTGTTTGCTGAACAACGACATGGTGCTGGAACCGGGATTCTTTGCGGCGCTGCGGGCGGCGTTTGACCGGGTACCGGACTTGTTCGGCGCGACGGCGCAGATCTTCTTTTCAGAGGGGAAGCGACGAGAGGAGACCGGCAAGGCGATGTATTTTCCCGAGGCAACGGACCATTTACCGCTGCGTTGCGTGGAGCCGATCGAGGGCGAAGATTTGACGTGGGTACTTTATGGGTCGGGGGGCTGCACGCTGTACGATACGGGGAAGCTTCGGGCACTGGGCGGGTTCAACGAGACGCTTAGGCCAGCGTACGTGGAGGACTTGGACGTTGGTTATCGCGGGTGGCTACAAGGGTGGCCGAGCGTCTTCGTCGTCGGCGCGAAAGTGGAGCATCGGCACCGGTCAACGACGGCGAAGGTGTTCACGCCGTTTGAGCTGGCTTGCGCGGTGGAGCGGAATTATCTGCGGTTTGTGCTGACGGGGACGGGCGAGCACTTCCCTGCCCTATGGGCGGGCGCACTGCGGCAGTTGAACCATCAGGCAGCCAAGCAGGAGCCGGTGAAAAGCGCCGAGTTGGTGCTGAGCGAAGCTTGGCGGATGGCTTTTACGAAACGAACCCAACAGGTAGCGAGGGTCGACGAGCGGGAGATTTTGGCGCTGAACAGCGGGTCAGTGGCGGTGTTTCCGGGGCGGGAAAATTGCGGAACGAAGCCGACGGTGATCGTCGCGACGCCATATCTTCCGTTTCCGCTCTCGCACGGTGGGGCGGTGCGGATGTTCAACCTGATGCGGGAAGGGGCGAAAACGAATCGGCAGGTGTTGGTGGCTTTCGTCGAAGAACTGGCGACACCGCCAGCCGAATTGCTCGCGATTTGTGCGGAGGTGGTGCTCGTGAAGCGGAAGGGGTCGCATCTGCGGACGAGCGCGGAGCGACCGGACGTGGTGGAGGATTTTGACCGGGAAGATTTTCGGGCCAGCCTAAAGTGGAGCATTAAGAAATGGTCGCCAGCGATTGTCCAGCTTGAATTTACGCAGATGGCACTTTATGCAAAAGACTGTGCTCCGGCGCGAACGATTCTGGTGGAGCATGACATTACGGTAGACCTATACGAGCAACTGCTCGATCATCGGGAGGACTGGGAGACCCGACGGCAATATAGGCAGTGGGTTGGTTTCGAAGAAAGGGCGTGGACCGAAGTGGACGCGATCGCGGTGATGAGCGAGAAGGATCAGAAGCGTGTCGGAACGGCGTCGGCGGTGGTGATTCGGAACGGTGTGGACCTGAACCGGTTCCAGCCAATCAACGCTGAGCCGGAGGCGCGGCGGCTTTTGTTCATCGGCTCGTTTGCCCATTTACCGAACTTGTTGGGGCTTGAGTTCTTCTTGCGGGAGGTGTGGCCACTGCTGCAGGACGTGAGGCTGCATGTGATAGGCGGGAAGGACCACGAACGGTTTCTGGGCGGACGAGTGATTGGGGGGCCGGGGATTGAGCTTGATGGATTCGTTTCCGACGTTCGGGGGGCGTATGCCCGGGCGGCGCTGGTGTTGGCTCCACTGGTGGCTTCGGCGGGGACAAACATCAAGGTGATGGAGGCGATGGCGATGCGGAAGGTGGTGGTGGCGACGCCGGCGGGGATCAATGGATTGGAATTGACGGACGGGGTGGACGTGATCGTCCGGCGGACCGGGACGGAGATGGCGGCGGCGATTGAGGAGTTGCTCAGCGATGCCGGGCGGCGGAAGACGATGGAACAGGCGGCGCGGAAGACGGCGGAAGAGCGGTACGGTTGGGACCGAATCGGCGACGAGCAGGCGTCGATATACCATAGACTGAGAGTTTCTTATGTCGCAAAAGTTATCTGACATCGGCTTGGTTGGGCTCGCGGTAATGGGCCAGAACCTTGCTTTAAACATCGCCGATCACGGCTTCCAGATTTCGGTTTACAACCGGACCACCGAGACGATGGAAAAATTCGTCGCCGAGAACCCCAACACGCCAGGTGGCGTGGTGGGCGAGGGCACGCTGGAGGGTTTTGTCGCCTCGCTGGCCAAGCCGCGGAAGATCATCATCCTCGTGAAGGCGGGCGGGCCAACGGACGCGGTAATCAGCTCGCTGGTGCCGTTGCTGGACCAGAACGACATCATCATCGACGGCGGCAACGCGCTGTGGACCGATACGATTCGGCGGGAGAAAGAGCTGTCGGCGAAGGGCCTGCGGTTTGTGGGTTCGGGCGTGTCGGGCGGCGAAGAGGGCGCGCGGTTCGGTCCGTCGCTGATGCCTGGCGGTGATCTATCGAGCTTCGATGAGATCAAGCCTATTTGGGAAGCGATTGCGGCGAAAGTGGACGCGACGACGGGCAAGCCGTTGGTGGGCGCGACGCCGGGGAACCCGATTACGGGCGGGGTTCCGTGCACGACCTACATCGGGCCGAATGGCGCGGGGCACTACGTGAAAATGGTGCACAACGGGATTGAGTACGGCGACATGCAGATGATCTGCGAGGCGTATTCGATTTTGACCCAGTTGGGCGGGTTGACCCCGGTCGAGTGCAGCGCGGTGTTTGCCGATTGGAACAAGGGAGTGCTCGATAGCTTCCTGATCGAGATTACTGCCGATATTCTGCAGCAGACCGACCCGATGAAAGGCGGTCCGTTCGTCGACATCGTGCTCGACACGGCGGGTCAGAAGGGCACGGGCAAGTGGACGAGCGTGAACGCGCTCGACATGGGCGTGCCCGCACCGACGGTGGCCGAAGCGGTTTTCGCGCGGTGTTTATCAGCGGTGAAGGAAGAGCGGGTGGCGGCGGCGGCAGTGCTGCGGGGGCCGGGGAAGACGTATTCCGGCGGCCAGCAGCAGTTGATCCAGATGGTGCACGATGCGTTGTACCTGTCGAAGATTTGTTCCTACGCCCAAGGCTTCCAACTGATGCGGACGGCGCAGGCCGAGTACAAGTGGACGCTGAACTTTGGCGATATTGCTCGGATTTGGCGGGGCGGCTGCATTATCCGGGCCGGATTCCTGCAGAAGATTACCGAAGCGTACGAGCTGAATCCGGAGCTGGCGAACCTGCTTCTCGACCCGTACTTTACGGCTGAAGTGCATCGGTGTCAGGCGAACTGGCGGACCGTGATTGCGCTGGCGGCCACGCACGGCGTGAGCGCGCCGACGTTCTTTTCGGCCCTATCGTACTTTGACGGATACCGGTCGGCGCGGTTGCCGGCGAACCTGTTACAGGCGCAGCGGGACTACTTCGGCGCGCATACCTACGAGCGGACGGACTTCCCGCGCGGGAAGTTTTTCCACCTCGACTGGCCCGAGCCCGGCCGCCCGCAAATCGCGGTATGAACCTCGCACAGTACGCTGAGTTCTATCGCGATCATTTGACCAACTCCGTGCTCCCGTTCTGGCTGAATCATACGCTGGACCGGGAGCACGGCGGCTATTTCTCCGGCGTGGATCGTCGGGGGCGGGTTTATGACCCACGGAAGTACGTTTGGATGCAGGCGCGAGCGGTTTGGACCTTTCAAACGCTCTATAGCACTTTCGATCCGCGACCGGAGTATCGGGAGGCGGCGGAGCTGATCTTCGGGTTTGTCGAGCGGTTCGCACGGCGGGGAGAGCCGCGGGTTTGGTTTTCGCTCACGCGCGAGGGGGCTCCGGGATACTTCCAAAGAAAGCCTTATTCGGCGGTGTTTGTGGCGCTGGCGTACGTGTCCCAAGGCCGCATTGAACAGGCTCGAGCGCTGTTCTGGGACATTGAGGGGTGGGTAAAGAACCCGACCGTGTTGGGAAGGGCGGCGGGGGCGCAGTCGCAGTTGGCCGACATCATGGTGTTGGCGCTGTTGGCGATGGAGTTAATGGCAGTGGATGAGGACGCTCGCTACGCCGAGATCGTGGCCCGCTGCCAAGCGGCGGTATGGGCGCATCTCGATGCGGAGTCGGGGTTGCTTTTGGAGAACGTGGCTTCGCGGGAATTGCCCGAGGGGCGGATGATTTGCCCGGGCAGCATTCTGGAAGTCGCCTGGTTCTTGTTACACACGGTGGAGCAGGTGCCGAATCCGTCCTTGGAGCAGTTGTTGCTCGATTCAATTCTGAAAGCGGTCGAGTTTGGATGGGATCAGGAGTTCGGCGGGCTGTACTACTTCATGGATTTGGAGGGCCGACCGCGACCAGAACTGGAAGCGAACATGAAGCTGTGGTGGCCGCACACGGAGGCGATCTACGCCTTAGTTTTGGCGTATACAAAGACCGGGGACGAGCGCTACAAAGTATGGCTGGACCGGGTGCATTCCTACACGTTCGCAACGTTTCCGGACGCTGCATTCGGGGAGTGGTTTGGGTATTGCGACCGGCGGGGCGCGGTGGCGACGGAGTTGAAGGGCGGGGCGTACAAGTGCGCGTTCCATGTGCCGCGCGCATTGCTCTATAGCATTCAGGCTATCGAACGAGGGTTAACGCATGGCATAGGGCGTCCCTGATTTTGCCGAGCCGCGCGAGCAGTCCGTCCGTTTGGCAGGCTGTCGAGCGGTCCGCGTAGAGCACTCCGTATGGCCGGACCGGGTGCATTTTTATCCGTTCGCTACGTTTGAGTGCTCTGTTCACCACAATGTGGCAATATAACAAGGAAAACCACGGATGAGCATGGAAGCATGCCGTCATGGAGGCATGGGGATAGGATTATAGAGCGCCTAAAAGCAAGGATCGACAGCCGCGAGGCTTCTGTTGAAGGTCAGGGATCTTTTGAGTCGGATAGAGCGAGACGGATGGCGACTTAAGAGCACAGAAGGATCTCATCGCCAGTTCGTGCACCCGGACAAGCCCGGTAAGGTCACGGTCAGCGGTCATCCTAGCGCCGAAGTGGCACCAAAGACAGTAAGATCGATTGAGAGACAGACAGGACTTCTATGAATAATCACGGCTACGCCATCGTTCTGGAAAAAACAACGTCAGGATGGTCCGCATACGTTCCCGATCTCGACGGCTGCATTGCCGCGGGCGGTACTCAGGAAGAAACGCGCCAGCTCATTCATGGGGCTATAGCGTTCCATCTGAAAGGGATGATTGAGGATGGCGACCCCATTCCAGAGCCCCACAGTATTGTGGAATACGCGCCTCTGGCTTCGTGATGGCGAAAGGACGCTGCATTCGGGGAGTGGTTTGGGTATTGCGACCGCCGGGGCGCGGTGGCGACGGAGTTGAAGGGCGGGGCGTACAAGTGCGCGTTCCACGTGCCGCGCGCATTGCTCTATAGCATTCAGGCTATCGAACGCGGGTTAGCGCATGGGATAGGGCGTCCCTGATTTTGCCGAGGCGGGGAAACAGTCCGTTCGTTTGGCAGGCTGTCGAGCGGTCCACGTAGAGCACTCCGTATGGAGGGACCGGGTGCGTTTTTATTCGGGAGTAGTCTCGATACGGCGACCGGCGGGGCGCGGTGGCGACGGAGTTGAAGGGCGGGGCGTACAAGTGCGCGTTCCACGTGCCGCGCGCATTGCTCTATAGCATTCAGGCTATCGAACGAGG
>JANXMS010000546.1 GCA_025354525.1 Acidobacteriota bacterium
TTTTGGTTTTCCTCGCTTTCCACCGCCCGCCATTTCCACGGCCGGTCTTGCGGGCCGAATGCTCCTGCCACTGTAGGCTACCCTCATCACTGGCGATCTTGCGCCGGCTCTTCTACCCACACCAAACAGCGAAGAACCCCAAACGCGGTCTGGTCTGAAAACTCGTGCCCCTCGCCGATACGGTCCGATCCCGGCTCAACTGGCAGAAATGGTCCAGAGGCACCGTCACCCCAGTCAGAAATGAGATCTATTCCCTTCCGTACCGCCAACCCAGTCGCACCGACGGACTCCGGAACGGCGTCATTCGCGGCGAGCATCAGCTCGTCCTCCTCGCTGAAAGTCTCTTTGCGAAAATCGACATCGTTATCAACCCCGCCGCACTCAGCTCAAGATCTTCCGAATCACTTGACCATGCACGTCTGTAAGTCGGAAGTCCCGGCCCCCATACCGAAACGTCAACCGCTCATGATGCAACCCCAACAAATGCAGTATCGTCGCATGAAGGTCATGGATCGTCAGCACGTCCTCCACCGCCCGATACCCATACTCATCTGTCGCCCCAAATATCGTCCCGCCCCGTAAGCCCCCTCCCGCTAACCACAGGGAAAACCCAGATGGACAGTGGTCCCGCCCGTCCGTCCCCTGCACAAACGGCGTCCGCCCAAACTCGCCCGACCAAATCACCAACGTCTCATCAAACAACCCCCGGCTCTTCAAGTCTTGGATCAACGCCCCAATCGGCTGGTCGACAATAAACGCGTTCTTCGCATGGCCCTCCCGCAGCTTGCCGTGTTGATCCCAGGAATTGCCGCCCCCCAATCCAGGCGGTGCCACGTGTGACAACTCAATAAACCGCACCCCCCGCTCCACCAACCGACGCGCCAGCAAACACTGTCGCGCGTAAGCTGCCTTCTCCTTGTTCGGCGAATCCATCCCGTAAAGCTTCTTCGTCGCCTCCGTCTCTCCCCGCAGATCCACTAATTCCGGAACCGACGTCTGCATCCGATACGCTGTTTCGTAGTTCTGGATCGCCGCCTCCATCTGGGCATCGACCACCCCCGCCGCAAACTCCCGATCCCGCGCCGCAATGAAAGCCAACTGCCGCCTCTGCAACCCGCCTTCCACCTTCGGTGAAATGTCCTGCAACGGCTCCGCCCGCTCCGGATACAAAAACGACCCCTGATGCACCGCCGGCAAAAAACCACTGCCGTATACATTGATCCCGCCCAGCGGAATCTCTCCGCTACCCAGCACCAAAAACCCCGGTAGGTTCCGATTCTCCGTCCCCAATCCGTAACTAGCCCACGCCCCCAACGTCGGATACCCCGTCAGCGGATTCCCCGAATGAAAGTAGTTGTTCGCCTGCGCATGCTCCATGAACTTCACAGTCATAGACCGAATCAGACACAAGTCATCCGCCACCGCGCCCATATGCGGAAACAACGAACTCACCGGCATCCCGCACTGCCCGTAGTTCTTAAACTCCCACGGACTCGGCATGATGTTCCCGTTCTGGTTAAACATCGTCCGATCCACCGGCACCGGCATCGGCTGACCCGCCTCCTTGGCTAGCCGCGGCTTCGGATCAAACGAATCCAAGTGCGAAACCCCGCCCGACATGTAACAAAAAATAACACTCTTCACCTTCGCCGGAAAGTGGGGCTTCATCTGCGCCTCCAACCCCGCAAACGCCAGCGACCCAAAGCCCAACGACGCATGCCGCAAAATATCCCGCCGTGAAAAATAGCGCCGCTGCTTACCGCACATACAAAAACTCCTTCAAATTGAACATCGCATGCACCAGCGCGGGAAACGATTTGCCCTCCCCCACAAAACTCTCCGCCTCATCCCGCTCTCGCCCCGTCGGCAACCTCCCCAACACCCGCAAGTAAACCTGATCCACCCGATCCGCAGTCTCCCCCACCTGCGCCGCCCACTTCGCCGACTGGTCCAAAACAAACGACGAATTCAGCAGCGCTAACGACTGCCCCGGCACATTCGTCACGTCCCGTTGCCCCCGCGTCGACGTCGGCTTATACACATCAAACACCTCCAAAAACGGGTTCGTCGCGTTCCGTCGAATCTCTAAATACACGCTCCGCCGACCCCGTCCATCCAACGGACCCTTTGGCCGATCCCCCTTCGTCGCCCCCGTCTCATGCGCGTAGTTCACCGGCACCGCCTCCCCGTACATCTGCAAGTCCAACTGCCCCGTCGCCGCCAAAATAGCGTCCCGAATCTCCTCCGCTTCTAGCCGCCGCCCCGGCAAATTCGCCGCTTGGTAAGCCGACGAAAGCAACAGCCGCCGCAGCATCTTCTTCACCGACCAACCATCCCCCACAAACTGCGTCGCCAACGCGTCCAACAGCTCCAAATCCTTCGGCCGAGCCCCCAACTTGCCGAAGTTGTCCGGCGTCGCCACAATCCCTTCCCGAAATACATACTGCCACAACCGATTCACCATCACCCGAGCCGTCAGCGGATTCTTCGCGCTCGCAATCTCCTCCGCTAACGCCAACCGCATCGTCCCCGCCTCCGGGTAAACCGGTGAATCCAACGCCGTCAAATACCGGCGCGGCACCGGGCGCCCTAACCGCCTGTGGTCGCCCCGTTCAAGCAACGGATGGTCCGGCCCCGCCTCTTCCATCACTCCCGGCGCTCGCCTCGGAATGGCAATCGTTCGCTCCAACCGCCGATATTCAGCTACCAACGCCGTCGGGCGATTCGACAATATCCCCTTACGCACAAAGAAGTCCAGAAACACCGCCGCATCGTCGCTCATCTCGCCCGCCGCAAACGCCGCGATGGCCGTCCGCAACTTGCTCTCCACATGTGTCCGATACTCCGCCACCGATCCCGCCGTAGTATCCAGCACGAAATTCGCCGACGTCGAAACCTCCGGCAACGCCGTCTTCCCCTGGTGGAAAACAATCTCCTGCGCACCCCACCACGACTCCCCCGAACTCTGCTCCGGCAACTTCCGCTTCAACTTGTTGTCCGCCTCGTCCGTCGCCGCATGAGTAGCCTCATCGAACGTCGAAAACTCAATGTAGGCGGTGTAGCCTTTCCAGAACGTAGTGTCCCAATGCACCCATCCCATCTCATCCCGTTTGCCGCTGCTTCGCTGGTTATAGATCCCGCCCCTAGGCACCGCGTAGTTCTCGATAATCAATTGCGCGTAACCAAAGTTCCCGCCCAGAAACCGAATATCAATCGAGTCACTCTCTACTTTAAATCGCGGCGAACTCAGCACCGCTCCGTGCTTCCGCGAAAGCAAATGCGAGTAAGCACCCCGCGGATAGATCCCACTAATTGCCTTTTCCCCCGCGGAAACCACTGAAAACTCACCCCCCTTCGATACCCCCTCCTCCGCACCCACACCCTGCCGAGGCCACACCCCCTCCTGCTCCCCCACCCGCCACCGCGTCCCCCCATGCAAACGCCGC
>JANXMS010000556.1 GCA_025354525.1 Acidobacteriota bacterium
CTACCTGGGCCGGATAGGATGTTCGTGTAGGGTCGTCAACCTTATCGAGCGATTAGGGACGCTGATTATCCCTTGCTATAACGAAGTCGAAGGACTCCCCCAACTCCTCTCCCGGTTGGACACAATGCGGGCCACTGGGTCGATGCCTCGCTGGGAGGTCCTCTTCGTCAACGACGGCTCTCAGGACACAACGGGTTCGGTGCTGAATCACATGATGGACCACTACGATTGGATCCGCGTCGTCCATCACCGTAAGAACCGCGGTCTGGGTGCCGCGTTGCGGACCGGCTTCCAGTACGCTGACTCACCCTACATCTGCACCATGGACAGCGATTGTACATTTTCCCCGGAGACCCTTCCCGGCATGGTGCAAATGCTCCAGGCGGGCGCTGATTTGGTCACGGCCTCCCCTTGGCACCCGGACAGCGAAAAGGCCACTTGCCACCCTGTCCGCGGCTTTCTCAGCCGCTCCGCTTCCCGGATTTACACGATGATCCTGGGAAACACGGTCCACAGCTTTACTCCCATGCACCGCGCTTACCGTCGCTCAGTCATTAGAAGGACCCACTTCCAATCGAACGGCTTCTCGGCGGTCGCCGAGATCATGGTCAAGAGCTTGGCGCAAGGCTTCCGCATAAAGGAATTTCCGATGCCCGTCTCGGAGCGCCAGTTCGGCGAGTCGAAGATCAAAATCATGGACTCGATCATCGATCACTTATCGCTCATGCGGATGGCTACCGCCTCGGTTTTCACCGGCTGGGCGAAGCAGCGCTTGTCGTGGGGTCGGCTTGCGGTGGACGAATAACTTCGAGAAGGAATACCAAGATGCCCACCCTCACTCGCCCCAATCATCAGGTCGCCGTCCTCGGTGGCGGTATCTCCGGTCTCGTCTCCGCCTATCGGCTCCTCCAGCAGGGCGTCGGCGTCACCTTGTTTGAAGCCAGCGATGCGCTCGGCGGGCTAGGTGGCACCTTCGAATACAACAGAGCCGTGATGGAGCAGTTCTATCACGTGATGCTCAACTCCGACGCGCCGCTGCTGAGCCTGCTCGAGGAGTTAGACCTGGCTGGCACCATTCGGTGGCAGGAAACCGGGATGGGCTTCCAATACGAAGAGGCCTTCTATCCCTTCAACACGCCGCTCGACCTCCTCCGCTTCGGTGCGTTGACGATTCCCGAACGGCTGCGTACCGCCGTCGGTGCCGCCTACATCACGAAGTTCGTCAAGAATGGCGCGGCGCTCGACGGCATCACTGCCGCCGCCTGGCTCACGTCCATCTTCGGCGCGTCGGTGTTTCAAAAGCTGTGGCGTCCCTTGCTCACCGCCAAGTTCGGCGACCTCTACGATACCGTCCCGGCCTACTGGTTCTGGAGCCGACTAACTCGGGAGAAGGGTGGTGCAAAGGAAGTGAAGGGTTACGTCGAAGGCGGCTATCGCGCTATCGCTGACGCACTCGCGAGCGAAATCGTGCGAATGGGCGGAAAGGTTCGCCTGAAGACGCCGGCGCAGGGTCTCCACGAAACAGCGGGCGGTGTTCAGGTCAACGCGGAAGGGCAGTGGGATCCGTTCTCTGCCGTGATCTCGACGCTGCCGATGCCTCTCCTTCAGAAAATCGCCGGCGGACGGATTCACGGCGAAGTCCCCCAGTCGGACTTGGTCTATCAAGGTGTTGTGAACGTAGTCCTGATTTTGAAGCAGCGCCTACAGCCCTACTACTGGAACGCGATCGTCAAGCAGGGATTTCCATTCCAAGGCCTGGTCGAAACCACCCACGTCGTTCCGCTGGAACAGACCAATGGCCGCCACTTGGTCTACCTGATGAACTACTGCAACAAAGACAGCGAGACCTATAGCCGCAGCGACTCCGACTGGAAGTTTCAGGCCCAAAAAGCGCTCACCTCGCTCTATCCAGATTTCGACCAATCGGTGGTCGACGAAGTGAAAGTCTTCCGCGCACCTTTCGTCGAACCAGTTTGGCCCGTTAACTATCTCGCCGATCGTCCCGAAGCGCAGATCTCGGGCAGCAAAGTCTTCTTGGCCACCACCGCACAAGCTTATCCCCGAGTGAATGCGTGGAATACGATGGTTGAGATCGCGAGCGAGACCGTCGTAAAGGTTTGCGCCGAACTCGTCGGCCGGTCCGCTCCCGCGTCAACTATGGATGAACTGACGTTAGCCTAACGCTTCACCCGGCTTGCTATCATCGACGACATCAATGTTTCGCCTAGTTGTCGCTTTTCTCGCCTCTGCTTTCCTTTTGTCGGCGCAGAGCATCTCATCTGGACTCTCCGGCACCATCGTCGACCAGACCGACGCAATCGTCCCCGGGGCTCAGGTGATCGCCCGGCAAAGCCGCACTGGCTTTCAAAAGATATCGACTTCGAACGAAACGGGGTATTTCTCGTTTCCTGATCTCTCGTCCGGTCAATACACGATCTCCATCGAGCATGGCGGCTTCAAAAAATATCAGCAGACCGATATCGCGCTGAACTCGGGCGAGCAGCGAACGCTGGGCAGAATCAAGCTGCAAGTCGGCGAGACAGCCGAGACGGTTACCGTGGAAGCGGCAGGTGCTCAAGTACAACTCGGTTCCAGCGAAAAATCGGCATCGATCACGCAGGAGGAGTTACAGAACTTGGCCCTTCGCGGCCGCGACGTGATGGACGCGGTTGGACTGCTCCCCGGAGTAATCGACACCAGCGACGGTCGCGAATCACCGTCGAACAATGGGACCGGCGGGCTCTTTCTTTCCGGCGGGCGGGACAACTCAAAAAACGTGAGCGTCGATGGCGTTACGACCCTCGATACGGGCTCAAATGGCAGTGTCCATTCCATGCCTTCGATGGACTCCGTTGGAGAAGTGAAGGTCCTCTTGTCGAACTATGCGGCTGAATATGGACGCAATTCGGGAGGTGCCATCACCATCATCACGCGCGGCGGAGGCAAGCAGTTCCATGGCAGCGGCAGCTACTTTAACCGCCATGAACGGTATTCCGCCAACAGCTTCTTCAACAACCAGCGAGGCGTAGAGCGGCAACCGTACCGCTACAACATCGGCAACTACCAACTCAGCGGACCCGTGTATGTCCCCGGCAATTGGAATCGGGATCGCTCTCGGCTCTTCTTCTTCTGGAGTCAAGAGCTTCAGAGCCAGTTCATCGAGTACGGCTCGCGCACTGTGACCGTGCCCACTGCGCTTGAACGCGCCGGCGACTTCTCCCAAAGCCGCGACACCAACGGTCGGGCCCGAGTGGTGCGCGATCCGCTCACGATTCGGGATGCGGCCAACAACAAGCTCCAGTTCCCAGGAAACATCATTCCGGCCAGCCGCCTCCACCCGATCGGGCAGAAGATACTCGGCATCTTCCCGCTGCCCAACTTCGTTGATCCCATCCCCAATCGGCGCGACCAGTGGAACTTCATCTCAGCCCAAAGCGGCAGCTATCCCCGTCGGACCGACATTCTCCGGCTGGACTTTCAGCCGTTCACGAAGTTACAAACCTATCTCCGCGTCAGCAACACCCAGGATCGACAGGAGGTGCCTTGGGGCCTTTGGGTAAACGGAGGCGTCAACATCCCCCTTACGCCCATTGACTTTCGCCAACCGGGTCGCGGCGCGACACTGCATACGACCTATTCTGTTTCGCCGACCGTGTTCAACGAACTCATTCTCGGTGTTAGCCAGAACCATCTCACCTACAAGCCCGTCTTCCCGGACAAAGTCGACCGCACGAAACTTGGCATCAACGTACCGCAGTTTAATTCGAGCCTGAATGCCGGAAACCTAATTCCTAACTTCGCGTTCGGCGGGGTTCAAAACGCCGCCAGCGTAAACATGAGCGACGGGGTTCCCTACGACAATTCGAACTTGATTTTGTCGGTGGTCGAAAACCTCAGCAAGATCTGGAAGACGCACACCTTCCGCTTCGGCGTCTATTACGAAAGAGCCCGGAAAGATCAGAGCGCGAACGCCGCCACGCGCGGCACGCTCGATTTCGGCGTGAACGCCCTCAGCGAGTACGACACCAACTTCGCCTATTCGAACGCGGCCCTTGGGTCCTACAACTCTTACACGGAAGCTTCCGCCCGCCCTCGCGGCTACTACTACTTCACCAACATCGAGTTCTATGCTCAGGACGCTTGGCGCATCAAGCCGAACCTACTCCTGGATTTCGGCGTCCGCTTCTACGCCAATCAGCCGACCTATGACAAGTTGAACCAACTCTACACCTTCTCGCCCGACGCTTACGATCCGGCGAAGGCACCCGTTCTGCTGCGTCCGGCGCTCGACGCCAACCGCCGCACCGTGGCCCAAGCGCCGAACGGAACCAACTACCCGGAAGGTTTTATCGGTACTTTTGCGCCGGGCTACGGCACCCCCGCCATCGGTATGATTCAAGGCGGCAAGAACGGGCTCCCCCGCGGCCTCTACGAGGTGCCCAAGTTCATGGCGGCTCCTCGCTTCGGCTTCTCCTACGATCCTTTCCGTCGCGGTCGCACCGCCATTCGCGGTGGTGGCGGCGTCTTCTTTGATCGGATTCAAGGCAACATGACCTACAACATGTTGCCCAATCCGCCGTCCATTTTTACCCCCACCGTCTACTACGGCACTTTGGACGGGCTGGCCGAAACCGCGGGCAAGGGGGTTCTGGCACCTTCGGCCACCGTTCGCGCCATCTTCGGCAACAACCCCATGCCCACTACCTATAACTATTCACTCGGCATACAGCAGCAGGTTGGCAAGACTTTCTTGATGGACATCTCCTACGTCGGCTCCTTAAGTCGGCACCAACTGTGGCAGCGCAATATCAACGCGATCCCTCTCTACTCCACCCATTTAGAAAGGAACCCGCAGAACGCCAACCCGGCGCGCCCCACGGCCGCCCTAGCCAACAATTTCCTCCGCCCCATTCAAGGCTACGGCGATATCTTCCTCTATGAGTTTGCCGCCTCGTCGAACTACAGCTCTCTCCAGACTCGCTTCACCCAGCGTTTGAACCGCAACTTCAACTGGGGGGTCAGCTACACCTTTAGTAAAGCCCTTGGCACCTCTTCAAGCGACGGCTTCACCGTGAACCCTTTCTTTAGTCCAAGGGCTTGGAACTATGGTCCGCTTAACTATGACCGCACGCAGGTCATCGGGATCAACTATAACTGGACCCTTCCCTGGAAAAATCGCCTCGCCCGCGGATGGCAGTTCTCCGGCATCACCCGCGGACAAACCGGAGCTCCGTTTACTCCCGGCATCACCCTTGTCACCGGCGGCGACGTTACCGGAAGCGGCTCCTTTCCCGCACGACTCGTCGTCACCGATCCGAGCCTGCCGCCCACCGAACGTTTCCGCGCACCGGCTCGAGGCGAGCTTGGCAATCTCGGTACGAACAGCTTTCGGGGCCCTGGCTTCCTCAACCACGACCTTTCGGTCTATCGAAACTTCAAATGGGAACGCGTGAATACGCAACTGCGTTTTGAATCCTACAACACCCTCAATCACACACAATTTTCCGGTTTGTCCACCGGCACGCGGTTCAATACGGTTGGCTCCACCGAACAGATCGACCCCCTGTTCCTGGAGCCCACCTCGGCCCGGAATCAGCGAAGAGTTCAAATCGCTATCCGCGTGACATTCTAGAGACATGACCACCCGCCGCATTGTTTGTCTTCTGATCGGTGCCGCCGCTTGGGGCGCTCAGTACCAACCACCCCAAACCCCGGTCACTTTTGACGGCACCGTCAAAGTCTACGACAAGAAGTTCATCGTCGTCGAAACGGTCCCCGACCAGACCGTGAAACTCGACATCGACAAAAAAACCCGCCTCGTCGACGCCAAGGGCAAGCCGCTCACGAATCCGCCGGAGGTCGGGAGCGCCGTGGCTGTCGACGGAATGAAGCGCCTCAACGGATTCCTCGTCGCCCTGCAGATTAAGGTGCTTTAGTTTGAGCCCCGGTGCTGCCAAACAACGTTATCGTCGAACGGCAGAAGGCACCCGCGCGGGTTTGACCGCCAAGTGCCGCGACGTGCGACTTGCGAGCCCTTAAGAGAGGCCCTCATCCGATATGCCCTTCTGCCCCACCTCCTTGCGGCTGTGCTTGTTTAGTTTCGGAGTGCCCGGCTGAATCCCCCGCCGTTCAGTCCCAGTGCTTCAACACAATGGGATGGCGGAACGTCGGAGAAGCGCCCGCGGTGTTCTTGACTCCAGCCACCACTTGCTACTGCGGCTCCGCAATGCTCTCCAGCCCAACCTCTGCCTGGATACTGTTCCGGTCGCCTTCCGCGCGCTCCCGACTTGTTTGTTTCGTCGTGATATAAGTTCCTTTATGCTCCGTCGCGATCTGCTCCGTGCCTTCTGGGCCGCCCCCATCCTCTCTCCCGCGGCGAAGGGGCTTCCGCCTCTGACTATCAAAGAGGTGAAGGTGATCTCGACCAGTGGCGGTCGCAACTATCGCTGGGTCTTCGTCAAAATCATCACCAGTGAACCGGGGCTCTACGGCATCGGTTCGGCCGGTAACCATTTTCAGCCGTATGCGGTAATCGCCGCGATCGAAAAGCATCTGGCACCGTTCCTGATCGGCAAGAACCCGGAGCAGATCGAAGATCTCTGGCAGAGCGGACACCTCCGCACCTACTGGCGCAATGGCCCAGTGAACAACAACGTTCTCAGCGGCATGGACATGGCTCTGTGGGACATCAAGGGCAAGCGCGCCGGCATGCCCGTCTATGACCTACTCGGCGGCAAGGTCCGCGACGCCGTTCCCTGCTACGACCACTGCGGCGGCAACAGCAAGGAAGCCGTCGTCGAATCCGTCCAGAAATCGATGGCCAAGGGGTTTCGCCACATCCGCGTCCAACTCGGTGCATACGGTGGAGGCGGCTTCATCCCAGCCGGCCAAGGCTCCCGGCCAGAAGGCGGCCGCGGTGGCTCAGCCTTTGATGAGGAAGTCTACGTCGAAACAATTCCGCCACTCTTTGACTACGTGCGCTCAAAAGTCGGCTTCGGCCCCAAGCTGTGTCACGACGTCCACTCGCACCTCAGCGGAATCAACGCCGTGGATTTTTGCCGTCGGATGCAGCCCTTTCAGATGTTTTTCATTGAGGACGTACTCGCCCCTGAGCAACTCGCCTGGTACAAACAGATTCGCCAGACCAGCACCACTGCCCAGGCAGTCGGCGAACTCTTCACCCATCCGTTTGAGTATCTGCCACTGATCAACGAGCGGCTGATCGATTTCGTCCGCTGTCGAGTCTCTTCGATTGGCGGCATCACCCCCGCCAAGAAGTTGGCCACCATCTGCGAGCCGCTGGGTGTCCGCACCGCGTTTCAAGAAGGTGGCGAAAACGATCCCGTCAACCAACTGGCGGCCTATCACATCGATATCTCCCATCCCGCCTTCGGTATTCAAGAAGAGAACAACTTCCCCGAATTCGTCCGGGAACTGCTCCCCGGTACCGCCGAGATTCGCGGCGGATACCTCTATGGCAACGGCAAGCCTGGCTTAGGGATCGACATCAACGAAGCCTTGGCCGCCAAGCACCCGCTCCAGGCCGCCCCCCTCGGCGGCCACTATCCCCTCGACCGAACCCTCGACGGCGCGGTGGTCAGGCCCTAAACGACTACTTCTGCGGTGCCAAGCCTTCGTCGCGTCCCAAACCCTTGCTCAACCAACCCGGGTACCAGCGGAACACGTTCCCCGTCAGGCTCCCAATGAAAACGACGTTGTCCGGAGTCACGCAAATCCAGTGGCCCGGCGACTCCATCGCCCCGAGAATCTTGCCCGTCTTGCGGTCAATCCGCATGATGCGTCCAGCAAGCGTATCGTAGGTCAAGTTCTCGATATTGTTCCGGTGCGTCACCACCCACACCTCGTCCTTCGGGGTAATGAAGATCCCCTGAGTCGCGCCCAAGTGCTTCCACATCCGCCGAAACTTTCCGTCGGCTGAGAAGATTTGGATGCGGTTATTCTCCCGGTCGCTGACGTACACCTCCCCAGCACTATCCACGGCCAAATTGTGTACCGTGTTGAATTGCCCCGGCCCCTTACCCGGCGTCCCCCAAGTCAGCTCGTACTTGCCGTCGTAGCTGAAACGAACCACCCGCGCATTGCCATAACCATCGCTGACGTAGACGTGTCGTCCGTCGGGCGAAAACGCAACATCGGTTGGTCGGTTAAACGTCTCCGGAGTCGTCGCCGCCTTGCCCTTGATGCCCAGCGTAAGCTGCAGCTTGCCATCGGGCGAAAAGCGCATCACCTGATGATCCCCATTGTCGGTCACCCAGATCTTCCCCTGAGGATCCACCCGAAGTCCGTGAGGGTTGCCGAATAGACCCTTTCCCCAGGACCGCAGATACTTGCCCTTGGCATCGAAGACCACAATTGGGTCTGCCTTCTTCCCGCGCTGATAGACGTAGACGTCGCCCTGCTTGTCTACCGCCACGGCGGAGACACGGCCGAACTTCCACCCGTCCGGCATCGTATCCGGCTCTTCGCCGAAGCGGATCCCGACGCGGTATTGCAGCAGCCCACCTTCGTGGGGATACCATCCGGGAAGCTCCTGAGCAGACGCGATCGACAGGGCTCCAACCAACACAAGCAGTAACGGTTTCATCCGCGCTATCATACGCTGCTGCACGATTCCAAGCAACGGGCCCTTAGGCACGGTCCGGAAATACAATCACAGCGTTAGGCGTAGTGATGTCACTAAGCCGCGCGGCATAGAATCTCCCGTCTTGTCCCGTTGAAGTTGGCGCCATCAATATCCACAGTATCCAGGACGCTGTCTGCCCCGTC
>JANXMS010000560.1 GCA_025354525.1 Acidobacteriota bacterium
GCGGTCGGCGTTTGCCTAATTGAACGGCGGCGGGGGAGGTCCGCTTCCCCGCTGGGCGGATTGGAAGACGCCCATGGCGATGCTGATCCTGCGAAGAGCTACGACACGCCGCGGTTGGCGTTTGCGTAAGAGATGGAAGGCAAGGCGGACTCGTTGGGCGCATTGCAGATAAGTTGCGATTTGCCGCGGTCGGCGTTTGCCTAATTGAACGGCGGCGGGGGAGGTCCGCTTCCCCGCTGGGCGGATTGGAAGACGCCCATGGCGGTGCTGATCATGCCCGCGATATCGGCTACATTGGCGGGCACGATCATTGTATTAGACGACTGCGCCAAAGCGGCGAAGCTGGCGACGTATTGTTCGGCGACGCGGAGTTGGACGGCTTCGCGACCGCCGGGATCCTGAATGGCGAGGCCGACTTGGCGAATGCTGGTGGCGGAGGCTTCGGCGATGGTGAGAATGGCGTTAGCTTGGCCTTCGGCTTCGTTGATCTGCTTTTGCTTGTCGGCTTCGGAGGCTTTGATGACCTTCTGCTTTTCGCCCTCGGCGAGGTTGATGGCGGAATCGCGGACGCCTTCCGAGTTCAGAATGACGGCGCGTTTTTCGCGTTCGGCGCGCATCTGTTTTTCCATGGCGGCGAGGATGTCAGACGGCGGGGTGATGTTCTTTATTTCGTAGCGGAGAACTTTGACGCCCCAAGGTTCGGAGGCCTTGTCGAGTTCGCTGACGACGGAGATGTTGATATTGGTGCGTTCCTCAAAAGTACGGTCGAGTTCGATTTTGCCGACCTCGCTGCGGAGGGTGGTCTGGGCGAGTTGGATGATGGCGAATTGGTAGTCGGAGATGCCGTAGGAGGCGCGTTCGGCGTTGAGCACCTTGAGATAGAGAACGCCGTCGACGGCTACTTGGACGTTATCCCGGGTGATGCAGACCTGTTCCGGGATATCCATGGACTGCTCTTTGAGCGAGTGCTTGTAGCGGATGATGTCTAGGAACGGGATGAGGATGTGGAATCCGGCGTTAATGGTGCCGCTGTAGGCACCTAGGCGTTCAACGACAAACGCGCTCTGCTGGGGCACGACGATTGCCGTTTTGGCAATCATGATGATGATGAGCAGGAAGAGGAAAGCGAGGACAGTGACTTCAACCATGGGATTAGTTCTCCGGGCGCAAGTATATCGTTAAACCTTCGGTGCGTTCGACTCGGCAGCGTTCTCCGGCGAGGAGGGGGCGGTCTGCGAGGTTGCGCGCCGACCAGACAGTGCCGCGCAGTTCGGCTTGGCCGACGGCGTGGGCGGGGATGATCCCCATGGGAACGGCTATTTCGCCGGTGAGCGCTTGCTGGGGCGGGGGGGTGGAATTTGCGATACGGGCAAGCAGGGGGCGGCGGAAGAGGGCGAGCGCCCCGAGGGAGAGGGCGAGGAAGAGGAGCGTCTGGGCGGTGAGGTTGGCGAGGCCCAGCGCCGCCGCGAGGGCGGTGACGCTGGCACCGATGCCGAAAAACAGGAGATAGAAGCCGCCGGGAGTGAGTAGCTCTCCGAGCATCAGGGCCAGACCAGCAACTAGCCAAATCCACCACAACATAGGGCCTCCCGCGGACGAAAGAATTAAGCCTTGACGACCATCTTCTCGGGGTCCCAGTGTACAGTTTTTTTCGTGAAATAGCTGACGTTCGAAAGCAGAGCGGGTCCGGCGGCGCGGAGGCCGAAGGTCGGATCCTCAATCACCGGTTGGCGGGAACGGAGGTGTTCGAAGAAATTGGCGTGGTGAGCGTATTGCTCGGTATAGCCTGGGGGCAGAACCCAACGCTGCTCGGTGTTGGCGCGCATGCCGTCGGCGCTGGCGGGTTGTACGGGGTACTTGCCGCGGTAGTCTTTAAGGATTTGGTTGGCGGTGGATTTGGAAAAGGTTCCGGCGGTGGTGCCGGGTTCGGTCTCTTTAGGCTTGCGTTTCAGCACGAGCGCTCCGCCGACGGCGAGGTCGAGGACGCCCTCGGAGCCGATGAAGCGGAAGCCGCTGCCCTCTCCGCCGCCGGCGAGGAAGTTGAGGCGTAGGCTGAGGTTGAATTCGGGATGGGTTGCGGTTTGCGGATAGTCGTACATGCCCATCATCAAATCAGGAACATCGCGACCGTCCTTCCAGTGATAGAGGCCGCCGGTGGTCATGACGCGGTTCGGGCCGTTTGAGTCCATGACGTAGTGAATGCCGGTGAAGAGGTGGACAAAGAGGTCGCCGGCGACTCCGGTGCCGTAGTCCTGGTAGTTGCGCCAGCGGAACAGGCGGACGGGTTCGAAGGGGCGCTTCGGGGCGGTGCCGAGGAAGCGGTCCCAGTCGACGGTGGTGGTGGATGCGTCGGGGGGGATGGAGTACTGCCAGGCGCCTTGGGCGGAGTTGCGATCCCAGAAGGCTTCGACCATACGGACTTCGCCGAGGACGCCCTCTTTGACGAGGTCGCGGGCTTTGGCGTAGAGGATGGAACTGGCGCGTTGGCTGCCGACTTGGAGGATGCGACCGGTCTCTTTGGCGGCTTGGATGACGGCGGCACCTTGTTCGACTTTGTGGACCATGGGCTTCTGGCAGTAGACGTCCTTGCCGGCCCTCATGGCGTCGATGGCCTGCTGCTGGTGCCAATGGTCGGGGGTGGCGACAATGACGGCGTCGATGTCGGGGCGGGCGAGGATTTCGCGATAGTCGCGAGTGGTGAAGATGTCTTTGCCGTAGCGTTCTTTGGCTAGATCGAGGCGACCTTGATAGATGTCTGCCACGGCGACGAGTTTGGTGCCGGGGACGGTGACGGCGGTGGAGACGTCGCCTTGGCCCATGATGCCGAAGCCGATGCAGGCGAAGTTGATTTTGTCATTTGGGCCTTTGGGGGCGGCGGCGGCGGGCGCGGCGGCGAGTACGGAGGTGACGCCGGCGGTCTGAAGGAAGTTGCGACGGGTGGTGGACATAAGGTGTTTTGCCTGAAGTCTCATAATATCTCCCTACTCAAGGTTTCGCCAAGTTGGTCGATAGATACCCATACCGAAGAGTCTAAATGCCCATTACTGATTTGAGTAGTCTCTCTTCATTTCTCGATCTCGACCATCTGGTCGAGCCCCAGGAATTGATGCCGCCGGTGCCCGAGTTGATCGAGCATACGGGAATTCCGGCGACGATGATCGAGCAGTTGATCTTGAAAGCGCTTTATTACAAAGGAGAAATGGTGGGTCGAGAGCTGGCCCAGCATCTGGGGTTGGAATTCAGCCTGATCGACGGATTGCTCGCTGGGTTTAAGCGGGAGCATCAAGTGGCGGTGCGCAGTTCGCTTGGGATGGGCACAATTTCGTCGCGTTTCGTTTTGACCGAAGCCGGAAGAGAGTTGGCGAAAGAGTATGTAGCGACCAACGCCTACTCTGGACGGGTTCCGGTGCCGCTGTTTCAGTACGTCGACATGGTTCGTCGGCAGAAACAGATCAATGGCTGGCTGACGATGGATGCGCTGAAGGGTGCCTATCGGCATATGGTGATCACGCCGGAGTTGCTGAATCAGCTTGGTCCGGCGGTAAATTCGGGCAAATCGTTTTTGATTTACGGGCAGCCTGGGAATGGGAAGACGTATTTGGCGGAGGCGCTGTTCAACGTCGATCAGAGCTATATTTACGTGCCGTACGCGCTGGAAGCGCAGGGAATGATAATCCAGATGTATGACCCGGTGTACCACCACGTGGTGGAGGAGGCACCGGCGGCGATTTCGGCCTTTACAACGACGGCGACCTTTGACAACCGTTGGTTCAAGTGTCGGCGACCGTTCATTGTTACGGGCGGCGAGTTGGCTCCGGAGATGTTGGACTTGAGCTACAACACGGACGCGAAGTTTTATGACGCTCCGTTGCAACTAAAAGCCAATAACGGTATTTATCTCATTGACGACTTTGGTCGGCAACGGGTGACACCGGCGGAGGTGCTCAACCGGTGGATTGTGCCGATGGAACGTCGCGTCGACTATTTGACCTTTCAAAACGGCGCCAAGATGACGACGCCATTCGAGTGCTTCCTGGTATTCTCGACGAATCTGAAGCCGGACCAGTTGGGCGATGAGGCCTTCTTGCGACGGATTCAGTACAAAATGCTGATGCGATCGCCTAGTGAGCAGGAGTTTACTTCCATCTTCATCAGCTACGCGCGGAGCCAGGAGTTGGATTGCTCGCCGGAGTTGGTGGACCGGTTCTTGGAGCGGCATTATCGCCAGTCGGGAAAGGCGCGTCGACGGTGTCATCCGCGCGACGTTTTGTCCCATGCCATCGACATTCTACGTTTCGAGCGCCGTCCGTTTGCCCTCAATGACGACGTGTTGACGATGGCGTTTGAGAGCAACTTCGTCCGTTCGGATGATGACGACTAGCGAGGTCTTCGACCTCAAGCCGACAAGGTAGCAGGAGTTTCGGCATCAAGGAGGAGTTGTGCCGATTCGCAATGGATGCCGCATCGAGCGCTGTGAGGAAATCAACAAACGTCGTAAATCGGCATTGAAGTTTCGACCTTACGCCGGATGGCGGCATCCGCACAACGGGAGAGATCTCGATTGAAGCGACTCGGTTATATGGCTGGGAGCAACTTCACATACGAGAACCGTGCGGCCTTGATGGTGCCGATCCACCGTCCTATCGATCTAGAGCGACACCCGCCTTAATGGAGGCGTTCTGGAAACCCGAACTACCGGCCCCGTATTGGGCGGACTGCAAACTACGTTTGTCCCAGCTCAGGGCCCCGTCAATGCAT
>JANXMS010000568.1 GCA_025354525.1 Acidobacteriota bacterium
GGCGAATTTGATGAAGGAGGTGCTGCCGGTGGGAGAGACCACCAATCATGAAACCATCCGGGAGCACCTCCAAGCCGTGGCCGAACGTATGGAGAAGGAGTTGGGAGAGGAACGGCAACCCCGTAGTTTCTCGCCGCTGGACGGTGCGTGTCAAGAACTTTGAGACACTCGGCGAAATAATTTAGTGAGTTTTCCTTTCTGTTGTAGTCGATGAGTCGGGCTTATTGATCCAGACTTTTTCCGGGAGCGGATTGACGACCGGAGCTTTGCGGACAAACCGTTCCGGATGAGCCAGATAGGCGGCATCCATGATGAGTTGGCGCTGGGCGAGCACGGCGCGTGCCTGGCCGAAGTGAACCATGGCGGGCGTCAGTAACGCGATCCCGGAATGGCAATGTTGGTCGTTGTACCAGGCGAAGAATTCCTGGCAAAAGGCGCGGCAGTCCTGAATACAGCCGAATCGATCGGGAAAGCCGGGCCGGTACTTCAAAGTACGAAACTGGCTTTCCGAATACGGGTTGTCGTTGGAAACGTAGGGTCGGCTGTGCGTCCTGGAAACGCCAAGGTCGTCCAGCAGAAACGCAACGTGTTTGGAGCGCATAACTTTTCCCCGGTCAGCGTGAATGGTGAGCTGACCAATCGGTATCTCGTGTTTTTGGATGGATTCCTCTATGAAGGTTTTGGCTAGTTCGGCCGATTCCCGTTCGGCGACCATCCAGCCGGTGACGTAGCGGCTGAAGACGTCGATGATTACGTACAGTTGGAAGTAGTTCCATTTGACCGGACCACGCAGTTTGGTGATGTCCCAGCTCCACAATTGATTGGGCGCGGTGGCCAGCAATTCCGGTTTCTGATAGACCGGATGAATGGCCTGGTCGCGGCGTTCGCGAGTTTCTCCCTCCTGTTCCAAAATTCGATACATCGTTCGGGTCGAGCATAGATAATTTCCTTCATCCAATAATGTGGCCTGGATGGCCGCCGGGGCCCAATCCTGAAACCGTTCTTGATGCAAAACAGCGAGTATGCGTTGACGTTCGTCCGTCCCCAGTGTTCGCGCCGGCGAGGCGCGAACAACTGGCGGCGGCGAAGATTCCGGTATCGCGAATGGACCCAGTAGAGGACGGTTTCGGTAGAAGGTTGCCCGGGACACGGCAAGAGCATCACAAGCCGCTTCTATGCCGATCGCCGCCGACAACGCGGCTACCGCGTCCATTATGAAATCTTCCCCTCCCGGCCCGGCGGCAGTGCCCATCCCAACAGCGAGCCCACTTTTTTTTGGACATCAATGATCATCTCCGCCCGTGCCAGTGCGTCGTTCAGGCGCAGGATTTCGCGGCGCAGTTGCTCAAGTTCCTGCTGGTGGGTGCCGGGTTTCTTTTTCGGGCCGCGAGACTTCGGTGTGAGCGCTTGCCGCATGCCGGCCTCACGCTCCTGGCGCCATGTCGTCAAGTGCGAGGAGTAGAGCCCTTCGCGCCGCAGTAAGGCTGCGATCCCGCCGATGGCCTTGACGGCTTCGGCTTCCTTAAGAATTCGCAGTTTGTAGTCCAGCGAGAAAGTGCGTCGCCGCGCGTCGGCTACGACCTCCGGATTGGGGCGCGCCGGGGCCGGCGAACTGGCGGCGGGATGGCCCGGCGCTCCACTCCGCTCGGAGTCGCTACGCTCCGCCTCTCTCCGTTCCGCGCCGGGCCAACCCGCATTCGCTGAGGCAAATCCATTCTGCTTCTGATTCGTATTCACTCTGATTTCCATTCTCGCCCTGCTCAGTAATTAAGACCGGGGATAGTGTCTCAGCTATGTTGGCACGGAGGGGGCGGGCTCGTCTAACTCGATAGTGTAATTCTTGATCGCGGCGGTCTTGAGCTGCTCGGCAATACGCTGCTTAACGTCGCGCGTGGTTTGCCCTACCTTGACGAGGCCCTTGTGCGAATCATCGGCAATTGAGTAGGCGTAGATGCGCGGTCGTGCTTCCGGCTTTAGAACGAGGATTTCCTCTACGGTCTTACTCATCGTCGTCGGATACTTCCTCAGGCGCGTTGCTGGTGAGGTCCATCGGGCGGACTATCGTCTCAATGAAGGCGATCTCACTCGCAGACAGAGCATATTTTGTGTAGAGGTCCTTGTCCGTCCATTGCCCAGACCACTCCTGGGTTGGCACAAAAGTGTAGACCTTTCGAGTTGTGTCCTGCGAAGGCTTGTGCAGAAGAATCAAGAGACGAGTCAGGCGACAGGAGAGGTAAGACAAAGCGCTTTCGGCCTGGATCTTCGACTCGAACGGGCCGATACAAAGATAGGTTTCCGAACAGATGCTCCCTGGTTCCCCAATAAATGGCGTGCTGATGATCCGGTGAGGGTAGGTATCTCTATTGCCGGTTCCGGGGGCGGCCCGGCCCACATAGACCTTCCATTGGTCGATGAGGTCCGTGCCAGTGGTGATCGAACATCTAGGTGTGTATCCCTTTCCGCCGTTTTGATGGACCAGAACGTCACCGGCACGCTTTTCTGATTTGCCTTTAAACGTTGTATCTAATGCGAACGGTTTTCTGGAACTGACTAAACGCTCGAAACGCTTACCATCGGGCAAAGACAGCGACTGCGATTCCCGACTTTCCACGGCAACAACCTTTTTGAGGATCGACAGTCCTTCATTGAATCGGATGAACACGTCCACGCCCTCTTCAAGAAGCGAACGATTGGCCGTCGAGACAGGCCAGTCCTTGAAATGAGTAGCTACTCGACATGGTCCGGGATTATCCCGGTCCCAGAGAAAGTAACAAACGCCGCCCTTTAGGCCCACTCCTGGGAAAACGTCCGATGCGCTGAGAAAGTCGTCAATGGAGCGCAAACGATTGTCGGTGAGCATCGACTCTCTGAACTCGTCCAGTCCCTTGCCACCGGCGAACCAACGGGCAGGAATAACCAGCGACAGATAGCGTGGTTCGAGCAGCTTCGCCTGTTCCACAAAGAGGTGGTAGATCGGCGCGGCGCTCTTACCATAGCCGCCGTCGTCCAACTGGTACGGCGGGTTTCCAATGATCACGTCGAATTGCATATTGGCTCCAAACAACTCGGCCACCCGAGCCTTGATATTGTCAGTGTGGATGAAGGCATAAGCGTGGGTTTCGAGCCCTTCGCCACGATCCAGTGTCTTCTGGCTCGCCCCGCAGTACGTGCACTTGCCACCCACCCATGTATGTTCCATCCGCTCAAACCAGATGTTTCCGTGTTCAGTCGTAAAGGACTTGCCGACGGAATGCTTGCCCTTGGCGAACTTGGAACAGTAGACACTGCGGCGGGCGAGCAGGCTGGTGAGGTGGGTGATGCCGATGCCGAACACCTGGTTCGTTAGGATGTGATCGACGCGCTCTTGAAGATTGGGAAACTCCTTCTCCAATCCTTTGGTGAGTCGGCTGGTGATCTCACGGAGAAAGACACCGGATTTGGTAAACGGATCGAGGAACTTTGCCATCTTGTCCGCCCAGATGTCCGCGCCGTCATTGTGTCCTTTCGGCAAGCCTGCGTGACGAAGGACGGGCCTCGCAGTTAGGTTCAAAGAGTCGCGTGGAGGCGACTGGAAATGAACCGAAAAGGGACGGAATCGATAGCGGAGCCAATCGCGCAGCTACAGCGCCAATTGGAGGAGTATCGCGGTATGCAGCCAAGGCGGGCGAAGCTGCCGGAATCGATTTGGGATGCCGCGGCGGAGTTGGCTAGCGAGCATGGTGTCTATGCGGTCGCGCAGGCGCTACGGCTGGACTATATGGGGTTGAAGAAACGACTGGGCGAAGTGGCCTCCCGCCGTCCGGGTAAATCCAAGCCTGTTTTCGTCGAACTCATCGCACCGCCGCCGGCGGCATGTGAAGAGTGCTTGATCGAGTTCAAATCGGAGCGCGGCGATAAGATGCGCATCCATTGGCCCGTCCGGGTGGCCCCGGATTGGACGGCTTTACTGCGCGCCTGGCGAGGCACGGAACAATGATTCAGATCACGGCCCAGATGCGTGTGCTGGTGGCCATCGAGCCCGTCGACGGACGAAAAGGCATTGACGGCCTAGTCCGGCTCTGTCAGGACAAGCTCGCCGAAGATCCATTCTCCGGCTGCGTATTTGTATTTCGCAGTCGTGGCGGGACCACGATCCGTCTCTTGAATTACGACGGCCAGGGATACTGGCTGGCGCAGAAGCGATTGTCGAAGGGCCGTTTCATCTGGTGGCCGGAATCCGGCAACGCCGCCAAACAACTGGAAGCCTACGAAGCGCTGTTGCTGTTCGCCGCCGGGGATGTGGCGCGCGTCCGCGCGGCGCCGATGTGGCGGCGGGTGAACACTCTGAAATAAGTCACCGCGAAAACCATTTTCCCCTTGCGTTCCATCAGCAGCCGGTTCATACTGCTGCTGATGACGGAACTCATCACCTACCGCGGCCGGGCAATCTCCAGCGAAGACATCCTCTTTATACGGGAGCTGATCGCCGCGCACCCGGGCGCGAGCCGCCGCACCCTATCCACCAAATTATGCGAAGTCTGGCAATGGCGGCAAGCCAACGGCGCGCTGCGCGACATGGTGTGCCGCGGCCTGCTGCTCATGCTGCACCGCGCGGGCCATATCGAATTGCCGCCGGTGAAATTCGTGCCGCACAACCCGCTGGCCAAACGCGTGCGGCCGGCTCCGGTACTGATCGATACAACGCCGATGGCGGTGACCCTGCGCGACCTGCAGCCACTGGAATTCGCGCAGGTGCGGCGCAGCGGAGATGAGCCGCTGTTCAACAGTCTGATGGAGGAGCATCACTATTTGGGCTACGAACAGCCGGTGGGCGAGCATCTGAAGTATTTGGTGTGGGCGAATGGCCGGCCGGTGGCCTGCGTGGCGTGGTCGAGCGCGCCGCGTCATATCGGCGCGCGGGATCGCTACATCGGCTGGGACCAGCAAGCGCGCCGGCGCAACATTCGATTCCTCGCCTACAACACCCGGTTTCTAATTCTGCCGTGGGTGAAGGTGCCGCATCTGGCATCGCATATTTTGGGGCGGATGGCGGCCCGGCTTTCCGCCGACTGGGAGCAGGTCTACGGGCATCCGATCTACTTTGCGGAAACCTTCGTGGATACGGAACGATTCCGCGGCACCTGTTACCGCGCGGCAAACTGGGTGGTGCTCGGCAAGACAACCGGACGGGGCAAGCAATCCAATAGCTATGTGCCGAACCGGTCGATCAAAGAGGTTCTGGGTTATCCGCTGACAAAGCAGTTTCGCCAACTGCTTGGGAGTGAAAGATGAAGACGGCCAGACGCCGCATGGATGTGAACCTGGAAGAACTGGACCGGGTGCTCGACGGAGCCAAACAAGCCCCGTTGAGCGATGACGACCACGATAAGCTCAAGAGCGTATTGCATGCGCTGGTGGCGATGCTGGCGCGATCGCCCAATAACGAAAAGACCAGCGCGGTGCTGGGAAAAACAGAAGAATCGAAAACAGGCGACGGGGCGCAACCGGATGCCAATGCGACGAAGAAACCGGGCCACGGACGCAATGGCGCCGAGGCGTTCGAGGGGGCAAAGAAGGTCCCGATTGCCCACCAGAATCTGCGGCATGGAGAGCGCTGCCCGGATTGCGAAAAGGGCAATGTATACGGGCAGAAGGAGCCGAAGGTGCTGGTGCGGATTGTCGGGCAGGCACCGCTGGCGGCCACTGTCTACTCGCTCGAACGGCTGCGCTGTGGCGCCTGCGGGCAAGTGTTTACGGCGCAGGAGCCAGAGGGCGTGGGTCCGGAAAAGTACGACGAGACAGCGGGCGCGATGATCGCGCAACTCAAGTACGGAAGCGGCGTGCCGTTCTACCGGTTGGAGAAACTGGAGAGCCAGCTGGGAATTCCGCTGCCGGCGGCGACGCAGTGGGAGATTGTCGAAGAGGTGGCCGAGGTGATCAAACCGGCGTGCGAGGAGTTGATCCGGCAGGCGGCACAGGGCGAGGTGCTGCACAACGACGACACGAGCATGCGGGTTCTCAAGATGGAGCGCGAGCCCGGCGACGACCGCACCGGCGTGTTCACCAGCGGCATCGTGTCGACCCGCGAGGGCGGCAAGATTGCGCTGTATTTCACCGGGCGCCAGCATGCCGGTGAGAACCTCAGCGACGTGTTGAAACAGCGGGCGGAGGAGCTTCCGGGGCCGATCCAGATGTGCGATGCGTTGTCGCGCAACGTTCCGAAACTAAAAGCGGGCGCGGAGATTCTGCTGGCCTATTGTCTGGCTCATGGAAGACGTCAGTTTGTGGATGTGGCCGAAAACTTTCCTGAACAATGCCGCTACGTGCTGGAGATGCTGGGCGAGGTGTATGGCCACGATGCCGAGGCGCGCGAGGCGCGAATGACACCGGACCGGCGATTGCAATTTCACACGGACCACAGCGGTCCGGTGATGACGAAACTGCATGATTGGCTGGAGGCGCAGATTGCCGAGCGGAAGACGGAGCCGAACTCCGGACTCGGCAAGGCGATCAAGTACTTGTTGAATCATTGGCGGCCATTGACGCTTTTCCTCCGTGTGGCTGGGGCGCCCCTCGATAACAACATCGTCGAAAGGGCATTAAAACGGGCTGTTTTGCACAGAAAGAACGCACTGTTCTATCGGACACTGCATGGGGCGCAAGTGGGCGACCTGTTCATGAGTCTGATTCACACCTGCCAGCTGTGCGGCGCCAATTCGTTCGAGTATTTGACGGAGCTGCAACGCCATGCGCGAGAGCTCGCGGCCAGCCCGGCGGAGTGGATGCCGTGGAACTATCGCCAGACGCTGGACCGTGCCGGGGTGGGATGAGCGAAGGCTGGCCGAAAACAATAGTTTCCGGCCAGCTTCGGATACACTGCGGAAATGCCCGCCGAACGGACGATTCCGAAGTCCAAATCGAAGAGGGTTTTTGGCCAGTCACGCAAACCGGTGAAAATGTTGCGGGCGGGGCTGTATGCGCGCGTCTCCACGCTCGACCAGCAAACGCTTCCCCTGTAGATTCGCGATTTGCGCGAGTACGCCGCAAAGCGCGGATGGACCGTGGTCGAAGAGTGTAAGGAAGTGGGCTCCGGCGCGGCCGCGCGCGCGCTTCGTCAGTGGTTGATGGACTCGGCGCGGCGGAGGGAGATCGATGTCGTTCTGGTTTGGCGATTGGATCGGTGAGGCCGGCCGGTCGCCGACCTGGTGGCAACGTTGCAGGAACTGACGGCGCTCGGCGTAGGTTTTGTTTCCGTGACGGAGGCGTTGGACCTGACTACGCCAGCGGGCCGTGCAATGGCGGGACTACTTTCGGTTTTCGCTGAGTTCGAGCGGGACATCATGCGGGAACGAGTGCGAGCGGGTTTGGCGCATGCGCGCTTGCAAGGGACGCGCCTTGGGCGGCCGCCGACGGCCGCGGCCGAAGCGGGCTCAGTCAGCGACCTATTTCTCGCAGGAATCAGCAAATCGGAGATTGCGCGGAGGTTGAAATCAGCCGAACGTCGGTCCGGCGCCTGCTCGCGAAAAATAATTCCTGAATTCGGCGGAGCTACGCATGCTTGCCGGAAGGACAC
>JANXMS010000603.1 GCA_025354525.1 Acidobacteriota bacterium
GCCCCCACCGCCGTATGCTTCCCCGCATACTCCTCCCGCCCGGCATTCCTCTCAGAAGCCACCGGCCAAGCTACCGCCAAATAATCCGTCCCCGTCCCCGTCGCCGCCAACCCGCTTCGTCGACTCAAAACTCCCCCCTCCAGTACCGCGGCGGCCTTAGCCTCCGACACCAAAGCCAACGCCTCCAGCGCCCCCTCCACCGTCAACCCCACCGAGCAACAAACCAACAAGTTAATCGTCCCCGGCCCATCCTCCAACGGCCCCGTCGTATCTCCCACCCGCAGCAAGTTACTCAATCCCACTGTCCCCACCGCCCAAGCCCGCACTTCCCCTTCCGTCGCCGCCGCCTCCACGTAAGCCCCAAAACGTCGGCTCGTCATAAAACCTACAGCCCCCGCCCAGCCCTCCGCGTGCATTGCCCCCGCTAACTCCACCTGCTCCCCGTACCGTAAGTAGAACCAAACCACCTCTTCCGTCCGCTGCCACCCTCCATTCACCATCGCCCAACTAACAACGTTCCATGGCTCCGCGAAGCGCGCGTGTAACCATCGCCCGCCCCGCGTCTCCAACGTGTAGGGCTTCGCTACCAAGCCCGCGACCACTTCGGCCCCGGTGTCGATCCATCCCGCAACCGAGCGTCTTTCCCTGCCTCTTTCTCAATCTGCCGTCCAAACAACCACAACAAATCTGACAGCCGATTTAGATACCGCACCACGTTCGGCTGCACCACCAAACCGCCTTCAATCAACCCCACTACCAGCCGTTCCGCCCTCCGGCAAATCGTCCGCGCCACGTCGAACGTTGCCGAAGCCGCGTCCTCCCCCGGCAGCGTCCAATCGTCCAGCATCCCCGGAATCGCCTCGATTGCGTGCACGTGCGCTGTCAACGCGTCCACCATCGCGTCCTCCACCACCGGAATCCCTTTGGGACTCTCCGGCGGCGTCGAAATCGCCGAGGCCACCTTAAATAGCTCTTTTTGGATCCGCTTGGTCGCCGCCTTCAACTCTTCATTCGGGCAAATCGCCCGCGCCAAACCCATCATTGAGATCAGCTCGTCCAGCGTCCCAAACGATTCCACCCGCGGCGACGATTTCGAAACTCGGATGCCACCCGACAATCCCGTCTGGCCGCCATCTCCACGCATCGTAGCAATTGACATGACTAACTCCTAACGAAATAAAACCTGTAAACCAACCAACCCCGTCGCCCCCGCTCCCTGAAAGCCGTTTTCATAGTAAATCCGGTTCAGTATCTGATCCCCTTTCCCGTACAGCCGCAGCGTGTAAGTATCCGCCCGAACTAGGTCACGGCTCACCACCACATCCAACTTAGTCAATCCCGGATACAGAAACGCCCGGCTCCGCCCTCCGGCAAACAGCGCGTTGTGGTATTCCGAACTCCGGAAGAAGTCCACCGTCACCTCCGTCCGCTTCCCCAGTTGCTGATTCACCATCGACGACCAAGAATGCTTCGGAACACTCAATGCCCCCCAAAAACCCCGCACCGCCAAGTCCTGATCCGTATTCGCGTTCACATACCAGTAGGAGGTCCGAAGCATGGTCCCCCTTACCGGACGCAACTCCGCCGTCGTCTCCACCCCCCTCGAAATCCCCCCCGCGCCATTGTAGTATCCCGACGTCCGCCCGAATAAATCCGCCCCTGGCCGCACAATCCCAGCCGACGAGTCAAACTGAGTAATCTGCACAATCCTCGTGTAGAACATCGTCCCACTCAGCCGCAACTTATCGCGGAAAAGATACTGATCCACGCCGCCATCCACCGAGTTATAACGGTCTGGAGCTAGCCTCGGATCACCATAAGGACTAAACGCCACCGAGTTAGTCACCGAGTTATAAAAAAACCCTGACCCATATCGCTCGAACAACCCTGGAGCCCGATACGAATTCCCCCCATGGGCCCGCAGCTTCGTCCCTGTCTTCGCCACAAAATACGACAGCGCAACATCCCCAGTCAACGCCCGAGGTGGCGTCACGGCTGCCATCCGGCCATAGTTGTTCGCCGTCCCCGTAGTCACAAACTGCGGCGTATCCAACGAAAAAGCCTGCATCCGACCCGATACCGAAAGCTGCAACCGCTGCCCCAGCATGGTCAATTGATTCGCGAAGTAAACCGCCTGCGACCGCTGCCCCGCCTTCGTACTCACCGCCACCGTCGTCGGAGCCGGCAGCTTGTTATCGTCTCGATTCAAATACCCCTCGCGCTCGAACTCATACCCACCCGTAAACGCCCACCAAGCCCGCGGCCGCCAATTCACCCGCCCCTCGCCTGTATCAATGGTCCCCTCAAACTCGCTCAAATTCGAAACCACCGGTTGAAACCCAATCCCCGCCGGCCCATTCCGAAACGTCCGACTGGTCCGCAGCCGCTGGTAATTCCCTTGCAAGTCCACTGTCGCCGCTAACTGCTGCCGATAAATCGCCGCCCCGCTCCAAAACCGCGATGCCCGCCGACTATCCGGATCGTTCCGGCTCGGGAAAAACGTCTTCAGCGGCACCGCCGCAATTACTGTCGTATTCGGCAAATTCGCTGCCGCAATCCCCGTCGTCGTCGGGCTACTATTCGACTGCACAAAGTCATCCGAAAAATACACCCGCCCCGATAGCGAAGCCGTTCGGCTAACTGCATACTTGGCAAACGTCTGCACCCCCGAACTCCGCGCCCGGTCGTCCCCGTCCACCCCGTTCAAAACGTTTAAATGCAGCAGCCCTGCGCTGTACGCCACCTTCTTCCATCCCCCACTCACCGTCCCGTTCGCCCGCAGCAGACCCAATCCGCCCCCCTCCATCAATATTCCTCCATGCACCGGCCCGCCCCCCTGGTCCGTCACCAAATTCACCGTTCCCCCCACTGCATTGGACCCATACAACGACGAACCCGACCCCCGCAGAACCTCCACCCGTTCCAAATTGATTACGTTCATGTTTCCCACAAACGAACTCGCATCTCCCTGAATCGTCGCCACATCGCGAAACCGCAACCCATCAATCAGCACCGCCGTCGCATCCGCCCGCAGCCCCCGCATCCGAATCGAAGTCAACTGCCCCGGCCCCCCCAAATTCCGCACCGCCAGCCCCGGCGTATCCCGCAGAGCCTCCGCCAAACTGTACTCGTTCCGCCGTCCAATCTCGGCCGCATCCACCACGCTCATCGCCTTCGATACCTGGTCAATCGTCTGCGCCGCCCCCTCCGCCGTCACCACCACCCGCTGGTCCACCCCTCCAATTTCCAGGCGAATCACCTCGCCGTCGACGATTTCTCGCGACATGCGCCGAAACCCCGCCGCCGTCACCTCCACCAGGTTCTTCCCCGTGGCTATCGGAAACGAAAACGCCCCCGCTCGGGTCCGCGTTCGTTCCGCCGCCCCCTTCTGGTACAACACCACTTCTGCGCCGTCCACCGGCTTTCCCTGCGGGTCTTCCACTACTCCCTGGAGTCCCGCAAAACCAACTAAAAATAGAAATACCATAAGCTCCTGCCCCTCCCACGAGGGCATTGTGAATTCAGCCAAAGTTGGCTGTTCCAGGCAGGTTTTCGGACTTCAGGGCAGTTTTGCCTATTCCCGGCCACTTCCCAGCTCAAAACATCAAGCCAGTGTGAATTCGCCGCTTTCGTTCCCTGTCACCGCTGCGGGGCAGTCCCGGATTCTCACCAGGTTCCCTATTAAATGCCCCCGCAAAGGGGCATGCCTTAGAAGTTTTGAGGATACCATGCGAAGCTAACAATTAAGTGCTCGCTTCTGATTTCGAATCCCTCCTCCGCTGGCGCCGCGACGTGCGCCACTTCCTCTCCACCCCCGTCCCCCCTGAACTCATCGACTCCCTCCTCCGCCAAGCCGCCCTCGCTCCCTCCGTCGGCTTTTCCCAACCTTGGCGCTGGGTTCTCGTCGAATCCCCCCTCCGCCGCGCCGCCATCGCCCAAAATTTCGCCGCCGCCAACGCCGCCG
>JANXMS010000628.1 GCA_025354525.1 Acidobacteriota bacterium
TGCCGGGCAGTTTAGCGGGATTCCGGTGACGAACTTGAGCGTGAACGCGGCCTGGAGCACGGAGTCGACGATCTGGTCGTGGGAGCGGTGCTGGCGCTGGCGGCGGAACGAGAGCCGGCCAGTTTAGCGGAATTCGGGTAGCGACCTTGAGCGTGAACGCGGCCCGGAGCACAGAGTCGGCGATCTGGTCGTGGGAGCGGCGCTGGCGCTGGCGGCGGAACGGGCGCCGGGCAGTTTAGCGGGATTCGGGTAGCGAACTTGCGCGTGAACGCGGCCCGGAGCACAGAGTCGGCGATCTGGTCGTGGGAGCGGGCGCCGGGCAGTTGAGCGGGATTCCGGTGACGAACTTGCGCGTGAACGCGGCCCGGAGCACAGAGTCGGCGAGCTGGTCGTGGGAGCGGGTGCCGGGCAGTTTAGCGGGATTCCGGTGACGAACTTGAGCGTGAACGCGGCCCGGAGCACGGAGTCGACGATCTGGTCGTGGGAGCGGCGCTGGCGGCGGTGGCTTATAACTTCGTGACGGCGGAGGATTCGGGGGCGCAAATAGAAAGAGGGCCTGCCGGTTGGCAGGCCCTCTTTCGGTTGGGGTTGTAGCCTTGGTTAGAAGCTGTAGCGGAGGCTGAGCTGCAGGTTGCGCTCGCTACCTTTGCCAGTGATTTTGCCGAAGGTGGCGGAGGTGGGGTTCGTATCCGCGCCGCCCCAGTTTGGGTGGTTGAGCCAATTGAACGCTTCGGCCTTGAACGTAACCGATTGACGTTCCGCAAAACGGAACGCCTTCTGCATCGCGAGGTTCCAGTTCTGGAAGCCGGGATTGTTGAAGGAGATCGAGTTGCGGTTCTGGTTCGGCAGGGTGTTGTTGGCCGGCCGGGTGGCTAGCGCGGTGGTGCCGTTGGTCACGGGGAAGTAGAAGTTCGGTTCCCCGTTATAGTTACCGGCGGCGGTAACGTTGCTGAACTGGCGGCCCGAATTATCGGGAGTGAAGTTCAGGTTCCACGGTTTGCCGTTGGTCGAGCCGATGCCGAGGTAGTCGTCGCCGTTCCCAATGGTGAACGGGGTACCGGTCTGCCATTGGTTGACGGCCATAACCTGCCAGCCGCCGGCGATGAACTTGACGGCCTTGTTGACACTGGAGCCGTTGAAGAACGGCAACTCGTATACAACGCTGGCGACAGCGATGTGCCGAGTATCGTTGGCCGATTTGCCCCAATTTAAGCCCTGGTTGAAGGTGTCAATGAAACCATCGCGGGGGCCGGAGTTGTTGTCCATCGTCTTTGACAGCGTGTAGGAGAAGCTGTAGAGAAGACCCTTGGCAAAACGGCGGTTGGCTTCGATTTGCAAGCCGTGATAGGTGCTGCGACCCGAGTGCTCGAGCATCGGGATGTTGGCGAAGCCCTTGTAGGGGCGGAGGAAGTTCACGTTCGCGCCAGCGTTTGCAGCCTGGAACGTGGTGCCGGTAGGCAGTTGGTTCAGATCGCGTTCGCGGGCGAGGAAGTTACCGGTGGTGCCGACGTAGCCGACTTCGAGCGTGGTGCCGAAGCCAACTTCGCGCTGATAGGTGGCGTTCCACTGGTAAGACAGCGGCACCTTGTAAGCACGGTCGATCGTCATGAAGAATTGCGGGAAGTTCACGCGGGTGGCACCGCCGGGTAGGTCGGCGCTGCCGTTGGTCACAGAAGCCATCGGCTGGAACGGGGGATTGCCGCCCAGGAAGACACTGTCATACACGCCAGGACGGGCAACGAAGCCGCCGAAGCCTATGCGGAGGACCTGCTTCGGGGTGATCGAGTAAGCGAGGCCGATGCGCGGCATGAAGTTCTGCCGACTCGGCGAGGGATAGCCGTTTCCGCCGTCGAGCAGGTTGTTGAACAAACCGGAGTCGATGGCCGGAACGCGGCCTTTGCCGGCTTCGGGAAACGAGGAACCGGGGATGCGGACGCCGTTATAGCGGTTGCCGCTCAGGACGTTGCCGGTGGCGCGGTCGAGAACAGCCGCCTGGGCGGGATCGTAGTTCTTCGGATCGAAGTAGGCCATATTGCCCCACAGCGACTTGTAATAGCCGTTCTGCCAGGTGCCGCGGAAGCCAAGTTCCAGCTTCAGCTTCTGGTTGACGCGCCAGGAGTCCTGGGCGAAGTATTCGAACATGTGGCCGCGATAGGGAGTAAAGCTGCGCGGGCCGATCTCCGCGTAGGTCGAGAAGAGGCCGAGTGCGGCGTTCGTCAAGCCCGTACCGGTGCCCGGAGCGCCGCCAGGGCGGACGTCGTTGAATTCGAAACGACCGTTCTGGTTGTTGGTGCCGCCGGGAACGCCGGCTACATTGATTTGGTCAAAGTCGTTCTGGCCGGACCGTTCGAAGGTGGCACCAAACTTGAAGGTGTGGTTGCCGACGATCTTGGTCAGGTTATTGGAGAACGTGTAGATGGGACCCGCCGAGCTTGCCGGGTACGGACCACCGTCAATCGTTCCAACGTTGGGGATAACCACCGTGGGGATTTTGTCGTTGATCTCTTTGGGCTCCGAGAACAAGTACGGATAGGTGATGTTGTTCACCGAGCGCTGGTAGCGGCCCTGCCGCTGTACGGCGATGGTGACGCGGTCGTTCGAACCCGTAATGGTCGCTTCGTTGATCATCGTCGGGCTGATCGTCCAGACGTGGGTCAGGCTGCCGGTCTTGTTGGGGCGGTCGAGTGCAGCAGGGGCGAAGTCGAAGCCGCCGCCAAAGGCGTTGGCAACGTCGAAGGCGTAGTTTAAGTGGCGGAAGCGGATGGTCTGGTTCGACGTCGGATTGTAGTCGATCGAGACGGTGTCTTTCCGTTGGTTCTGCGGTTGGGGCCGAACTTGAAAAAAGTTAGCGTTGCCGGGGAAGATGCCGTTCGGAGCCGGGTAGGCCCGGAGAAAAGCCATACCGTTCGCGCTCTGGCGATTAGCCGGGATGATGTTTCCGGGGAACGGCGCACCGGTCTGCGGATCGTTAATTACGCGAGGCGCACCGTAGAAGAGGTTGGTGCCGAGTAGTTCGCTGAAGTCGCCGTTACGCATGGCGAGCGAAGGCACGCGCTGGCCGCCGTTGTTGACGTCCTGCCGGAACTTCACCCACTCCTGCGCGAACAAGAAGAACAGCTTTTCGCGCTCTTTGTTAAAGATTTTCGGGATCATGACCGGGCCCGAAACGTTGTAGCCGAACTGGTTGAACCGCAGGGGCGGCGCAAAATTCGTCAACGGCGAACGGTTGCGGGTCCAGCTATTGGCATCGAGCACGTTGTTCCGGAAATTCTCGTAGGCAGTGCCGTGAAAATCCTTTTGACCAGAGCGGGTGACCATGCGGATCTGACCGTTGCTCGACCGGCCGTATTCGGCCGAGTAGTTGGCGGCGAGGATCTGCACTTCCTGAATGGTGTCGGCGTCAGCGGTACCAATGGAGGTGCCGTTGGCGCGGGTGCGGATGGCGACGGCGCCGTCGACCGTGATCAGCGAATCCTGCGAGCGGCCACCGTTGATAGTGAAACCACCGCTGGAGAGGCCGAAGCTGAAGCCGGAGAGTGCACCGCCGCGAACACCGGGGCGGAGCAGGGCGGCAAACAGCGGGTTGCGACCGTTCAGCGTCAGATTCTGGATCTGCGCCTGTTCGACGGTCTTGCCGACCGTGGCCGACTCGGTGTTTACCTGAGCGGCGCTGGCTTCGACCGTGACCGATTCGGTCAACTGACCGACGGACAATTCCATGTTGACCGCGATGGGCACACCGGCGTCGAGCTTGTTGCGGCTGGACGAAGACTTCTTGAAGCCGGGCGCTTCCACCGTGATCGTGTAGTAGCCGGGCGAGATGTTGGTGACGGTGTAGAAACCGGAACTGTTGGATGTTGTTGTGCGTTCGAACGCGGTAGCGTCGCTTTTTACGCTGACTTTAGCGTTCGAGATCACAGCGCCGCTGGGATCTTTCACAACGCCTGAAATGCTCGCATTGTCCGATTGTCCGAAACCGGATATTGCGAAAACGAACAGTGCCATGGTGGCGACTGCTGCTCTGCGCAGAGCTTGTTGAAGCTTCATAGATTCTCCTTACCAAAGAGGGGAGGAACTCCCCGGATCCAACTATTTTATCCTAATTCGGGGAGATAATAAAGGTCTGGATATGGTTACTCCTTTACTGCGGTGGGAAAACGTGACGGTGATGCACGACGAGGTGACCGCCCTCGACCAGTGTTCGCTCTCGATCAACGAGGGCGAGCACATCGCGATTTTGGGTCCGAATGGGTCCGGGAAATCGACTTTGATCAAGACGATAACGCGGGAGCTGTATCCGCGCTGGCCGGCGCCGCGGTGCCGGATGGAGGTTTACGGGCAGCAGATTTGGAACGTCTGGGAGCTGCGGGCGTGGATGGGCATCGTGACGAACGATGTGGTGAACCAGTGCACGCAGCCGTATCCGGTGCTGGAGACGATTCTTTCGGGATTTCATTCGAGCGTGGGAATCTGGCCGTATCACCCGATCACACCGGAGATGGAAGCGCGGGCGGAGGAGCTGCTGGACCTGTTGGAGATTCGCCATTTGAAAGACCGGCTGTTGACGGAGATGTCGAGCGGCGAGGTGCGGCGAGCGGTGATCGGTCGGGCGCTGGCGCATCGACCGAAGGCGCTGATTCTCGACGAGCCTTGCAACTCGCTGGACATCGCGGCGATGCGGGAACTGCGGGAGGTGATGCGGACGCTGGCGACGAGCGGGGTGACGGTGGTTCTGGTGACGCACCATTTGCCGGATATCATCCCGGAGATTGGGCGGGTTGTGTGTATGCGGCGGGGGCGGATCTATCGGGACGGGCCGAAGGCGGAGGTGCTTACGGAGGAGTGCCTGACCGATGTGTTCGAGACGCCGGTGCGGGTGTTCGAGCACGATGCTTTTTATCACATGTGGTGATGGTAGGCTGTAAGATCAGGGCCCTTAGCACAATGGTTAGTGCAGCGGACTCATAATCCGTTGGTTCCCGGTTCAAGTCCGGGAGGGCCCACCAGCTTTATGCGTTGGCTTATACTGGCATTCAGCAGTTTGACGTGGGCGGCGGACCCGGTGGTGGTGGTGGAGCAGCGCTGTCTGAAGTGCCACGGCGGCGAGAAAGTTTCGGCGGGGTTGGACCTGACGAAGGCCGGGTCGGCACGTATCGTGGAACGGGTGGAGAGCGGGGAGATGCCGCTGGGCGGTCCGCGTTTGGGGCCAGAGGAAGTCGCGGCGGTGAAGGCGTGGGTGGCGGCGGGGTCGAAGCCGTTAACGGCTTCCGCGAAGAAGGGCTTTTGGGCATTTCGGCCGGTGGTGAAGCCAGCCGTGCCGCAGGGGGCGGCGCATCCGATAGACGCGTTCTTGCTGGAGAAGTTGCAGGCCAAGGGGCTGGGGTTTGCGCCAAAGGCGGACGACCGGACGCTGCTGCGGCGGTTGGCTTTTGACTTGACGGGGATGCCGCCGGAGAAGCCTTTGCCTTATTCGGATGCGGTGGAAGCGTTTTTGGCCTCGCCGCGCTATGGCGAGCGCTGGGGGCGGCACTGGCTCGACGTGGTGCGCTTCGGCGAGACGGACGGCGGGGAACACAATTTCGAACGGGCGTTGGCCTGGCCGTATCGGGACTACGTTATTGAGGCGTTGAACGCCGATAAGCCGTATCCGGAGTTTTTGCGGGAGCAGATTGCGGGCGACTTGATCGCCCCGGCGGACCCGAAGATCGTGCGGGCGACCGGGTTTCTGGTGGCTGGGCCTTGGGACTCCGTCAGCGCGGAACTGAACAAAGACGTGGCGATGAAAGCGACGGCTCGGATGGACGAACTCGACGATATGGTCACGACGACGATGCATACGTTTCAGGCGATGACGGCCAACTGCGCGCGGTGCCACGACCATAAGTTCGACCCGATTCCGACGAAGGACTACTACAAGCTGACGGGCGTTTTTCAGTCGGTCGGGTTCGGGACGCGAGAGGTGGTTTCGGCGGAGGCGAAGGCTGCGTTTGAGAAAGCTGCGAGCCCTTTGCGGGCTGCGTTGAAAGCCGTGGAACAGCGGATCGCGGATGCGGAGGACCCGGTGCGGGCGAGCTATTTGCGGACGGCGATGCGGGCGTTTGTGGCCGAGCGGGCTAAGGACCCGCGGCGGATTCCGCTGAACCCTGTTTTCAATACGAACCGGCTGCGGGGCGGGGGCGAATTGCGGTTGGTGATCACGGGTCACGATGGGCCGGTGGCGAAGCTGGCTTGGCTGACCGTCGGGGGCCGTGAGATCCGGGGTTGGGAAGCTGCTCAGAAGGCCACTCCGGACGCGCCGGTATTTTTGCCATTGGGCACGGCGGCGCAGGGGTCGGAGATGGCTTGGGCGACCGATGAGACGTTGGCTCGGAAGCCGGGGCTGATTAACGTTTATCGGGTGGAAGCGAACCAAGGGGGCAATGGGTGGAGGTGGCCAGTTCGCTCGACCACGTCCGCTTGGTGGAGACGGAGATTCCGACCGCGCCAGACCCGAATTTGGTGCCCGAGTTGAAGGCGGAGCGGGATCGGCTGAAGGCTCAGATTGCTAAGATCGCGGCTCCGCCGAAGCTCTACGCGGCGATTCCTCATGCGCCGGATCAGGCTTATGTTTTGGAGCGGGGGAGCGTGGCGCGAAAAAAGGAACCGGTGGAGCCGGGCGCGCTGGGGGTGGTGCCGGCCGAGTTTCCGACGGGCAAAGACCGGCGGTTGGCGCTAGCGGATTGGATGACCGATTCGGCGAATCCGTTGACGGCAAGGGTGATCGTGAACCGGGTCTGGTACTTCCATTTCGGCAATGGACTGGTGAATACGCCGAGCGATTTTGGATTAATGGGCGACCGACCGTCGCATCCGGAGCTGCTGGATTGGTTGGCTGCTTCGTTCGTTGAGAATGGCTGGAGCTTGAAGTGGCTGCATCGGCAGATTCTATCGACACAGGCTTATCAGCAGGCGGCGACGCATAGCGAGAAGGCGTTCGGGATCGATGCGGGGAATCGATTGTTGTGGCATATGCCGCTGAAGCGGATGGACGCTGAGACGCTGCGGGATACGATGCTGGCGGCGGCGGGGACGCTGCGGCTGGAGATGGGCGGGCCGAGTTTTCCGCTGCACAAGATGGGTTCGGGCGGATCGTACATCTTCAAGGCGATTGCGAACCCGGGGCCGGAGACTTGGCGGCGGAGCGTGTATCGGTTCAATGTGCGGGGCGGGGACCAACTGATGATGGATAATTTCGATTGTCCCGATCCGAGTGTGGCGACGCCGCAGCGGACTTCGTCGAACACGGCGCTGCAGGCGTTGACGCTGCTGAACGATGAGTTTGTGTGGGAGCAGGCGCAGCGGTTGGCGGGGCGGGCGGGGAGCGTGGAGCGGGCTTATGATCTCGTGCTGGGTCGGGGGCCGACGGCGAGGGAGTTGGCGTTGGGGACGCAGTATGCGGCGACGCATTCGCTAGCGCTTTTCTGCCGGGTGCTTTTCAATACGAACGAGTTTTTGTACATTCCCTGAGGCCTGAAAATGACGAGACGCGACTTACTTTGGAACGTGGGCGGCGGGGCGGCCGGGTTGGCGCTGGCGCAACTGCTGCAGGGCAAGGGGACGCACTTCGAGGCGAAGGCCAAGCGCGTGATTATGATCTTTTTGCCGGGCGGGTTGAGCGCGGTGGACACGTACGACTACAAGCCGGAGCTGGTGAAACACCACGGGAAAGAGACGCAGGGGGCGAACACGATTACGCCGTTTTTCGGCAAGCGGGGGACGGTGATGAAGTCGCCGTGGCAGTTTGCGCAGCACGGCAAGAGCGGGAAATGGGTGAGCGAGCTGTTGCCGCATTTGGCGGGCTGCGTGGACGATACGACGTTTTTGCATTCGATGGTGACGCGGTCGAATGCGCATGGCCCGGCGCTGTTCCAGATGTCGACGGGGTTCATTTTTCAGGGGTTCCCATCGATTGGTTCGTGGGTGAGTTACGGGCTGGGGAGTGAGAACGAGAACCTGCCTTCGTTTGTGGTGCTGCCGGATCGGCGGGGCTTGCCGCCGTGTGGCGTCGCGAACTGGGGAAACGGGTTTTTGCCGGCGGTGCATCAGGGGGTGGCGTTCGGGAACCAGGAGCAGCCGATTGCGAATCTGCGGCCGCCGGCGGCGGTGCCGGCGAAGGCGCAGGCGGCGAGCTACGATTTGCTGAGCCAGTTGAATGAGGCGCACGCGGCGGCGAATCCGGGGGAGGACGCCCTCGTGAGCCGGATACGGGCGTACGAGCTGGCGGCGAAGATGCAGTTGGCGGCGCCGGGGGTGACCGACATCAGCGGCGAGAGTGCGGCGACGCGGGAAAGCTATGGGCTGAACGACCCGGCAATGCGGGATTACGGCTATAACTGCCTGCTTGCTCGGCGATTGATGGAGCGCGGCGTGCGGGTGATCCAGATGTACAATGGCGGACACTTTGGAGCGCCTCGGGTGAACTGGGATGCGCATGAGGACCTGGTGGCAAACCACGGGAAGAACGCGCGGATTTTGGATCAGCCGACGGCGACGCTGTTGAAGGACTTGAAGCAGCGAGGGATGTTGGACGATACGCTGGTCGTGTTTACGACCGAGTTCGGGCGGTTGCCGATTAGCGAGGGGCTGGGCGAGGGCGGCCGGGATCATAACCCGGAGGGGTTCACTTCGTGGATGGTGGGGCCGGGGCTGAAGAAGGGTTTCAGCTATGGTTCGACGGACGAGTTGGGCTACAAGGCGACGGATAATCCGGTGACGCTATACGATTTCCATGCGACGATTTTGCACCTGATGGGGCTGGACCATACGCGGCTGAGTTGGTATCACAACGGGTTGCAGCGGCGATTGACCGATGTGCATGGGAAGGTTCTTACGCCGCTCTTCGCTTAGCGAAGAACCAGCCGGCGGCGACGACGAGTAGGGCACCGGCTCCTTGAGCGGTGATCTCGACGCGGGGGACCGCGACGATGATGGGGTATTTGTCCATGCTCGGCGTGCGAAGGAGACGGGCCATTCGACGAATTTGCACCTGATGGGGTCAACGGTGGTTGACCGACGTTTACGGGAAGGTGCTTACGTCGCTCTTCGCTTAGCGAAGAACCAGCCGGCGGCGACGACGAGTAGGGCACCGGCTACTTGAGCGGTGATCTCGACGGTCATGGACGGGTGGAGGTTGGCATGGACGACGGGGTCGGTGACAATCATTTCGGCGCCGACGCGGCCGAGGATGGCGGCGCCGATCCAGACGATGATGGGGTATTTGTCCATGATCGTCGACAGGAGATTGGAAGATAGAACGACGAAGGGGATGGAGAGGCCGAGACCGAAGATTAAGAGCGGGAGGCTGCCTTTGGAGGTGCCAGCGACGGCGAGGATGTTGTCGGTGGACATGGTGAGGTCGGCGATGAGAATGTACCAGATGGCCGACATGAGGGTGGTGGCGGGGGCGCCGCCAGCGGCATCTTCGGCAGCGTCGGAAAGCAGTTTAATGGCGATCCAAAAAATGAGGACCCCGCCCACGAGCTTGATCCAGGGGATGAGGAGGAGTTGGGCGGCGAAGAACGTAAGGCCGATCCGGAGGACGACGGCGAAACCGGCTCCGATGCGAATGCCGAGACGGCGTTCTCGTTCGGGCAGCGACTTGACGGCGAGGGCGATGACGACGGCGTTGTCGCCGGCCAGGAGTAGGTCGATGAGGACGATAGCGAGGATGTCGAGAAGGAGTTGAAGCGAGAGTTCCGGCATGCAGGGGCTGGCTTTTTGAAGATAGCACGACGGTCTGGGGCATATGGCACCAAATTTGGATGAAGCGATGGCTATTGGCGGCGGGGATTTACAACGTGGCGTGGGGGGCTGTTTGTTGGTCTTTGGCCGAACCTGATGTTCGATTGGGCCGGGATGACACGGCCGAACTATCCGGAGCTGTGGCAGTGCATCGCGATGATTGTGGGGGTGTATGGGGTGGGCTTTCTGGGGAAACTGTTTGGGCCGATCGGGTTTGTGCAGTCGGCGTTGGAGGGGCGGTTCACTTGGTGGTTTGGGGTGAACAACATTACGAACGATTTGATTTGGCTGGCGCCGTTTTTTCTGATTTTGAAGGGGGCTTGGACGGATGCGGGGCCGGTGGGGGATCTGGGTTCGTTTTTGCGGGGACGGAACGCTTTGGTGATTTTTCTGCGTCATGCGGGTTGTACGTTTTGCCGGGAGACGTTGGCGGATCTAAGCCAACAGCGGAAGCAGATAGAGGCCGACGGAACGAAGATTGTGCTGGTGCACATGGGCGGGACGGAGGAGTTTTTTGCAGCGTACGGGATGGCGGATGTGGAGCGGGCGTTGTGGCAGTTGTTGGGGCCGGGGGTGTGGGCTCGGGGACTGGCTTCGTTTCGAAAACATGGGGTGGGACTTCTGGAAGGCGACGGGTTTCAGATGCCGGGGGCGTTTCGTGTGAAGGAATATCGGCACGCGTCGGCGGGTGACCGGCCGGACTATTGCCACCTATCCTAGAGAGATGGGATTTGCTGGTTTGCGGGTGCTTTCGCTGGAGTCGCGGCGGGCGGCGGAGATGGCGGTGTTGATTGAGAAGAACGGGGGTTTGGCGACGGTGGCGCCTTCGATGAGGGAGGTGCCGCTGGCAGATAACCCGGAGGCGTTTGCGTTTTTCGATCGCCTGCGGGCGGGCGACTTTGAGTTGGTGATTCTATTGACGGGCGTGGGGACGCGGGCGCTGGATAAAGTTTTGAGCACGGTGTGGCCGGAGGGGGCGTTGGCGGCGGAGTTGCGAAAGTTGCCGGTGGTGACGCGGGGGCCGAAGCCGATGGCGGTGCTGCGGGAATGGGGCGTGCCAGCGGCGGCGATGGCCCCGGAGCCGAACACGTGGCGGGAGGTGATGGCGGTGATGGCGGGGAGGCCGGAACGGCGGATTGCGGTTCAGGAGTATGGGAAGCCGAATTTGCATTTGATGGGGGCGTTGGAGGCGTTTGGGGCGACGGTGACGGCGGTGCCGGTGTATCAGTGGGCGTTGCCGGAAGACACGGAGCCGCTGCGGGCGGCGGCGAGAGGAATTGCGGCCGGGGCGTTTGATGCGGTGCTGCTGACGACGTCGATTCAATTGACGCACTTGCTGAGCATGGCGAAGGAGGAGGGCGTGGACGTGCGGGCGGGGCTGGGGCGGATGGTGGTGGCGTCGATCGGGCCGACCACATCGGAGGCGCTTGAAGAGATAGGATTAAAGGCCGATATGGAGCCGTCGCACCCGAAGATGGGCATCTTGGTAAAAGAGGCCGGGGAGCAGGCGGCGGCCATCCTGGAGGGCAAGCGATGAATCGGCGCGATCTGGTAAGGAACTTGATGACGTTGGCGGCGGGGTCGCCGCTTTTGCAGGGCGAGGTGCCGGATGATTTGATGGGGCCGATCAACGTGCACGAGTTCGAAGAGGTGGCCAGGCGGAAGATGCACAAGTTGGCTTACGACTTCATCGCGGGTGGGGTGGAGGACGAGTTAACGCTGCGGGCGAATCGGGCGGCGTACGAGCATGTTTACTTGATGCCGCGGGTGATGACGGACGTGTCGACGGTATCGCTGGAGACGGAGCTGTTGGGGATGAAACTGGCGAGCCCGATTCTGATTGCTCCGACGGGCGGTAAGAGTTTGGTGATTCAGAATGCCGATGAAATTGTGGCGCGGGCGGCGCTGGCTTCAAAGACGCTGATCTGTTCGGCGACGGGAGTGCAGAAGATTTTGGAGAAGGGCGAGCCGCTGCTGTGGTGGTCGAACACGATTGGAGCAGCAACGAAGGCGCAGGCGCGGGGATACGCTCGGCGCGTGGAAGATGGCGGCGGGAAGGCGATTACGCTGACGGTCGACAACCAGTATCAATCGAACCGGGACCGGAACAATCGCAACCGATTTGACTACGGCTATATGCAGAGCGGAGTGCCAAAGGAAGGCGCGCCGAAGCCGCCGCCGCGTTCGCCCGCGCTGCCGGCGATGTGGCAGCCGCATACGCCGCAGATGACTTGGGAGCAGATCGGTTGGTTCAAAGACGGCTCGAAGATGCCGCTGATTGTGAAGGGCATAGTTAACCCGGAGGACGCGGCGTTGGCGGTGAAGCATGGGGCCGATGCGATTGTGGTGTCCAACCATGGGGGGCGCCAGTTGGACGGGGTGATTGGGACGCTGGACGCGCTGCCGGATTGCGTGGATGCGGTGGGCGGCAAGGTGCCGGTGTTGATGGACGGCGGGTTGCGGCGGGGGACCGATATCCTGAAGGCGTTGGCGCTGGGGGCGAAGGCGGTGCTGGTGGGCCGGGCGCCGCTGTGGGGGTTGGGCGCGTTTGGGCAGCCGGGCGCGGAGCGGGTGTTGTGGATGCTGAACGCGGAGTTGAAGTTGGCGATGGGGTTGGCGGGCATGGCGAAGATGAGCGACATTTCGCGGACAATAGTTAAGAGGCGTTTAGGATGATTTGGTGGTTGCTGATGCTGGCGGGAATGGCGCAGGGGCAGACGCCGCATGCCTGCTCGCCGTGCCATACCGAGCAGATCGCGGACTTCGGTTCGCATAAACATGCGTCAAAAGCGGGCTTGGAGTGTGGCGTGTGCCACGGGTTGAGCGAGAAGCATCGGAAGAGCAATGGGGAGGCTTCGCCGGATCGGGTGGCGGCACCGGATGAAGTTGCGGCGATGTGCGGGAACTGCCATGCGCAGGAGAAGTCGCAGTATATGCAGAGCAAACATCAGGTGGCGATGGTGCAGCGGGCGGCGAAGTCGGCCAACTGCAGCACGTGCCATGGGCATCACGCGATGAAGGAATGGACGGTGACGCAGGCGGGGTGTGCGAAGTGCCATGCGACTACACCGGCGGCCTGTAAAGGGAAGCCAGCAGGGGCCGTGGCGGCGAAGGTGAGCTGTATGAACTGTCATGCGCGGCATACGTTGACGGTGACGGGGCCATGAAGCGGGAACGCAGCGTGGGGCGGCTGATGTCGGACTACATGAGCTTGGCGCTGATTTTGCCGGTGAGTCTGCTGGTGGGCTATGGGATCGGGCTGGGGTTGGACCACGTTTTCGGAACGCATTTTTGGTACATCGTATGGTTGATCGCAGGGGTGGTGGCGGGGATGCGGGAGTTGATTCGGAAGGCAGAGAAGGAGTTTGATCGTGAATGACAGCTACGAGGGGCTGGTACGTCGGATGGAGCGTGGCATTGCGGCGTGGGGCGTAGTGGGGGCGGTGGGGGCTTGGGTTGGTTGGGATGGATTGACAGCAGTGGGAGTGGGGACGGGTGCCGTGGCGGCGTGGGCAAATTTTCGTTGGTTGGAGCGGGTGTTTTCGAGGCCGACGCCGGCGCGGGCGGCGATATTTGGGTTCCGTTTAGCGGCCTTAGCAGCGTTCGGCTATGCTATGCTGAAGATATTTGCCGTCAACCATGTCGCGTTCCTGGCTGGGCTGCTGACCGCCGTAATGGCAGCGATGGGTGAGACGGTTTATCAACTGATCTATGCACGAAACTCCTGAACTGTGGCTCACTGTACTTTTTAACGATCACCTCGCTGGGTTGGGTAACTCAATTTTGGCGCTGGTTGGCATTCCCGCACAGACGCGGCCATGGGCGAACTACATAACTATGGAGTTGCTCGTAGCGCTGCTGATCGTGATTATCTTTGCGATTGCCAAAAGCCGCCTTTCGATGACGGCCCCGGGGAAATTGCAGCACGTTCTGGAAACGATTTACGAGTTTCTGTCCGAGCAAGCGCACGAGAATGTGCACCACGACTATAAAAAGTACATTCCGATTGCGGGTACTTTCTTCATCTTCATTCTGTTTTGTAACCTGATCGGGGTGGTGCCGATGTTCGAATCGCCGACGATGTATCACTACGTTCCGGCCGGCATCGCAATGATCGCGTTTTTGTACTACAACATTCAAGGGCTGAAGGCGCACGGTGGCGGCTACATCAAGCAGTTTACGGGTCCTATCTGGTGGTTGACCCCGCTGATGCTGCCGATCGAGATTGTTAGCCACGCGGCGCGGCCCGTTTCGCTTACCATCCGTCTGTTCGCGAACATGTTTGCCGGCGAGCAGATGACGCTGGTTTTCTTGAGTTTGACCTATATCATCTTGCCGGTGGCCTTCATGGGGCTGCATGTGTTTATTTCGGTCATTCAGGCATACGTCTTTGCTCTGCTGACGCTCATATATGTCGGCGCGGCGATCTCTGACGATCACTAAATTTATTTGGCATTTTCGACGGCGCCAGTGTGAACCCTCCCTGTCCCAACAGCGGAACGGAACCACCGCCTGAGCGCACTTCATAAATCAAAAGGAGCACTACCCAATGTTTGGAAAAATGTTTTTACTCGCCATCATTCTGATGGCCTTCGCGACGCCGGTGATGGCCGCCGATGCGGCGATCGTTCTAACTGCCTCGCTCTCGATGGCGATCGCCTCGGGCCTTTGCGCCCTGGGTCAAGGCAGAGCGATTGCGGGCGCAGTGGAAGCGATTGCTCGCAACCCCGGCGCGGCGACGGCGATTCGTGGTCTGGGCCTGCTCGGCCTCGTCTTCATCGAGTCCTTGGCGCTGTTTACGCTCGTTATCGTCTTCGTGAAAGGCTAGTTTTCGAAAAAGGGCGCGGGGCTTCGGCGACGAAGCTGCCGCGCCCTTTTTGTATCTGCATATGCTGAAAATCCAGGGTATCCTCGTACCGATCGCGACGCCATTTGACCACCGTGGCGACGTCTACAAAGTGAAGCTCGCGAGTAACATCGAGCGGTTGAACGCCATTAACCTGACGGGTTATGTGGTGGGGGATGAGTTACTGGCCGCCGACGAAAAGACGTTGGTTTGGGAGTTAGCCGCGAAGGCCGCTAAGCCGGGCAAGCTTTTGGGGGCGGTGACGTCCGCGCCGAGTGTTCGGGAGACGGTGGCATTGACGAACCGGGCGGCGGAACTGGGCTTTCATTTCGCGATGGTGCAGGCGGCGGGGACGACGAAGGCGCTTTATTACGAGGCGGTGGCGGACGCGGCGAAGATTCCGGTTATCGCCGAAGCCGACTTTGGGACGACGCATCCGAACATTCTTCGCGCGGAGTTCACGACTGACGCGGCCAGCTTGTTCACCGACTTAAAGGCGGGTTCGAAGGGCGGCGTGATCGCGCTTGCGAACGCGATTCCGTACACGATTCAACTGATCTGGGAAGCGTATCGGCAGCGCGAAGAGGAGGCCGGTTTCGACTGGCAGGAGCGGATCACGGCCTTGTCGCAGGTCGTTTCCAAGTACGGCACGCCGGGTTTGAAATGGGCGATGGATTTGAATAGTTACTATGGCGGCGCACCGCGTTTGCCCTTCGCCGTGGTGGACGACACGGCGAAGGCGGTGATCGCGGCGGCCATCAAAGACCTGAAGAGCTGAAAACGCGATATGATCGGGGGCGATGAAAACCCTACTATCAGTATTGATGCTGTCCGTGGCTTGCTTCGGACAAGCGGAACAACAAGTGAAAGCGGCCCACGCTGAATTCGTGAAAGCCGCCAAGGCAGGAGACGAAGCGGCGCTGAAGCGGCTTTTTGCGGACGAGTTGCAGTACAGCCACTCGACGGCGAGTCTCGAGACGAAGGCCCAGGCTATTGCCGCCTTGGTGAAGAACAAGCCGACGTTCGAGGTTGGCGAGGAGACGATTAAGGTTTACGGGAAGACGGCCACGATTCGCGCGAAAGTCGTTTCGAAGGCGACGCCGCCGATCAACATGACCGTGCTCCTCGTGTGGGTGAAGAACGGCAAACAATGGCAGTTGGTACAGCGGCAGACGACCCGGGTCCCGGCGACCTAGACGTAGGCGACTGAGCCGTCGACGCGGTAATCGAAGCCGCGTCGCCACGGTTTGGGTGGCATCCGGCGCAGGGCGTCCTCATTGAGTTCGACGCCCCAGCCGGGCTTCGTCGGTAGCGGGAGATAGCCGTCCTTGACCATGAGGGGCTCCTTCAACAGGTCCTTGCGAGGCGACTCGTCGTCGGGGTGATATTCGAGGACGAGGAAGTTCGGCGTGGCGGCGGCGAAGTGGACGTTGATGACGGTGGCGAGGGGCCCCATGGGGTTGTGGGGGGCGACCATGACGTAGTGGGCTTCGGCCATGGCGGCGATTTTGCGCATCTCCCAGATTCCGCCGCAGACGCAGATATCGGGTTGGATGATGTCGAGCGACTGGTTGGCGAGAAGTTTGCGGAATTCGTGGCGCGTGTAGTTGCATTCGCCGCTGGCGAGGGGGATCTCGACGTGGTCGGCGAGTTTGGCCATGGCGTCTTCGTTTTCGGGCCGGATCGGCTCTTCGAGCCAGGCCGGATGATACGGCTCGATGGCTTTGGCGAGGCGAACGGCGCGGCTGACTTCGAGGAAACGGGCGTGAATATCGCAGCCGATATCGACATCGGGGCCGACGGCTTCGCGGACGGCCCGGACACGTTCGGCGGCGCCGAGGGTGACTTTGTTGTAGGAGAGTTGATTGTCTTTTGGAGGCTGGGGCCGCATCTTTAAGCAGGTGTAGCCGTACTTGGCGACGAGGCGTTTGGCGTTGGCCGCGAGGGCCTCGGGCGTATCGCCACCGACGGATTGATAGACGCGAATTTTCTCGCGGACTTTGCCGCCGAGGAGCATGTACACGGGCAGGCCAGCGGATTTTCCAGCGATGTCCCAAAGGGCGTGTTCGATGCCAGAGATGGCGGCGTTGACGATGAGTCCGCCCGGGAAGCGGGTGAAGTTCATCATCATGTTGTAGAGGTGTTCGATGTTGCGCGGATCCTGGCCGATGAGCCAACTTCTGAAGTCGGTGACGACGGCGGCGGTGGCTTCGTCGGGGCCGCAGGAATAGGCTTCGCCGATGCCGGAGAGGCCCTGGTCGGTTTCGACTTTGACGAAGCAGGTGTTGCGCCCTCCGGTGCCGACGAGGATCGTTTTGATGTCGGTGATCTTGAGGGTGGGCTTACCGCCGGGTTGAGCGGCTTGGAGGGCGGGGACGGCTCCGGCGAGGAGCGAGCGTTCGAAGAAATCGCGGCGCTTCATAGTGACGGGGATTCTATCAGACTGACGAGGACGCGTTGGGATAGTTCGAGTTGCGCCTTTTCGGAGGCGTCGCGAACAAGCGAGCTAAGCCACTTTGATCGATAGAGCGCGTCCGTTGTTGAAGAGGGTCAAGCGGTGGGACGCACGACGGGAATGTTCGGGAGATCGAGGAGGAACCAGTCGAGAATGGTGTTCGCGAATTCCAAGCTTTGGTGTGCTTCAGTAAGTAGTGGGAGCGGCCGACTGTCACGATGCCGAACTGGAGAGCGACGGACGATCTTATCGGCGAGGTAGCTTGGCCCTGCGCTAGGACCGTTTACCAAAGCACTTTCAAACCCATCTGAACCTGCCGCGGGGAGTTGGCTTGTGAGTTGATGACCCCAAAGGCAGCGGAGGTAACGCTCGTGTTCGGGCCGCTGAATCGCACCGTGTTGAAGGCGTTCAAGGCCTCGGCCCGCAACTGCAGGCGGACCCGTTCCACGATGCGGAAATCCTTGAACAACGACAGGTCGTGGTTTCGGAGCATATCGTTGCGCAGGTTCGACGTTCGCGGCGAGACGTTACCAAACGTGAAGGCCAGGGGTTGGCTAAACGTGCTCGTGTCGAAGGCGCGGTTCAGCCGCTCTCGAATAGGCGTATCGAGGGCGGCGCTCCGGCCATTGGAATTCGCCCGTTGGAGCGAGTTGAAAATGCCGGCGGTGTTCGATGCGGAAATGCCTAGCGGGTTGCCGCCCTGGTAGGTGGTGATGCCGTTGACCTGCCACTGGCCGGCGGCGAGGTCGAGCCACTTCGGCATGGACGAACCGAAGGCCTTGCCGCGCCCGAATGGCAGTTCGTAGATGTAGCTCATGACGAAGCGGTGAGCGATGTCGATGCTGGAGACCGCCCGATCATCGCGCAGGTTATAGCTGTCCTGATGGCTCTCGCCGTCGTCGAGATTCTTCGCCCAGGTGTAGGAGCCTTCAAACGTTAGACCCTTCGAAAAACGTTTGCTGAGGGTGACCTGGAGCGAGTGGTAGAAGCTGCTGGCTCCGCTCGAGTAGACCGGCGTAACCGTGCCGAATTGGGGGTACGGTCGCAGCAGTTGCGCGCGGCTAACACGGGAGGCCCCGATGATGCCGGTGCCGCCTCTTCCGAAGAAAGGGTTGTCGACAAGTTGGTTCAACTGCGAGCCGAGGGCGAGCGCTTCTTTGGGCAGTTGGTTTAGGTTGAGTCCGCCTTCGGTGTTCCGGAAGAGATGGAAGCCGCGGGTACCGACGTAGGCGACTTCAAGCATCGTCTGGAAAGGCAGTTGCCGTTGGACGTTGGCGTTCCATTGGCGGGTCCAGTTGGTCAACATGTCGCGGGTGACCGCTTCGATCGTGTTGCCGACCTGCGTCAGCGCGCCGGCCGTAGCGCCGGGGGCACCCGCGAAGCCCTGAGGATAGGGGTTGCGGAGTAGGTTGTTCGGGGTGATGCCGTCGAGCGAGGTGACCCAGCTATAGTCGCTGCGGAAGCCTTGGGTGCCGATGGTACCGGCAGCGGCGACGAAGCTGGCACCGTAGAGATGACCGTAGCCGGCGCGGACGACGGTCTTGCCGTTGAGCTGATAGGCCAAGCCGAGACGTGGTGCGAGGTTGTTGTTGTCGTAAGGGAACTGCTGACGACCCTGGCCGTTGACGCCGACGAAGACGAGTCCGCCCTTCAGGTTTGGGATCACGTTGGCCAGAGGCGAGGCGAGGTTCGGGTCGAAGTAATTCGTGCGATTGAACCGTTCGGTGCGGGGTGTGTCGATATCCCAGCGAAGGCCGATGTTCAAGGTGAGCTTGTTGGTGATGCGCCAATCGTCCTGGAAGTAGCCGGCGAAATAGAAGCTTTGCGTGGCGACGTTCTTGAAGTTTTGAATGAGCGAACCGCCGGACCCAGTACCGAGTAGCAGCGAAGCGATCGAGTTGCCGGCCACGGCGGAGGCCTGGTTAGGGTTCGGGCCCTGGGTGAAGCCGGCACCGAAATTGAAGTCGCCGGCGCTGCGGGCTTCGTTGGTATTCACGCGCAACAGGCGGCCTTCAAAACCGACTTTGTAAGTGTGCCGATCGCGTATTTTGGTCCAGTTGGACAACGCTGTGTAGCTCATGAAGGCGTTGCGCCGATTGTCGCCGCCACCGATGCCGACGTAGTTAGACGCCGCAAAACCAGGGAAGAGCTGGAAATCCGGGGCTTGGTCATAGGCCGTAGGCAGCCCCAGAGAGGAGGGCTTGAAGCCCAGGCTTTGGTTGAAAAAGTTGTAAAGCGTGCGCGCGAAGCCGAGGCGAACGTTGAAGATCGACGTCGGGCTCAAGGTGTTTGTGTAGTCGGCGACCATGCCGTGGACGTGGTCTTCTTCAACGATGCGGCCTTCGGCGATGGTGAGTTCTTTCGGAAACGAAGTGATGGGCACAGACTCGTTCAGGCGGGTGGAGTAGCGGGCGAAGAACCGCTGGGTGGCGGAGATGTTTTGGTCGACGCGGTAGTCATGTTGAGTGATGTTGTTCTGGCCGGAACCGGAAAGGGCGTAGTTGTTCTGGTTCGTAATCGGGTCACCGACCGTGTTGGCGACGGGGTAGTACTTCATCACGTTTAATGCGACCGGGTCGAAGCGGAGCGACGGGATCCGGTTGCCGGGGAAGGCGTCGCGAATGAAGCCGCCGGCGGAATTGGCGCGCGTCGAGAAGGGGTCGAAGACGTTGATCTGCGCGGCTTGGCCGTTGACCCGGTTAAAGGTCTGGGAGAAGTCGCCTTGGCGTTCGAGGGCGGTGGGGACGGTAAACGTGCGATTGGCGAAGTTGCGGGCGCGGAGGCCTTCGAAGGAGACCATGAAGAACGTCTTGTCCTTCTTGATCGGCCCTTGGAGGACGTAGCCGAATTGCGATCGCCTAAAGCTCGCCAGCGGCCGCCCGCGGGAGTTATCGAAGAAATTGTTCGAATCGAGGACCGAGTTGCGGAGGAATTCGTAGACGCTGCCGTGGAAGCGGTTGCCGCCGGATTTGAAAATGACGTTGAGAACCGAACCCATAGACCTGCCGAACTCGGCGGCGTAGTTCGAACCCATCACCTTGAACTCTTCAATCGCGTCGACCGACGGGAAGACGGAGATGCCGCCGCTGAGGCCGTTGACCGTGGAGTGCGATGCCGTCACGCCGTCGATCAGCGTGTCCATCATGCGGGCGCGCGCGCCGTTGACGGAGTAGCGCATTTCGCCGTAGCTGTTGCCGATCGAGCCAGCGACGCCGGGCGTCAGAAAGATGAGGGAATACGCGTTCCGCGTGTTCAGCGGCAGGTTGACGATGCGTCGATTCTCGACCACTTTGCCGATGGAACTCGACGTCGTCTCCAATTGAATCGCGTCGGCGGAAACCATGACAGACTCGGCCAGTTCCCCGACCGTGAGTTGGAAGTTGACGGAGGCGGACTGCTGTACCTGGAGCGTGATGCCGTCCTGGATCGACTTCTTAAAGCCGGAGGCGACCACTTCAAGGCGGTAGGTGCCAGGAGGTAAGGCGGCAAAACGATATATGCCGTCGGTGCCGGAAGGGATGGACTGGGTCAAATTTGTGCCGGTATTGGTGGCTTTGACAGTGGCACCGGGGACGACAGCGCCAGAAGAGTCTTGGATCGTGCCGGTAACGGTGGCAGTGAAACTCTGGGCAAGCAGAAACACAGCCAGAACGGCCAAGGCGAGCAGGAGACGAAGCATGGTTCGCCTATGTTACAAAATGGTTAGGAAAAAAGGAAGGCGATGGAGTCGGCTAGTGGCAGCCGAGGCAGCGGAACTCGCTGCCGTGGCAGACGGTGCAGGTATCGCGTTCGAGTTGGCTTTTGAAGCGGTTGTGGCGGTCGATGAACCCGGGGCTATGCGAGGCGGGTTGGAGCTTGGCCGGCGTAGAGTGACATTGTTCGCAGGAGAACGGCGGATCGATTTTGTTGTGGCAGGTTAGGCAATCGGCCATGTGCGGGAAGTGGGCCGACTTGGCGGGGATCGCCTCGCTTTGCTCGATGCCTTGATGGCAACTGGCGCAGGCGTTTTTTGTGTCGAGATGCAGAAGCCGGGTTTCGGCCTCGGTCTTCTGGCCGAGCCAAGTCTTCGCCGTGATCGCCCCGCGGAAGGCCGGGGCGAGGTTGCCCATCTTCGTATGCAACGCGTGGTTGAACTTGTCGACGGTGCGCACCGATGGTGCCTTGATCGAGACTTCACCGGGTTTGTGGCAGGACGTACAAACGGCGACGTCAGGCAGGTTGTTATCGGCAGCGGACTTGGACTGCGCGACGGTCTGGTGACACGTCGCGCAGCCAAGCTTCAAAGCCAGATGGTGCTTGTGCGAAAACGGCGCTGCAGTCGCCAGCGCCGCGCACAAGATCAGCCCTTGTAGGAGATACGCCAAACTTTATTGCCCCCGTCTTCAGAGAGAAGCAGACTGCCATCGGGCATCTGCAGGAAGCCCACCGGGCGGCCCCACACGTCGCGCTTATCCGGGGCCAGCATCCAACCGGTCAGAAAGTCTTCCTTCGGACCTGAAGGTTGGCCACCTTTAAACGGGACGAACACGACCGAGTAGCCGATTCGCTGAGACCGGTTCCAGGAACCATGCTGGGTTACGAACACGCCTTCCCGATACTTCTTCGGGAACTGAGTGCCGGTGTAGAAGAGCATGTCGAGGACGGCCACATGGGCACCCATGACGAAGTCGGGTTCGATCGTTTTCTTAACAAGTTCCGGATTCTTGCCTTTGTTCGTGGGGTCTTCGTTCGGGCCGGTGTAGGCGAAAGGCCAGCCGTAGAAGCCGCCGTCCTTCACGTTGACGAGATAGTCCGGCACCAGATCGTCCCCGAGTCCGTCCCGCTCTTGCACAGCGGCCCAAATTTTGGTCGTGCCCGGGTAGTGGCGCAGACCGATGATGTTCCGTAGCCCGGCGGCGTAGGTCCGGAAGCCGGAGCCATCGGGGTTGTACTCGTTCAGAGCCGCACGGCGCGGATCCTCGCCGACGGTGGCGTTCGATTCCGAGCCGCAGGACACGTACATCTTGTCCTTCTTCAGGTCGAACAGGATTGACCGGCTGTTGTGGCCCTTGCCGAGACCGGCGTAGGAGACCACCTCCTCGCCTTTGCCGACGGTCATTGCTTTCGAGTCGTACTTGTAGCGTTTGATGGAAGTCGGTTCGCCGACGTAGAGCCAGTCTTTATAGAACGCCATGCCGTAGGGCCGATCCAGCCCTTCGAGCAGTTTCTTCTTGTCCTTGCCGTTGTTGGTCATGGCATAGATAGCCCCGTTCGGGGAGTTGGCCGTATCGGAGATCAGGATCTCGCCGCTGGTTCCTTGCAGCATAAACCGAGGCCGCGCGAAGCCGGTGGAGTACTCTTCAATCGAAAAACCGGCGGGTAGCTTAAGCTGGGCACCGTCCGGTTTGGAGACGACCTGAGGCCGATTGTTGGATGACGGGGAAGCGTACGGCGCAGGGAGAGTGATCTTGCTCTTCTGGGCGAAGGCGGCACCGGTAGCGGCAATGGTGGAGAGAGTGAAAAGTCGACGTTTCATGCGGAATTCCTCGAAAGAACTATTCTAGCGCTCTCGAGGAATCCCGCAGTGAGGGTTGTTAATTACTGACCAAAAAACGCAACCAGGCCGATCAAAACGGTCGACTGAGCCTTGGCGCTCGCGTTCTGGTTGCCCCGATCAAAGAAGGCCCGGTTCGACCAGTCGCGCCGGTATTCCAAGCGGCTGAGCAGGCCTTTGGCCCACTTGTATTCGCCGGTCATCGTGAACGTGTTCAACTTCTGCGCGGTTCCGGTGATGAAGCCGTCGCGGTCGTTGTAGTGCTCGTAGCGTGGGGTGATGGCGACCGTCTTGCTGACTTGGAACTTGGAAGCGAAGCCGATCGCAACCCAGGTGTTCTGGCCGCCTGTCAGGCGCTTGTCGGCCCCATAGTCGAAGTTGACGTACATGCTCGTCGTGTCGTTCGGGTTGATGTTCAACACGGTATCGAAGAAGTTGCGGAAGCCCTTGTTAGTGCCGTTCTTCTCGGGGCCGGTGTAATAGTTGTTGTACCAGGAGACCTTTTTGCCGCTCCAGGCGGTGGTGAAGCCAAGCGTTTTGCCGGAGTTGTTGTCTTCGACGTTGTTCCAGCCGTTGACGAGTTGGAAGCCGGCGGTGAAGGACTTCGTCAACGGCTTAGTGACGCGGAGGCCCATGTGATAGTAGGGGCCGTTCGCATAGAGATAGCCGCGAGAGTAGTTCCAAGCGAGGTGAGTTTCCGTTAGTTCGGCACCGGCGGAGGTGTAGAATTTGCCGAAGTCGATCTGGAGGTCGCCGGTATTCTTTGGCTTGAAGCTCACATAAGCTTGCGGAAGGTACTGGATCACACTTTTGGCCGGGTCGGTGGCATGAAACACTTCCCAGGCTCGACCGAAGCCTATGTCGAGTCTGAACCCAATCGGGTCAGCGTCGTGCTCGAACGTGAGCTTCGTCATGTTCAGCGTCATCTGGTTCGCTTTCACGTCGAAATTGCGGAGGACGTTATTTCCAGAGGCGGGATTATTGAAGTTTCTGCTGTAATAGCCGTCGATCAGGCCACTTATTTTGATGGCACCCACGGTCCAGGGGACCGGTGCGGCAGGCGCGGGGTCTGGTGCGGGCGCAGTGGTTTGCGCGAGAAGGCCAATGTTCGCCACAGACAACGCCACGAGCGCGAGATTCAGAGGAATCTTCATTAAGATAAGGTCTCCAGTGTGATTGGGGTGAGTGTGGAACGACGAGGTTCCATCGCAGAGTAACCAACACTGGATTCCAATAGCCAATAGATAATTTCAATCGGCTGAATAGAAATGTTCGAATTCCCATCGGGATTCAGAAGTAGCATGATGACAAGCAAAGCATTGTCGCGAGTCTGCCCCGTCCGCATGACTTCTCACACTCTCCACTCCACCTGAGGTGTTTATGAAAAAGATTCTCTCCGCAAGTTCTCTTGCCACGCTAGGAGCGATCTCGCTGCTAGCCCAAGCGCCGCCCGCCGCGCCGCCCACCGTGGCAGACCTTGTACCCAAGATTGCAGCTGCGCAGTCCGCGGGCGATAACGCCTGGATGCTCGCTAGCTGCGCACTCGTGTTGCTGATGACCGGCCCCGGCCTCGCGCTGTTCTACGGCGGGCTAGTGCGCAAAAAGAACGTGTTGGGCACGATGATGCAAAGCTTTATCCTGATGGTGATCGCCACCATCATGTGGGCCCTTTTCGGCTACTCGCTGTCGTTCGGCGATGGCAACGCCTTCATCGGCGACATGCGCTTCGCCTTGATGAACGGCGTCGGCATGGAACCACACACGGACTACGCGGCAACAATTCCTCACCTTACGTGGATGGCGTTCCAGATGATGTTCGCGATCATCACCCCGGCTCTCATCACCGGCGCGTTCGCCGAGCGGATGAAGTTCAGCGCGATGGTGCTTTTCACGATTCTCTGGAGTCTGCTGATTTACTACCCGATGGCTCACATGGTGTGGGGCAAGGGCGGCATGTTGAACGCCTTCCTTGGCGGTACCATTCCCTGTCTCGACTTCGCTGGCGGCACGGTGGTCCACATCACCTCCGGGGTCTCGGCCCTGATTTGCGCCGTCGTTATGGGCAAACGCCTTGGCTATCCGAAGGAAGCGATGCGGCCGCATAGCCTCGTGCTCAGCTTCATCGGTGCGTGTCTTCTCTGGTTCGGCTGGTTCGGCTTCAACGCTGGCTCGGCTTTGGCCGCCAACGGCTTGGCCTCCAGCGCGTTCGTCGCCACCCACTTCGGTGCCGCCGCCGCCGCTCTCGGTTGGATCCTGGCCGAATGGTTTCAGCACGGTAAACCCAGCATTCTGGGAGGCATCTCCGGTTGCGTCGCCGGCCTCGTGGCCATCACCCCGGCCTCTGGCTTCGTGAAGCCGATGCCTGCCCTGATCATCGGCTTCGCCGCCGGTCTCGTTTGCTACTTCGCTGTCGTGAAGGTGAAGGCCATGTTCGGCTATGACGACTCCCTCGATGCGTTCGGCATCCACGGCGTCGGCGGAACCCTCGGCGCGATCCTCACCGGCGTCTTCGCCACTAAAGAAGTCAACGCGCTGAAAGACGCCGCGGGCAATGCCATCAACACCGGCTGGGTCGACGGCAACGGCGGTCAGGTAGTTAACCAGCTCATCGGCGTCGCCATCTCGTGGGGCATCGCGATCGTGGGATCCTTTATAATCCTAAAGATTGTCGATGTTTTGGTTGGCTTACGCGTGACCAGTGAACAGGAGACAATGGGTCTCGACCTGAGCATGCACGGCGAAGAAGGATACAATCTCGAAGCGTAGGAACGGAGGCGAAAACCATGAAAAAGATCGAAGCCATTATTCAGCCGTTCAAGCTGGAAGAAGTAAAAGAGGCGATTAAAGCCATCGGGATTGACGGCATGACCGTCACCGAAGTCCGCGGCCACGGCCGCCAGAAAGGGCACAAGGAAGTCTACCGGGGACAAGAGTACCAGGTCGACCTTCTGCCGAAGATAAAAGTAGAAATGGTGGTGCCCGACGGTCGGTCCGAAGAGGTAATCTCGGCCCTGGCGACGGCAGCGCGAACCGGCAAAATCGGCGACGGCAAAATCTTCGTATACGAAGTAGTCGAAGCCATTCGCATCCGCAACGACGAACGCGGTGAATCCGCCCTCTAACCCGCCGCTCGACGGCATACGCTCCGCCTTCTTCGAGAATTGGGACCCGCAAGCGGTCCTATCTCGAAGGACGGCGGACCTTGATCGGATCGTCCAAGCCGCCTTCGACCAGTTCCTAACGCCCGTGTTCCCCACGGGTATCGCGGTTCTGGCCGTAGGCGGCTATGGCCGTCGCGAGCTCTTCCCTAACTCCGACATCGACGTTCTCCTTCTCACCGAACGCCCGCCCCACAACGAAGTCACCCGCGAAGCCTTTTCGGCGTTTCTGCGCGCCCTGTGGGACGCCAACCTCCGCCTCAGCCACTCCGTACACTCCCAAGAAGAGTGCTGCCAGTACCATCCGCAAAACGTCGAACTCAACATCAGCCTCCTCGATCAGCGCTACCTCTGCGGCGACCGGGCCGAATACGACAAGGTGGCCAAACGCCTCCCCAAGTTCTTCGCGAGCGAACGACAGACGCTCGTTAAACACCTCATCCGTCAAGTCCGCGAGCGCCACGAGAAGTTCCACGGCACCGTCTATCATCTCGAACCGAACGTCAAAGAATCGCCCGGCGGCCTGCGCGACATTCACGCCATCGGCTGGCTCAACAAGCTGCAGGATTCAACCCGCGACATGCCCGACTGGCTCGGCGAACTCGCCGAACCGATCCGCTTCCTCTACGCCACCCGCTGCTATCTCCACTACCAAGCCAATCGCGACCAGAACCTGCTCCAGTTCGACCTCCAGGAATCCATCGCCGCCGAGCGCGGACTAACTCCTGCCGAGTACGTTCGCCAATACTTCCTCAGTGGTCGCCGCATTCATCGCTCAGTTCTGCAAGCCGTCGACGTCTGCGAAACGCTAGTCCCCAGCGGCCTCTTCGGCCAGTTCCGGGAATGGCGATCCCGCCTCTCCACCTCTGAAATCTCCGTCAGCAAAGAACGGCTCCATCTCAAAAACCCTCAACTTCTTGAATCGGACCCCGACGTCTCGCTCCGCCTGATCCGCTTCGCCGCCCGCCACGGCCTGCCTCTCTCGGCCGATGCCGAACGCCGCATTGTGGCCGCCCTCCCGTTGCTTGCGGCCCACTATGCCAAGCCCGGCCCGATCTGGAACTATCTTCAAGAAATTCTCTCGCAACCCCACGCCACTCTCGCCATGCGCACCATGCATGACACCGGTCTGCTCGCCGCCATCGTCCCGGAATGGAAGTTGATCGAAGGCCTCGTGGTGCGCGACTTCTACCACCGCTACACCGTCGACGAACACACCCTGATCGTGATGGAGAACCTCCTCGCCCTGAAGAAAAACGCCGACCCCTCCCGCAACCGTTTCTCCAGCCTCCTCAGCGAAATCGAATCCGTTCCCGCGCTCCTGTTCGCCATCCTGCTGCACGATGTCGGCAAAGGCATCGACGGGCCAACGCACGCCATGGAATCCGCGCGCCTCGCCACCGCCATCATGGACCGCATCCAAGTCACCGAAGACGACCGGCCCCTCATTCACTTCCTCATCGACCAGCACCTCGCCCTCTCCTCCGTCATGAACTCGCGCGACCTCAGCGACCCCGCCACCGCCGAACACCTCGCCTCCCGCGTGCAAACCGTCGAACGCCTGCGCTATCTCACCCTCATGACCTACGCCGACATCAGCGGCGTCAACGCCACTTCGATGACCCCCTGGCGGCTGGAACAGCTTTGGCGGATCTACGCCATCGGCCAGCGCGAACTGACGAAGGAACTCGACACCGACCGCATCGGCAACGCCGCCACTCACCCGTTTCTGGAAGGCTTTCCCCAGCGCTACCTCCGCACGCACACCGCGGCTGAAGTCGCCCAGCACGCCGCTCTCGCTGAAAGTGCTCTCGAGTCCGGTGTCGGCATCGATCTCACCCGCCAGGGCGGCATTTGGAACCTCCTCGTCATCACCCGCGACCGACCCGAGCTTTTCGCTGCGCTGGCCGGTACGCTCGCCGGATCCGGCATGGACATCGTGAAGGCCGAAGCCTTCGCCAACCACCGCGGCGAAGTTCTCGACTCCTTCACCTTCTCCGATCCCGGGCGCAACCTCGAACTCAACCCCCCTGAGATCGATCGCCTACGCCAGACCGTCGAACGCGTCGTGCTCGGCAAACTCGACGCCACGACGCTGCTGGCCAGCCGCCGCCGACCCGTAGTCGCCCGCGCGAAGCCAACCGTCCGCCCGGCCGTCTACTTCGACAGCGACGTCAGCGACCACGCCACCCTCGTCGAAATCATCGCCGAAGACAGGCCCGGCCTCCTCTTCGATCTCGCCTCCACCATCTCTCACGCCGGGTGTAACATCGAGGTCGTGCTTATCGACACCGAAGCCAACAAAGCCATTGACGTTTTCTACCTCACAAAAGAAGACCGTAAACTGACCGCCGACGAAGTCGCCGCCCTCGAACGCCGCCTTGGTGATGTATGCCAAGTCTCCTGACCCGCCGGACCGTCCTCGCCTCTCTCGCCGCGCCACGCCGACCAAATCTTCTGCTCCTGCTCCCGGACCAATGGCGACCGGACTGGATGCCCGATCAGCCGAATATTCCGCTCCGTCTGCCGAACCTCGAAAAACTACTCGCGCGCGGGCTCAAATTTACACGAGCCATCACCCCCTCCCCCCTCTGCGCTCCGGCCCGCGCCTGCCTCGCCTCCGGCTTCTCGTACCAACACTGCGGGGTCGCCAACAACGCCGACAACTACCCCCTCGCCCAGACCACCTACTACCAACTCCTCCGCGACTCCGGCTACCACGTCATGGGCTGCGGCAAGCTCGACCTGCACAAGAAGACCCAAGACTGGGGCCTCGACGGTCGCCGTCTCGTTCGCGAATGGGGCTTCTCCGACGCCATCGACAACGCCGGCAAAGGAGACGCCGTCAATAGCGGGGTCCCGGTGCCGAAAGACCCGTACATGAAGTTGCTCCACGACCACGGCCAAGCCGAACTACACGTCAAGGATATGAAGGGCCGCAAAGGCTACGTCGGCACCTACCCCACTCCTCTCCCCGACTCGCTCTACTGCGACAACTTCATCACCGACAACGCGCTCACCCTGTTGAACGCCGCTCCGGCCAACAAGCCCTGGCATCTCGCCGTCAACTTCACCGGCCCTCACAGCCCCGTCGATATCACCGCCCGCATGGAGAAAACGGTCCGTGACCGAGCTTATCCCCAGCCCAATCGCAACACGCAGTACGAAGCCCCCCACCACGTCGCCATCCGGCAGAACTATTCCGCCATGTGCGAAAACATCGACCGGGGCATCGGCGAAATTCTAGCCGCCGTCGAGAAACGCGGCGAACTCGACAACACCGTCGTTATCTTCTCGTCCGACCATGGCGAGATGCTCGGCGACCACAATCGCTGGGGCAAACACGTCCCGTATCAAGCCTCCATCGGCATCCCTATGGTCGCAGCCGGCCCCGGTGTCAAAGCCCGGGGCGAGTCCAATGCTCTCGTCTCGCTCCACGATCTTACCGCCACGTTCCTCGACTACGCCGACGGGAAGAAGCCAGCCGGTATGGACAGCCGCTCGCTCCGCCCGCTCCTCGCCGGGCGCACGAAGGTACACCGATCCCACGTCGTTTCGGCCCTCGAAGGCTGGCGCCTCGTTTGGGATGGTCGCTACAAGCTCATCGACGGCTTCGAGAAAGAGCCCCAATTATTCGACCTCCAGACCGACGCCCTCGAAAATTCGAACCTCTGGGCCCAGCCATCGAAGATCCGGGCACACTTGGAAGCTCTGCTTCCCGGCCAAAAATTTCACAATCCGGTCAATTGAATCCGATTTATACTTGAGCAATATGAAGTCGTCTTCACCTACGGAGCCGCGCCGCGGCTTTCTCGTCGCATCCATCACCGGCCTGATGGGGATCATCTCCGCTGCGCTCGCCCTGCCCACGGCTGGCTATCTCCTTGGTGGCTCGAAGCATAAGCGTCCCGCCGACTGGGTGGCCGCCGGCGACATCGCAAAGCTTGAACCAAACGTCCCTGAGCAGATCGTTTTTGAACGGATCCGCCGCGATGGCTGGAAAACGGTGAAGGAAAAAGCCAGCGCCTGGATGATCAAGACCGGCGAAAAGGAAGTCGTCGCCTACTCGCCGATCTGCACTCATCTGGGTTGCGCCGTCAGTTGGGACGGTGCGGCCAAGAACTTCGCCTGCCCCTGCCATACCTCCAGCTTTGGCACCGATGGCAAAGTACTCGCCGGTCCCGCGCCCCGCGCCCTCGACCGGTTTGATATCAAGATCGACGGCACGACGATTCTTCTAGGCGAAATTCGCCAGTCCGACAAGGCCTAGTCATGATCAAATCCGCACGTGCCTGGATGGAAGAGCGCACTGGCCTCGAATCCGGCATCCATCACTTTCTGAATGAAGACATCCCCGCTTCCAGCGGTTGGCACCAAGTTTTCGGCAGCATCGCGCTGTTCCTGTTCATGGTGCAGGCGTTCACCGGCATCATGCTGGCGATGAACTACGCGTCCACGACGAGCGAGGCTCACAGCAGCCTCCGTTACATCCTCACCGAACTCACTGCCGGGCGGCTTATGCGCGGCCTCCATCATTGGGGTGCCAGCATGATGATCTGCGTCGTCGTCCTCCACATGTTGCAAGTCTTCCTCTGGGGAGCTTATAAAAAGCCTCGCGAGGCCACGTGGATGCTCGGCGTCGTTCTTCTGCTTCTGACCCTCGGCTTCGGACTCACCGGTTACCTGCTTCCCTGGGACAATCGGGCCTACTGGGGCACCGTCGTCACCACCCAGATCGCCGCCAAAGCTCCCGTGATGGGCCCATACATTCTAGCGCTCCTCGGCAGTCAGGACGGCCAGATCGGAGCGGTCACTTTCGCCCGCTTCTACGGCGCCCACGTGCTCATCCTTCCCGCCGTCACGGCGCTGCTCCTCTTCCTCCACGTCTATCTGGTCCGCCTTCATGGCGTCGCCCCGGCCCCGGTGGAAACCGCTCCGCCCATCAAGTTTTACCCCCGCCAAGTTTTTAAGGACACCGTCGCGATCTTCGCGACCTTCGCCGTTCTGTTCGCGTTGGCCGTAGCGGTTCGCGTCCCGCTGGGCAAACTCGCCGACCCCACGGATGTCTCCTTCATCCCGCGTCCCGAGTGGTACTTCCTCTTCCTGTTCGAAGTCCTGAAGTATTTCGAAGGGCCGCTCGAAATCGTCGGCAGCATGGTGCTGCCGGGCATCGCCGTGCTGCTGCTTTTCCTGACGCCGTTTATCGACCGCAGGAAGGCCATTCGCCTCCGCCAGCGCACCGGAGCCATCGGCGTCCTGCTGCTGGCTGTGATCGGCTGGGGCGGGCTCACCGCGGCCGCGCTTTCTTCTACCCCTCATCGCGACGCCTGGAAGGGCTTTTCGGCGGAAGAGATGGCGGCCGTCGGCAACTTCCGCCGCGCTGATTGCTGGAAATGCCATGCGTCAAGCCCCGGCGAATCCCGCCCCGGTCCGAACTTGGCCGACATCGCCGTTCTGCGGGATCGCGACTGGCTCGTGAAGCACTTCAAAGATGCCAGCGGCGAAGCCGGTCGCTCCATGCGCGAGATCCAATGGAAGCAACTCGCCAGCTTCCTTCCCAAGTTGGATGACGACAACGTCTCCAGTCTCCACGCCATCCCCCAAAACCTGGTCGCCGGGGCGCTCGTCTACCAGCAGAACAACTGCGGCGCCTGCCACTTCATCAACGGCGTTGGCATGAAAACCGGCCCCCCGCTGAACGGAGTCGCCAAGCGTTGGGATCGCAAGTGGATGGAAGAACACTTCGTCGACCCGGAAACTAAATCGCCCGGCACCATCATGCCGGCTTATAAATTCTCCCCTTCCGACATGACTTCGATCCTGGATTACATGATGTATCTGACCGATTAAGTCCACCCGGCGCGTCGGCCAACAATTTCGGCCCGACCGACGCGAACACTCTCAGGGATTATATGATCTATCTCACTGAATGAATGCATCCGAACACGGAGTGAGTGCCATACCCAGAGGAGACCTGACGCCGCATTGCGAATGGAACGCCCTGATCAGCCGGATCGCTGCGGGAGACCCTGCCGCGCTTTCTGAACTCCATGCGCAGGCCGGGCGTTACGTGACAACAATTGTGGCCCGGGTCGTCCGCAACCACGCAGAAGCGGAAGAGGTCGTCAATGACGTCTTTCAGCAGGTCTGGAAGTTGGCAAAATGTTATGACCCCGTCCGCTGCAACGCCCGTTCCTGGATCGCAATGATGGCTCGAAGCCGTGCTCTTGATCGGTGGCGGATCATCGCCACCCGAACCCGCGTAATCGAAATCCACGAGCATCTGCCCGAACACCCTTCGGCTCCCGCCAGCAGCCCGGAAAGCCTCGCGGTCGACAAACAGACCAGTCGTTCCATCCGCGTCTCGCTCGAACAACTTCCCGCTGAGCAGCGCGAAGCGATTCATCTTGCGTTCTTTGAAGGCCTCAGCCACGCCGATGTCGCCGTCAAGTCCGGCCTCCCGCTCGGGACCGTCAAAACGCGGATACGCCTCGGCCTGCTAAAATTACGCGAGCAGATGCCTGTGCCCCGTCCTATCTCCCAAGGAGTCGCTGTTTGAACCGAGAGTTGATCGAAGATCAAGCTCTGCGCTACGCAATTGGCGACCTCAGTCCCGAAGAACGCGACGCCTTTGAATCCCTTCTCGCCGCTTGTGACCCAATCGCCATGGTTGAAGCCAAAACGTTTCTCGATATCGTCGAATCGCTGCTGCCCCCCGCGCCGCTGCCTTCCGGATTTCGCGTCATCCGCCAATCCCAGAACTCCACCCGCCCCACTCCCTATCCCGGCGTCAGTGTTGAGGTGCTCCACATCGACCGCATTGCCTGCACCGTCACCTCAATCTTGACATTCGAGCCGGGGGCGAAGTATCCCTCCCACCGGCACACCGTCGCCGAACAGTGCCTCGTGCTCTCAGGAGACGTCTCGACCGCCTCGCTCGAACTCACGACGGGCGATTTTCAGGTTGCCGCCGCCGACTCCATTCACAATTTCATCACCTCCCGGGGCGGATGCCGCCTGCTGATGATCTCCGGCATCCACGACGAAATCTTGGCCTAGCGCTCTGACCGTTGGAAACAGTTTTCATAAATCATTTCGACCATCGCCGTATTAACAAAGCAGCTACCAAGATCAATTGGCAGTTCGTACTTGATTAGCGGGTTTCGGGACCTTTCGCCGCCAGATCTTTGCCCGTTTCCTAGCGTTTTTGGAATTTGTGTCGCAAAGTGCCCCGCGAAATCATGCTAAAGGCTCGCAGGGCGCTACGGAAACCATTGATTCTATTGAGACGGAGGCCGCTAATCAATTACGGCAGTTCGATAGAAAAACCGCACGAAAAACCGTTGGATGCGAATGAAACCCTTTCAAGCGGTCTCAGCACTAGCGAGTGAAAACCGTCGTTTCGGGATGATACCGCTGCAAATCGAACCAATAGTCTTTGATCACCGGAACCGCTTTCAGGCATCGCCCGTCCGCCGAACAGCCGCGGAAGTTCCACGTCGACCCCGTCGCGGCGTCCATCAGTTCCCCGGTCTCCGGCCTTAGATAGAAATCGGAGTCCACCGCGAAGGCCCGTACAGAGCGCCCATCCGGCCCCACCACCAACATTATGCCTTGGTCCATCACCAGCCCTTCCGCCAGCACCCGGGCTAGCGGATAAGCGCGGCTGGGGCCTCCGTGCGTCAGGCCGAGCATCAGCTCCCGCGGTTGCCGGCCCGTCGCCGTGGTGTCGACGACGGTGCGCATGCGGCCCACCGCCGTCTCCCAGTCCTTATCTTCGTATTGGCCCGCGCTGGCCGCCACCGGTTTCAACACCGTCCCATCCGGATGTTCCTGCCGCCACAGCCCGAAGCTCAACTCGTCACAATGGACGAGCTCCAACTGCCGACCCTTCAGCGGACCCGAAACGGCTAAACCACTGATTTGCTGCCAAAACGAACCAGTCTCCTCATCCCGCATCAAAAAATTCTGGTTGTTGATGCCGGCCAGATGGAACGTTAAAGGGCGTCCATCCATTTCCCTTTTCCACACGAGACCCGTGTGACAGAGCGTTCAATACGTCGCCACCACTGGCGACCCCGCCACCCAGTCGTTGGCGATGTGATGGTACCCCAGCATGCGAATCGGATACGCCCGGGACACCGCCCCGAACGTTACCGCCAGCACCATATCGTCCTCGTCAACCTGCGCCTGACTCGCCGGCAGCGTGCCTAACGTGTCGATCGGCCGAAACATGCGCTCGAAGATGTTCACCTGCGCCGCCGCCGCAAACAGCGTCGTCAACAGCGGCAGGACCACCGCCGCTTTATGGATCCGACTCCAAAAACGAAGCAGTAGCGCCAAGCTCGCCACCGCGCATGCGATGGCCAATACTGGCCCCCAGGCGCGGACTTCCAAGGCGACCGCCAACTCGGTGGCCCCTTGCGCCCGAAACGGCCGGATCACGTACATCGGGTACGCCACGCAGCCGAATGCCACCGCCGTCATCACCGCCAACCACCGGATCAGTTGCCCACCGCCGCCTGCTGAAACGCCATCCGGACGGGCGAATCATCGGAGTTGGCAAATCCCGCTCGCTGGACGAGAAGCAGCAGCGCCACCCCCTTCGTCGGGTCGATCCAGGCCTGCGTGCCGTAAGCCCCGCCATGGCCATGCGACCCCGGGCTCAGCATCGCCGTGACGCCCTGCGGCTCTCGCACGACGCACCACGTAAGCCCCCAAGCGTGCCCCGGCGTGAACCCGGTCTTCAAGTCGCCCGACTGAACCGTCGTCATCTGCCGAACCGACTCCGGCTTCAGGTACCGCTTGCCATCGAGCGTCCCTTGGTTCAAGATCATCCGCTGGAAGCGGAGATAGTCGGAGGCGGTGGAGAACAGCCCACCGTTGGCGGCGGGAAACCGCTCCGGGTCAAACCCCACGGGCAGCGCGGCGGCCACCAACTTTCCGGTGTCCTTATCTCGTCGCACCGGTGCCACCAGCCGTGCCTTCTGTTTCGCCGTGGGGAAAAAGGTCGTGTCCTTCATGCCGAGCGGCTTGAGCAAGCGCCTAGCGACAAATTTATCAAACGGCATCCCCGAGGCAACTTCCACCAGATGCCCCAACGTGTTGATGCCGGACTGGCAGTACTTCCACTGGCTGCCCGTCGGAAACTGCAACGGCTTGCTGAGGTAAGCCGGGATCAGATCGCCCAGCTTTCGCGCGGCGGCCCACTCGGCGGGGGTGGCCTCGGCCAGGCCGGACGAGTGCGTCATCAGATGCTTGATCGTGATTCCGGGGTACTTCGAAAACGCGGGGATGTGCTTGGCCACCGGGTCGTCGACGGAGAGCTTACCCGCTTCCTGCAGCATCAGAATGGCCGTGCCGGCGATCGGCTTGGTCATCGACGCGATCCAGAAAATCGAGTCCGTCTTGACGTTGCCGATAGCGGCCAGATGGGTCACGCCGGTTCGCGTCGCGATGGCCGTGACGGCGCCCGGCACCTCCTGCGCGTCGATCATCTTCCGCATGGCGGCGGCGATGGCCGCGTCCTGGCCCAGCAAAGCAAGCGGAGCCAATAGAAAAGCGAGCAAAGAGCGCATTGCGCCAGCGTATCATGGCACCTGCGGCCAGCGTATCATGAAGATTGGATGCAGCAAGATTGGACGAAATTGCGGGTCTTCCCGCTGGCCGAACGCAACAGCTTAACCCGCGTCGAGGATATCCTGATCGACCCAGCCAGTGAGCCCGCTGCCGCCCCCGAGAGAGTGAAGGCCTGTGCTCAAGCCGTCGCCGCGGCGCGGGGCCGAGGAGCGGCCGTCGTGCTCTTCTACGGCGCGCATCTGCTCCGCAACGGTGCGGCGTTGATCCTGGACGAGATGATGGCCAACGGTTGGATCACTCACATCGCCACCAACGGCGCGGGGACCATCCACGATTGGGAGTACGCTTGGCTCGGCCGATCAACCGAAAGCGTGGAGCAGAACGTCGCCACCGGGACCTTCGGATCCTGGGACGAGACCGGTCGCAATCTCCATCTAGCTTTGTACGCCGGTGCGCTCCGCGGCGAAGGCTACGGCGTGGCGTTAGGCCGATTCATCGCCGAGGACGGCGTTACCCTCCCCTCGCCCGAAGCGCTCGAGCGTCTCATCCGCGAAGAGCCCCGGCACCCGCTGACGGCGGCGCGGGCGGAACTCCTGGCCGCCGGAATGCCGTCCGGTCGGGTGGCCGTCGACCACCGTTGGAAGCATGCGTCGATTCTGTATCACGCCTTTCGCCACGGCGTTCCGGCCACGGTTCATCCGGGCATCGGCTACGACATCATCGCCAACCATCCGGCCTTCAACGGCGCGGTGGTGGGCCGCGCGGCGGGGCTCGATTTTCGGCTATTGGGCGATACCGTCGAAGGGCTCGACGGCGGCGTGGTGCTGTCGGTGGGTTCGGCGATCATGGCGCCGCAAGTGTTCGAGAAGACGCTGAGCAACGTCAACAACCTACGCCTAGGCGCGGATCGGCCCATCGTGCGGGACCATTCGATCTACGTCGTGGACCTGCAAGACGGCGGCGGATGGGACTGGACGCAAGGTGAGCCGCTAAAGACGAATGCGGCCTATTACCTGCGCTTTTGCAAGAGTTTTTCCCGCATGGGGGCCCCGATGCACTACATCCAAAGCGACAACGTCGCCTTCGTTCACAACCTGTACCGCGAGCTACGCCGCCTCGTCGCCTAAGCGCCCGATCCAGGCGGTGGACCCGGGCAGCGGCGGCGATTGAAACTGGCCCCCCGGCGAGCCGCCGAAGACGAATGCGACCTATTACCTGCGCTTTTGCAATCGCTTCTCCCGCTGGACACCCCGACGGTACCGCGAGCTACGCCGCCTCGTCGCCTAAGCGCCCGAGCCAGGTGGTGGACCCGCGGGGCGGCGGCGATTAGAACTGGCCCCCCGGCGAGCCGCCGAAGACGAATGCGACCTATTACCTGCGCTTTTGCAA
>JANXMS010000010.1 GCA_025354525.1 Acidobacteriota bacterium
TCTTGCGGTGACCTAACGCCGCCGGGTTCAACCGCCGGATGCGGAAAACCGCATGTCCGGGGGTGTGGGAGGGTGGCCGAGCCAAAATCCCGGCCACTCGACCCGATTTTAGGGTGCCTACTATTCCCTTTTCGCTGAGAGTCCTGCTCGCCGACCTTTCGAGGTCCCGCAGGGGCAGTTCCGATATTAACATTTTATACTGGTGATAACTATGAAAATGGAAACCAGAACAGCCGCTAGCGGCGGATGAGGACTTCGCGGAGCTGGTCGCGGGCGAGGAAGAACTTGGTGGAGGCGAAATTCTTGAAGATCTTTTCGATCATCCGGTTGTTGAAGTGCTGGGCGGGGCGGCGGCGGTCTTTTTCGGCTAGAAAGAGGGTGTTGCGGCCTTGGACTTGAAAGGAGAAGACGGGCAGTTCTTCGATGCGTTCGTCGGCGTGGAAGACGGCTAGAAGGGGTGCGCCGGGGCGGGTGATGGCGAAAATTTGTTCCAGAACCGGCTCGAGGAGTTCGGGGCGGAGGTATTGGAGCGAATCCCAGAGGAGGACGGCGTCGAATTCGCCTTCTTTGTGACCGAGGGTGTGCTCGACAAAGATGTCGACGCGGTCGGGTTCGAGTTGGCGTTCGAGGTAGCCGGGGCCGTTGCCGAAGGCGAGTTCGAGAGCGCGGTAGAACGGGTCGGGGCGGGGGATGTGATCCTGCTGAAAAAGAAACTCCGTAGTGGCGGGCGCACCGCAGAGGTCCAGGACTTTCAGGCGATCCTGGCCGTCGAGAAAGAGGAAGAATTGGTCGAGACCATTAGAGGGGCGGGTCAACTCGATGGGTGCCGAAGGCTGGACAGGCGGCGGCCGGTAGGATGGTAGGGGGGGCGGGTTCTCGTCGGGTTGGAAGAGCTTCCGCAGCTTATCCAGGACAGCGCTCATTTCTTGTGGTCGGTTGGATTGGGGGTTTGTTGGGCCGTAGTCGGGGCGGGGGCGGCCTTGGGCTCAACGGCCGGGGCGGGCTTCGATTCGGGGCGGAGGCTGCTGACGGAGCCGTTAATGGTTCCTTCTTCTTCGCAGACGAACTTGACGGTTTTCACGTCGCCAAGGAGTTTGGCTCCATTACGAATTTCCACCTTTTCAGTCCCTTCGACGTTGCCGGTGATTTGGCCCTGGATGATGATGTGGCGGGCTTTGATGGTGGCGGCTACCTTGCCGTTGGGGCCGATGGTGACCCGGTGTTCCTGGGCTTCGATGGTACCGTCGACCGAGCCGTCGACGATGAGATCTTCGCGGGCGATGATCTGGCCTTTGATATAGACGGCTTTGCCGATGGTGGCAACGCCGCGGGGGGCCTCCGGTTCATAGGAGCGGACGGCGGGGGTGGTAGACAAAGGCGTGTTTTCCTTGGCGGGATCAGGAGTTGATCGAGAGGGTTGTTCTTCTTCGCGGTCGCGACGTTTCCACATAGTAAACCCTCATGCTAAACCGGATTGCCACGGAAGGCAATGAATAACCTTACATTACGGCGGGGATTATCCGTAGAATCAGTTTCGAACCGTTAGTGTTACTGTGGTAAACGCGTTGTGTGGCGTTGGTAAAGTCGGCGGAAAGGGCTTTGGGGATGTCCATGAGCTTCCGGGGGTTGCGGTCGGTGAGGGGGAACCAGGAGCTTTGAACCTGGACGAGGAGACGGTGTCCTTTGCGGAAGGCGTGGTAGACGTCGGGCATGAGGAACTCGATGCGATCGGGTTGGTTGGGGGCGAAGGGGGCAGGGGTTTCGAAGCTTCTGCGGAACTTGCCGCGGAAGGGTTTGCCGCGGACGAGTTGTTGGCAACCGCCCATTTTCGTGGGTTTTTTGTCGATGAAGGGCGGGAAGTCGCCGGGGTAGACGTCGATGGGGCCGGCGATGGTGAGATCCTCTTTGAGGGGTTCCGTCTCAAAGATTAGAACGTCAGGACGCTGAGAGGCGAAACGTTGGTCTTCGGTCCTGTAATCGCGAGCCTTGCCGAGGTTGGTGTAGCCGAGGGAGGGGACGGGTTTGTTGGGATCGCTGATGTACTCGTCGAAGCCGGCGGTCGAGTCGGGCTGCCAGGCGGGTTGGTGGTTGGCAGCGAGGTAGAGGGGATTGGGTTGAGCTTCTGCGGGAGGGCCCTTGGGCGAACTGCTGCCATTCGTTGCGACCGGCCGAGAAGACCCAGGCGCGGGGGAACTTGCCGTCGCCTTTGGCTTTGAGAGGGTAATGGAAGAAGGCAAATTCGATGGGTTCGCGGTAGCAGACGGCGGTTTTGGAGCCAAAGTGGAGGTTGTCGGCGGTGTCGCCATCGCCGCGAGCCCAACTGCAGTGGGTCCAGGGGCCCATAACGAGGGTGTTGTTGGCGGGCGCCGAATTCTTCTGCATGAAGGCGCGGGTGCGGAGGGGGCATTGGGCGTATTCGGCGTCAAACCAGCCGCCGACGGTGTTGATGGCTTTGAGGTGCCGCCAGATGCAGCGAGCTTTCTAATAGTCGTTGTAGGTGGTGTTGCAGATGTTTTCGAGCCAGTAGGGGTTCGAGTTTTTGAAGTATTTTTCGTTGGCGTTACCGAACCCGCCCATGCCGAGGTAGAAATCGTAGCCGTCGGAGGCTTTGAACTGGAAGGGGGGGAGGCGGCGGGCGGGGTCGCCTTTGCGTTCGACGAAGCTTTGGTAGAAGCCGAAGTTGGCGGCGAGGATGAAGGCGCCGTTGTGATAGGAGTCGTCGCCGAGGTCGTAGTCGGTGACGGGAGCTTGGGGGAGGCGGCGCGGAGGGCAGGATGGGGATGCCCCACATGCCGACTTTGCCAATGTTGTTTTTGATGTTTTTGGTGAGCCACTCGATAGAGTCGTAGGTGTCGGTGGATTCGTCGGTGTCGCGGAAGCTTTTGGAGGGGTTGTGAGGACGGAGTTCGGCCCAAGTGCCTTCGGAGAGGTAGCGGCAGCGGACGTCCTGGTAAGCGACGATATAGCCTTCTTTGGGAGGGGCCGACGGAAGAAGGGGTGCGCTGGAGGAGGATGGGGTAGGGGCTTTTGGCGGCGTCCTTGGAAACGTAGACGGTGGTGAGGCGTTTGATGCCGTCGCGCATGGGGATTTCGAACTGGTATTTGGTGTACTTTTCGCGGACGGTGGCCGGGGTAGATGGCTTGGTGTCTTGGGGTAAGAGGGCGACGGCGCAGGCGAGAAAAGCAAAGAACGGGCGCATATTTTATCTTAGATGAATGCAACGCCGTGCCTTGTTCAAGAATCTCACTTGGGCTGGCGGCCTTGTAGCCGTTTCTGGCTGAACATCCGACACGCTTTCAGCGTGGAACGGAATTTGATTACCCTGAGCCACGGGGGCGTTTCGCCGTCGCCGAAGATTGTGATGGAAACCGAGAAGCGGTATCTTGAGATCTCGAATATGGGGCCTTTACATTTTATATGGGGGTGTTGGGGCCGGAGATTGAGACGGTCCGGCGGGGTTTTGCGCGGTCGTTTGGCTGTGACACCGAGGAGATGGAGAGTACGCGGAATGCTTCGGAAGCCGTGGAGATCGTGCAACTGGGCATGGATTTGAAGGCGGGCGGTGAGCCGGATGATCGCAACGTGGGAGTAGTGGGGGCGGCGGGAAAGGATTGTGCTGAAGCAGATTCCGTTTCCGGTGCTGCCGCCGTCGCTGGATGATTTGGCGGAATCGGATCGAGCGGGCGATTACGCCGAAGACGACGGTGATCCACATTCGCCACGTGACGAATCGGACGGGGCAGGTGTTTCCGGTGCGGAAGATTTGCCAGATGGCGCTGGAGCGGGGAGTTGAGACGGTCGTGGTTGGGGCACATGCGTTTGCGCAGTTTCCACTTACGCGGGATTAGTTGGATTGTGATTACTACGGGACGGGTTTGCATAAGTGGGTGTTGGCACCGGTGGGGACGGGGTTGTTGTATGTGCGGAAGGAGAAGATTGGGGAGATTTGGCCGTTGATGGGGGCGGGGAAGCATCTCGACAACAACATTCGGAAGTTTGAGAAGATTGGGACGCATCCCGCTTCACCGCGGAATGCTATCACCGAGGCGTTGACGTTTCAAGAGTCGATTGGGGTGGCGCGGAAGGCGGCGCGGTTTCGGTAGCCACGGAAGAGGTGGATGGCAAGATTGCGGAATTTGCCAGGGGTGAGGATGTTGACGAGCGATGATCCGGAGCAGAGCTGCGCGATTGGGTTGAATTTGGTGGCGGGGTTTAAGGCGCCGGAGTTAGCGAAGTTTTGGCTCGAGAAACATCGGATATTGACGGTGGCGATTGTGAGGGCGGGGGAGTATCAGCGAATTACGCCGAATGTGTTTTCGACGTTGGAGAAGATTGATACGTTTGGGGATGTGATGGAGGGGATTATCCGGAAAGGGAGGTTGGGGTAGGAAACTTGGCAGGAGTCTCTCGGATCGATATGCATGATAGGAAATCATGCATATTTCGGTTAATTTAGCGGTGCGTTGGCGATCAGGGCGTCACTTGCCTACTGCCGAAGACAAGCTCCTGAAGACGGCAGAGCTTCTCATACCTAGCCGATTCCTCAACTCCCAGGTTTTCGTCAGGCACTGATAATGGGCTCTTCGCTGTTTGACGTGGGTAGAAGCGTTAGTGAAAATTCGTCGGCGGGAGGCGAGCAAGCGGACTTGGTCCCCGAAATCGGCCGTGGAAATGGCGGACCGTGGAAAGCGAGGAAAACCAAAAGCAGGTTTTCACCCTCCTCCCACCGCCCTTGGAAATCGCTACAAGGCCCGAT
>JANXMS010000123.1 GCA_025354525.1 Acidobacteriota bacterium
CCAATCAGTATGATCTCGCTGGCGGCGTAGTCCGTCCGCCAGGCGGCTGCCGAACAGGACGTGGGTGCCGTTCTCGACCAACGACACGAAGCGAATCTGCGGATATGCACTCTTGCCCTTGCCCGATCCGGGCCGCCCGAACGCTTCGTCATTGCCCTTCTCATCGGCCACATCCAGTGTGCTGCCATCCAGGCTTACCAGACGCCATTGGCGATTCGTAGCCGCTACCGCAATCGGCTTAAGTACTTCATCGTGTAACTGCCGAAGTGGCTCCCAGCCCAGTCTGGTCCGCGCCTGCGAGATCCCGGAACTGCCGGTCACTTTGATGGCAGCCGGGCCAGCCAGCCATTGGATTCCTTCCAACAGACAACGTGTACAATGCCAGCGCGATGACCTAGTAGACGGTCACATGGCCCGGCAGATCGCGCTGGCGCACGCTCTTTCTCTTGGTTGCAGCCAGCGCCGCGCGAATTTGTTCCAAGGGGAATGTCTTCGCCACCACACCAAAACGATGTAATCCGTGATTCGACTTCCGGCGGGCAACTTGGCAACGGTTCGTAACATTCTCCAGCCCTCTTGTTTCAAACGAAATAGCATTAAAATGTTTGTTAAGTGACGAGTAGTGCATCTAGGGCCGCCAAAGCAAGGGTACCGTCACGAGCAAGAGCGATCCGGCAAACATCCAATCGCGCTTTTCGAAGGCACTGCCTGACCCGTCCGCCATCGAACCGTCGAAGCCGCGCGCCGCCATACACGCCGCTACCCGTTCCGCCCGATCCCAACTCCGCAAGAACAACGCCGCGAACCGCGAACCCCACGCCGCCTCGCCCGCACTACGACCGCTGCGGCTCAACCTTGCGCGCGCCATCCGCGCCCATTCGTCTTCGAGCAATTGGGCATAACGGTAGGTGAACGAGGCCGTCACGACGAGAACGGCGGGGAACCGTAACCGCTGCAATCCGGTCACGAGGTCCGGCACGGAGGTGCTGGCGATGAGTATTCCTAATACCAACACGGAGCCGTACGCCTTGCCCAGCACGAGCAACGACGGCGCGTAGTCTGGCGCGCGCTCAAAGGCCAGGAATGCCGCCATCATCGCCGCAAACGGGGTCACCAACGCACATCGTTGCAGCGCCCACTTCAGCGACAACCGGCTGACTAGAAGCACACCCGCGATCAGCCCCAGTTGAATCCCGAGCACCACCACGCTGGGAGCGGCCGACACCGCCAGCGCCGCGCCCATCAAGCCGACGATCTTGGCCCGGCTATCGACTGGCACCCAACTGCAGTCTTCGACGATCAGCAGTCGACCGCTCATTGCCCCACCCGTATTCGCTGCCAAGGTTGCAACGTCGTCATAGCCTGGAATTGCCGACCTTCCGAAAGGGCCGCCTCTGCAATGCTTGGCGCGTCGATCTTGGCCCGGCTATCGACTGGCACCCAACGGCAGCCTTCGGCGATCAGCAATCGACCGCTCATTGCCCCACCCGTATTCGCTGCCAAGGTTGCAACGTCGTCAGAGCCTGGAATTGCCGACCTTCCGAAAGAGCCGCCCCTGGAAGGGTTGCCGCGTCGATCCTGGCGAAGAGCTTGGCCCGGTGATCGAGCGAACTCATCGAGCGTCCTGTGTTCCGTGGTCGCCGACCGCTCATAGCTGCCCGCGCACACGCCACCAAAGGCATAGTCCCGTCAGCCCGAGCAGTAGAGACGCGCCGGTCAGCGCCTTCTGCCAAACCGGCTGCTCTGCCGCGGTCGGCCTGCCGTAGGCCGACCCGCTCCACGGAACCGTCAATTCCAATCGGTGGCCCATCTCATCATCCACCACCACTCGCCAATCCCCGGTTCCTTCGGGCACGAAGGCGAAGCGGCCGCGCGCGTCGGTTCGGCCGGTTTGATACTCCGCATCAGGCTTGCCAGGTGCCCGAACCGAAACCTGGCAGAACGCAGCAGGCTCGCTGCCGCCGTAGATCGCTGTTAGAATCACGGCCCCGCCTTCCTGGCGCTGCCCTACGCTTAGGTCATGCGCAAGCAACGCTCCGGCCAGCAGCAGCCCGGCGAACGCTAGTCTCACCGGCTCTCCAGCAGCGCCGGTTTCGCGTGGCGGAAGAAGCTGATAACCGAAACCGTCAGCGCCGCTTCAACGCCCGCGACTGCGAGATAAATACCCGCAATGGCCGCAAACCCTTTGCCATAGCCCACTGCCTGGAACTCCGCAACCAGCAGCAGAGCTGGCAAGATGGCCCCCAGGAAGCCCGCCAGAGCACCGCGAATCGAGTCCGGCAGCGCAGAGGCTTTCCAGACGAACGCAGCCACCAGCGCACCCACGCCCATGTTCAAGGCGTTCACGCCGAGCGAGAGCAGGCCGCCGTGTTGGAAAAGCAGGGCTTGAAACAGCAGCGTCGTGAAAATCACGGGAAACGATCGACCGCCGAGCAGAATGCCAGTCAACCCGAAAAGCCCCAGGTGCACCGACGTTCCCAGCAGAGGGAAGTGGATCATCGAGACCACGAAACAAGTGGCCGACATCATCCCCATTCGCGCCACTTCCCACGGCTCCACCCGTCGCCCGAGCCACACCACCGCTCCCAATGCCACAGCGTGCCCAGCGGCACACCATGCGGTCGGCAGAATTCCATCAGCGATATGCATCGGCTTACCAGTTCAGGTAGAGCGCAGTCTCGTAGTTGTCGGTGTCGTAGTTGGCACCCTTAGCCGCTGCCACACGCTGTTCGGCCAAGACGACGAACGCCCCCGCGGCTCCGACCGGAATTGCATAAGTGATCTTACCGTCCGCTCCTGTGTTTCCGAGTAGTACCTCTTTCTTGCCGGCCCAAGAAATCGCCACCTCACCGCCCGGGCAGGGCTTTCCGTTGCGCAACAAGGTGATCGTAATTGACTTTTCAGTGCGCTGCGGCACCAGTTCGTAATCGATCCCGACTGCTTTTGCGTCCATCTTAGACCCGGCGGTAAAGGCATAAGCGACCGCCGTGCGCACCGTGCGGAACGCCTGCGTTGCGTCGGGGTTTTTGTCCCGGCCGCCGTCCTTCACGCCCTTCGGGGTGCGACTCCGGGCCCCCCGTTCCTGGCTGAATACCAATCGATGTTGCCCGGCCTCTTTTACGGCGTACTCCGCCCCTAGCCACAAGCCGTTCTTCTCCACCGTCAGTGGGACTCGGGTGCCCGACGGCGTTAACACATAAGCCTTCAAATCGTCGAGCGGCAGCGCCGATTCACTCGTCCCCAACGCGTGCCCGGTGCCGAACTGAACCTTGGTCGTTGCGCCTACTTCGAGCGTTGGACTCATCGGCGCGATCCACGAAAAATGGGCCACCGCCGCCCCGGCCAATACCAAGCTCAAACCTACCGTTTTCATTGGGTCTCCTGCGGAATTCTGATCGTAGCACGATCAGGCAATTCGTATGCTGAGGGATACGTTGCCGCTGGCCAATCGGATGGCTACTTTTTCGGCTTTTGGCCGATCTCGGCCGCGGTCACCGCCAACTGGCCGTGTTGAATGCCTTTGATACTGACGAGCAGGTCCGCCAATTGGTGCACCACCTTCGATTTTCCTCGCAAAATCAGCACTTCCAGGCAGTTGTGATGGTCCAGATGCACGTGAAGCGTCGAGACGACCACCCCGTGGTGATCATGCTGCAGGTTGGTGATCTTTTCGGTGAGATTGCGTTGGTGATGGTCGTAGACCAGCGTTAAGGTTCCCACCACCTCCTTATTCGGCTGCTCGGATTCAGCGCGGACCAATCGATCTCGGATCAAGTCCCGAAATGCCTCTGACCGGTTCTCGTAACCCTGTTTTTCGATAAGGCCGTCGAACGATGCGAGCAAATCGGCATCAATCGCCACCCCAATCCGCGCAAGCTGACTCATAACTTTCTATTCTCCCACCGCTTTTGAGGTGAGAGAATAGGGGTCGATTATGCAACGCCGCTCGCTGCTTCTTTCCGCGCTCCCCCTGCTCGCCGCGCCTCGGCAAAAGCTGACGCCTCTGTCGCCGCAAGCCAAGACCGAAGACTGGCCGGGCTTCCTCGGCCCGCGGCACAACGGCACGTCTCTGGAGACGCGTTTACGCCCGCGCTTCCCGGCGGCTGGCCCTCCGCTTGTCTGGGAGATGCCGAAGGGCACCGGCTACAGCTCGCCGGCCATCGTCGGCGATCGCCTGGTGTTCCTGCATCGCCAGGGGCCGCAAGAGATTGTTGAATGCCTGCACCCAGAGACCGGCGATCGCCAATGGCAGTTCGCCTACCCGACCGCGTTTGAAGACCGTTACGGCTATAACAACGGCCCGCGGTCGAGCCCGGTGATCGCTGACGGCCGCGTGTTCGTCGTCGGAGCCGAAGGCAAGTTGCACTGCCTGGAACTGGCCTCAGGCAAGGTGCTTTGGCGCCACGATCTTCTTCAAGAGTTCAAAGTACCGCAAGATTTTTTCGGCGTCGCTTCCACGCCGCTCGCCCTCGACGGTCGTTTAATCGTAATCGTCGGCGCGCCCGGCGGGCCCACCGTGGTCGCCTTCGATCAGAAGACCGGGAAGCAGCTTTGGGGGGCCGGTAAAGAATGGGGCGGCGGGTACGCCTCGCCCATTCCGGCCATCGTCCACGGCCAATCCCGCGTGTTCGCCTTCGCCGGCGGCGAGAGCCGACCGCCGACCGGCGGCCTCATCTGCCTGAACCCGGCCACCGGCGCAATTGATTTCACTTATCCGTGGCGGAGCAAGAGTTATGAGTCGGTCAACGCCTCCTGCCCGGTCATCTTCGGCAACCAAGTCTTCATCTCGGCCAGTTACAAAACCGGCGGAGCAATGCTCGAAATCACTCCGGACTTCAAACCGAAACTGATGTGGACGAGTCCGGAGTTCGGGCTCCACTTCAATACCCCGATCCATCAGGACGGCTACCTATACGGCTTCGATGGGCGAAACGAACCCGATGCCTCGCTGGCCTGTGTCGAGGCCAAAACGGGCAAGGTGGTCTGGCGGACGAACCCGGAGTGGATGGAAAAATTCACGGTGGGCGATCAATCCCGCGAGCAACAAATGAGCACGTATCGCGGGAGTCTACTCCGCGTCGACGGACGTTTCTTAGTACTGGGCGAGCTCGGCCACTTACTGTGGATGGACCTGACTCCGAGCGGTCACAAAGAACTTTCGCGCTCTTGGCTTTTTGCGGCCCGAGAGACGTGGTCGCTGCCGGTGCTCTCTCGCGGCCTGCTTTACGTCGTGCAACACAGCCGGGACGCCATCAAAGGCTCGACGCCTCGGCTGCTCTGCTACGACTTGCGCGGCTAGCGGGCGGTCGTTTTGCGAATGAACTCGACTTCCTCCGGCTTGTACGGCGAACCGTCGGGCCGAAAGATTTCGTGGAACCAGATCGCCGGTTCGCGGTCGGTGTAGGCCCGTTTCCAGGAATCCCACGGTAGGTGGGTCTGCGTCTTCCCTTGCACCAGGCCCCAATTGATCATAGCCACGCCCTCGGCCTTGCCGATTGGCAGCGACCCTTCGAAGGTGCTGCCATTGCCGCGCGCCATGTACTCCGTGCAGAGAATCGGGCGATTGTAGCGCCGAAGCGAATCGATGCGCGCTTTCAGCTTGGCGGGCGCGTCGTAGTTGTGGAACGAGATCACGTCAGACTGGTTCAACTGGATTCGCTCGATGGCCGTCAGCTTGTCGTCACTGGTCCAGTCGCCCTTCCAAACGCCACTCGTCAACGGCTGTGTTGGCCGCTCGTCGCGGGCCCAGGCGAAGGCCTGCGGCAGCAAGCGTTCGACGTGCTTTAACTTATCCAGCGGCTCTACTTTCTTATAGCTTGAGTCGTTCCAATTGTCTGGTTCATTCCAGATGTCCCACGCCAAAACCCGACGATCCCGGTTGAACGCGCCGACCACGCCGCGCACGTACGCTTCGAGCTTGGGCGTGTCGGAGACCTTTTGCAGGGATACCGCACCGGGGCTTTGCAGCCAACCGGAGTTATGCACGCCCTTCTGCGGCGCACGCTGCCGACCGACCTGCGGATACGGGTCCCAGCAGGAATCGAACAGGACAAAAATCGGTTTGATCCGGTGTTTCTCGGCCAGTTCCAGCAGGGTGTCCATGCGGCGCAGCAAGCCCTTTTTATCTTCCTGCCACAACAAATGGTGCAAGTAGATCCGCATGGTGTTCATGCCGATCGCTTGGGCCCAGCCAAACTCCTGATCGATCTGACCTGGGTTGAACGTGTCGCCCTGCCACATCTCCAATTGGTTGATGGCAGACGCCGGGGTGTAGTTGGCCCCCACCAGCCACGCCGACTTGGCATACCACTTTTTGGCTTTTTCTTCGCTCCACGGCTTCTTGGCGAGCAACGAGGCGGCCGCCAAGACGAGCAGCAGAGATACACGAATCAAGTTTCTCATCACTTCCGATTGTACGAATTTGCCCGGGCTCCCTGCCAGCCCTTTGCAAATTGAGCCCGCAGCTTCGCCGTGACGGCCGTCTTGGCAAGGTTCGTAAACTCCCCCGCGTCAGTCTGGTGGTCATAGACCTCCTCGCCGCCGCCCTCGCCTTCCCAGACCGTATAGCGGTAGCGCGCGGTCCGCATCGACCGGCCGGTGATCCGTTTTTCAAATTGGATCTGCGTGAACGCGGCCTGTTTGAATGCCCGCTTCGGATTGCGCAGGACGGGCGTAAGGCTCTCTCCTTCAAGCCCCGCCGGGGCCACTTTGCCGCAGAGTTCGGTGACCGTGGGATAGACATCGACGAACTCGGTCAACGCCGAAGTCGCCTGCCCGTTGCCTGCCATCCCCGGGGCGGAAAGCAGAAAAGGAACCCGGGCTACCTCTTCAAACAGATTCATCTTTTGCCAATGGGAGTGTTCGCCCAGGCTCCATCCGTGATCGCCCATGAACAGCACCACCGTGTTATCGCGGAGGCCGAGGCGCTCGAGCGCGCTGAGCACGCGGCCGACTTGTTCGTCCATGTACGAAGTGGAGGCGTAATAACCACGGCGGGCCTCGCGTTGCTCCGCTTCGGTCATCCCCATGTTGTTCCAGATGGGCGGGCGAACGCCAAGATGGGCGCGCGGCACGTCGTCGAGATCTCCGGGCCGCTGTTCGGCGAGTGGGATGGCGTTTGCCGGGTACAGATCAAAAAAGCGCCCCGGAGCCACCCACGGCAGATGCGGTCGCAGCATGCCGACGCCCAGAAAGAACGGATCCGCCCGATGCTTTTCGAGCAACGCGATGGCAGCATCGGCCCCGGTCGTATCAGCCTGATCCTTGTCGTTGGCCGTGATCACCCCAGGCATCTTCGTCGCCAACTTTTCACCCGGGCTCCGTTGTTCCAGCCCCGGCGGGCTGAACGAATGGTGCCACGACGCGTCGTCCTGATACTTGTTCGTGCCCACCTCTCCCGGCACGTTCATATGGAACAATTTGCCGACCCGTCCGGAAAAATGTCCCGTGTTTTTGAATAGCTGCGGCAGCGTCACCGCGTTCGGCAAGTGACCGCGAAAGTCGACGTTGTTTTCGAGCACCTGGGTCGAGTCCGGGCGCATTCCCGTGAGCAGCGAAGCGCGGCTCGGGCCGCAGAGCGGGAACTGGCAATACATCCGGTCGAAACGAACGCCGCGGCGGGCTAAGGCGTCAATGTGAGGCGTTTTGGCCAATGGATGACCGTAGCAACCCAACGCGTTGTTCAAGTCGTCGGCCATTAGGAATAGGACGTTTTTCGGCTTTTGTTGGGCGGCAAGTCCAAGCAGCAGCGATCGGCGGGTCAGCATCGAGACACTCTATCACGGCCCTTACAAGTAACTCAGCCACCAACTTCGGTTGCGTTCTTTGTACCGGGCGAACCAGAGGCAGACGGGATACAGGCCGACCACCACGCCGACCCAGATGGCGTAGACGGTGAGGAGGTTGTAGCCGTAGGCCGCGGGGAACGCTGCCGCGTTGCCGCCCATCGCGGGCGAGGCTTGCAGGGTGAACGCCGCCTGGCCATACTTGACCAGGGCGAGCGGATAAGTGAGTAGGTGGGTGACGTAGAAGTGGACCAGGAAAAAGAATAGAGGAACGCGACCGAAGACGATGAGAGGGTTCGGGAGAGTCCGTTCGCGACGGTCGAGGCACGAGAACAGCATCAGGGCGGGGCCGAGGGTCATCAGCAGATAGAGGAGCGACGGCGGGTACTTGTTGGTACGCAGGAAGGAGAGCAAACCCGTCGTCCACGGCGAGGGATCGCCGTAGACATTCAGGAGGCGCAAGGCGATGAAAGCGGCGGTCGCCGCGAGGCCGAGTCGCAGCGTGATGCGTTGGCGCACGGCGGGTTCGTTTTTCAGGATGGTGCCGAAGCAAAAGCCAAGCGCCATCACGGCGAACCACGGAATGAGAGGGTAGGCCGTGATAAATGTGATGTCGGCGAGCGGGAAAACGGCAAGGCGGTGGAGCACGTTCCAAAGCACGCTTTGCGGCCTCCAGACATCGGCGAGGTTATGCAGGGCAATGGTGGAGAGGCTGATGACGGTGAGCAGGCGAATCGGCAAATGGATCAGTGCGGCGAGGACGATCATCGACAGCCCGAGGGCCCAAAGGACGCTGAGGAATATAGGTCCCGAGAGGAGATTGAAGCTAATCGCAAAGCGAAACGCTGTGACTTCGAGCAACGCCAGCCATAGGCCTCGCTTCCAAAGGAAGCTGGAAAGTTGACCCTTCGTGTGGCCTCGCTCAAGCCAGAGAAACGCGGCCGCGCCGGTCGTGAACATGAAAACCGGAGCGCAGATATGGGTGATCCACCGGGTAAAGAAGAGTAGCGGTGTAGTTTTCGATAGGTCTTCGGGGGAGAAGGTCATCGCTCCGTTGTGAAAGAACTCGCGGGTGTGGTCGAGAGCCATGACGATCATGATGAGACCACGAAGGGCGTCGAGGGAGGAGAGGCGCGCCACGGGAGCAAGGATATCATAGGGGTCTAAGATGACTCTTGAGGGTGTAAATTCAACGGTGTAATCGGTCATCGCCTGGAGGCGCAATCCACCGTCGTCGCGCTTCGTCCCGACGCTGCTTCGAAACGGTACCGTGTTGCCGATCATCGCCCTCCACCCTGATGCTGATCGTGTCTTCTGGCACCGAGTGACCCATCCGGAACTCACTGAACACGCTGGCCCTGCGCGGCTACAACGCGTGGATTACTCCCGCATCGATTTGAAATGGAAAGGCTTCTCGTTGGCCCTATGCCTGGAACTGGAAGCCAAAGTGAACGCAGTTCTGGAAGACGCTTATCCCCTTCACGCCCGCTAGCTGCCCGAAGCGGAGTTTCGCCAGCGGCCAGATCTACTGCGGACGCTGGAAGTCTCGCCGCCGGTCGCCATCGAGACCTTCGACGAAGAGGCCCGCGGGGGCATGCAGGTGCCGACTACAGCCGACGTCGGCCGGTTCTCCCTCTATCGAACGGAGGTACTTGATGGCGGGTTTCGGGATCATCCGCCTCCAGATTTGGACCGGTTTCCTGGCGTTTTGGGAATTTGTGCCGCGGAGGGCCCCTCGGAATCATGCCACAGGCGTCGCGCGACGCTACGAAAACCATTGATTTTATTGAGCCGGAGGCTGCTAATCAATTGCGAACCGAGAATAAAGGGTGCATCAGGAAGCGGCTTTATGTGCGGCTGGATGTTACCCTACTAGAGTCATGACCAAGAACGTTTTAGGCACCGCACTCCAGACCTGCTGCACCGACCCGCTGACCGGCTTTTACCGCGACGGTAAGTGCAACACCGGCCCGGAGGATTTGGGTAAACACACGGTGTGCGCCATCGTCACCGCCGAATTTTTGCAGCATCAGGTTTTGATTGGGAACGACTTGGTTACGCCCCGTCCAGAATACGGCTTTCCTGGCTTGAAGCCCGGCAACGGCTGGTGCGTCTGCATTGAGCGTTGGAAGGAGTCCTACGACGCCGGCATCATCTCCCCGGTTCGCCTGGAAGCGACGCATGAAAAGGCTCTGGAAGTGGTGACGCTCGAAATGCTGCTAAAAGGAACCCGCCTCAACTAGGGCAGCCAATCCCGGCTCGGCCCACGGCTGCCAGCGCTGCATGAACTTTCGATTCGGTGCCCCAGCGAAGATGGTAATTTGCTTCACCGCGCACGCTGCCGCCACGTGTTGCCCGGCGCTGTCGTAGCCGATGTAAAGCTGGCTGGCTCGAATCGCTTCGGCAAAGGGGGCAAATGCGCCCTGCCACGTGAACAGCGCTCCGCGGCAGCGCTGCTCCAGCGCCTCCACCCGAGCCGTCTCCTCGCCCCCCGCGCCCTTATCCAGCATCACGCTATGCCCTTGGTCGAGCAAACCTTGGATCAGCCGGAACTCGAATTCGCCGCCGATGCGCTTGGCTGGGTTTTCGCCGACGCCAAGGGAAATCGTCACATCCGTCCGGGGCACCCATCCAGTTGCGGGAGGCGCGATAAATGGCTTCGTTTCGCAGTGTAAGGTTTCGCGCAAAAAGGCACAGGCCAAGGCCGCCATCGGTTCGTCGGAGTCGCTGCGATACGACCGGGAAGGGAAGTGCAAGTACCGCTCCGGCGGGCCGAACGGCAACAGGCCGAGTTGCGACAACCGGCTGTCGGCGTCCATGACTAACGTCCCAGGGCGGTCCAACTTCGCAGCCAATTCAAGGCCCACCGCCACCCGCTCGCGGAGCAGGGAAGTGCGGCCATAGTGCAGCGGCAGATGCCCGACGCGGTCTTCGAAAAGCTCGTAATTTTTGCCGTTCCCCGCAAACAAAACTTCGGCATCCGGATAGAGCATCAACGCCGCCGCCAGGAACGGACTTACGACCGCCACATCGGCCCCGAGCGTCACCCGCGAGAGAACCACCACCCGATTCGGCTTCACCGTCGGTGTGCTCAACGCCCGGTAGCGTTGCATCAACGCATCGGCCCGCAGCTCCGGTGCCACCCGTTCCAGCAGCCGTGCAAACGTGTCGACGTAGGCCTCGGCCAAGCGCGGTTCGAACGAATCCGACAGCGGCTCAATCAACTCCCGGAACAGCGCCCGGGTGCCTGTTTCACTCTCGGCTTCTGCCGCCAAAGCATCAAGCATTGCGTCCGGAACCCTCTGGCTCCGGGCGCAATACTCTAAAGCCTCAAGCGGAGTACTTGCCAATCAGTAGCTCCAACTTTTTCTTGGTCGCCTCGGGCCACACGGTCCGGTCGGTGATGATCGCATGAGCCAACGCCGAGTGGCACTTGCAAACGATCTTTTCGGGCATCGCCGCCACCGCCGCCGCCACCAACTTCGCTGCGTTCTCAGCGTTCTGGTGCAGCACTTTGATGATTTGGTCCACAGTCACCGCGTCGTGCTCTTCATGCCAACAGTCATAGTCGGTCACCATCGCGACCGTCGTGTAGCAAATCTCGGCTTCCCGGGCTAACTTCGCTTCCTGCAGGTTCGTCATGCCGATGACATCCATGCCCCAGGACCGGTAGACGTTGCTTTCCGCTCGCGTTGAAAACGCCGGGCCTTCCATACAAAGGTACGTCCCGCCTAACTTGGCCGTAATTCCAGCATCATAAGCCGCTTCATGGACAACCTTTGCGAGTTCACCGCAGACCGGATCCGCAAAAGAGATGTGGGCAACAATGCCTTCCCCAAAAAAAGTTGACGCCCGCCCACTCGTCCGGTCAAAAAACTGGTCGGGAATCACGAACTCAGTCGGGTGATGCTCGTGTTTCATCGAACCCACGGCGCTCAGCGAGATGATGTGTTCGACGCCCAACTGCTTCATCCCCATGATGTTGGCGCGGTAGTTCAGTTCCGATGGCGTCAGCCGGTGGCCCCGGCCGTGCCGCGGAAGAAACGCGACATCCCGCCCTCCCAGTTTGCCCACGATATAGGCATCCGACGGGGCACCGAACGGCGTCTCCAGAGTAACTTCCTGCTTCTCGGTGAAGCCGGGCATGTTATACAGCCCGCTCCCCCCAATGATTCCAATCTGTGCGTGCAATTCTTGCTCCCGAACCTAACTAAACGATCTCTTCTCGTACTGGGTCCCAACGCATCGTCCGGCCCTCGCGATAGCTCTCCACCGCCATCCGGCAAGCAATCGAAATGCGGAAACCTAACTCCACCGGGCACGCCGGCTCCGCCACACCGCGTACGGCATCGAAGAAGTTCTGCATATGCGCGTTCGGCGTGGTCTTGGTCAACCCCATCATCTCTTTTCCCTGCGGTTTATTCACCTTTTCGGGCATATACCGGATCTGCTGCGCGCGCCGAATGGTACCGTCGGTCCCCAGAACATCTTCGGCAAAGCCACGCTGCCCGTTGCCGAAGCTGGAGATCCAACTGAAAATCAGATCCTCGGGATGCTCCATGCTGACGGTCATGGTGTCCGGCACTTCGCGCCCGTCCTTCCACAGGTAGATGCCGCCAGTCATCGTCACCGCTTTCGGGATCTGCAAGTTCAGCACCTTGTACCAGATCGAAAGCTGATGACACATATTTTCGTAAACGTTGCCGCCCGAATAATCCCAATAAAAGCGCCAGTTGGCGTACCGATTCGCGTCAAAATCGCGCTTCGGCCCTTCACCCTGAAACTGGTTCCAAAGGATGTTCTCCGGCGTCATGTCAGGGTACACCGGGCGTGACCACTGCGGCTTGCCGGCCGGCGTATTGCGGAACATGTCGGCGGCGATCATCATCACCTTGCCGATCGCATTCTGCCCCATCCACGTCCGAGCATCTTCCACCATTCCGGTCGAAACGTGCTGGTGGCCGACGGTCACTGCCAACTTCTTGTGTTTCTGATGGGCCGCCCGCATGCGTTTGGCGTGGTCCACGGTAAACGCCATCGTTTTTTCTTGATAAACGTGTTTACCAGCGTCGAGCGCGGCGGTGAAGTGTTCGCAATGTAGATGTTGCGGCGTAGCGATCAACACGGCGTCGATGCTCTTATCTTCGAGCATGTAGCGGTAGTCGAGATAGGTTTTGGCACCCGGCACAAGCTGCTTTCCCGCTTCCAGGCGTGCCGTATAGATGTCTGAAAACGCCGTCATTTCGACGTTCGGCACCGCCATCGCGGCATGCACGATCTCCATCCCGCGAGCCCCGGCACCGATGATGCCCACCCGAACCCGGTCATTGGCTCCAAGTACGGACACCCCGCTCGCTAGCCCCGTCGCCACCTTGCTGATAAAATTACGTCGCGAATCCATTGCTCTCCGATTTTACCATCGCCGCGAGCAGCGTTCGCTTCATCACCACTTCGTCGGCCTTCGCCCCCGTCCACATCTCAAATCCAATGACGCCCTGGTAGACGAGCATCGTCAACCCGTCCAGCGTCCGCAGCCCCCGCGCCTGTGCCGCCGCCAAAAACTTCGTCACTGGTGGATTGAACACCGCATCGGCAACCAGGCATCGCGCCCGGCTCAGGTCGACATCCGGCATCCAGTTCACATTGGGATACAGCCCTAGCGACGTCGCGTTCACGAGCAGATCCGTTCCGGGACGAACCTCGTAGGCCACCCGCCACGGCACAAACCGAATCGGCCCGTGCTGCTTCAAATCGTCCACCATCGGTGCCGCCCGTTCGCTCGACCGGTTCACCACGACGAGGTCATCCACTCCAGCCAGCAGCAGTTCCGTAGCGATCGCCCGCGCCGCGCCGCCCGCCCCCAGCAGCACGACTCGCTTGCCCTTCGGGTCCATCCCTCCGTCCTGGGTCAGTCCTCGGAAGAACCCACGACCATCGGTGTTCTCCCCAATCAGCCGATTCCCCTCGCGGCGGACGGTATTGACCGCGCCGATGATCCGCGCCTCCCGTGACAACTCATCGAGAAACGGAATCACCGCGACTTTATGCGGGATCGTGCAATTGAAGCCCCGCCAGCCCATCGCCCGAGCCCCACGCACGGCATCGCCCAAACCTTCCGGGGCCACTTCAATCGTGAGGTACCGCCAGTTCAACCCGGCTGCTGCAAACGCCGCTTCCTGCATCACTCCGGTCGGATTTTCCGTCACCGGCTGGCCGAAACAGGCCACCAACTCTGCTTTGAAGTTCATGGCTTAACCGGCGCCGTCTCCTTCGTCGCGGTCTCCGGCAACGGTTCCGGCGTATCGAAGGTGATCGTCGAATCGGTCCCGAACTTGCGATACATCCGGAACTCCACTTCGTTTTTCACCAGGTTCTTACCTTCGCGCATCCGTACCTCGGCCTTCAGCGGAAGCATGAACCCTTTCCCGTTGATGTCGGTCATGTCGTAGTCCAGAATGGTTTGCGCCTCTTGCACCGGGAAGTCCGCCGGGATATCGGCGTCCAGCGTCAGGCGAGTCACCATCAGCGTATCGCGTTCGACGAAGACTAAACCCCGGTAACCCGGAGTAACTTGCTGCTTGTCCTGATAGTTGATCGTCCAGTTCGAGTTCGGCTGCGCAACATAATACTGGAACACATGGTTGCGTTTTCCCCGCAGGGTCGCCCAACGAAGCCACTCGAACCGCGCCATGGTGTCCGGCTCAAACAGCTGCTTCATCATCGACCCGAATTCGCCCGATGAAGTCGCCCCACCCAAACGCTGCATCGGCGTATCCACGCTGCGTCCGTTAACGCTCACCACCTTGTAATCTTCTTTCTGCTCAAAGTAACTCAGCCGCGCATTGATGACGTCGAGCTGTCCGAAAAAACCCAACCCTGAAGGATCAATGTAACGCCGAGTAACTTGCATACACAGAAAGTCCGGCAGACCTTTTGAGTAACCCATGGCGTACGCTCGGGCCTCCCCGATCACCCGCTTCTGCTCTTCGGCTTCCGGCGGCGGAATGGAAACCGGGGTTGGCTTGGCGGAGCCCACCGGCGTCGCTGCCGGCAACTCCTTGGTCGCCAGCATCAGGTCCCGCAACACCTCCACTGTCATCGGCCCTACGCCCATCGCGATGAAATCTTCGAACTGACGCGGCGACAACTTATTGGTCAGCTTCGTCTTCTTCAGATACGCCGCGACGGTCTTGTCCGGTTGGTGCAGTTCCACCGACGATTTCAAAAAACCTCGCAACTGTTCCACCGAAAGACGCGTTTGCGCGGCCAAGCCAAGCGCCAGGAAAAACACAAGTAACCGCATAATCATTTCTGACGTTTCTTCCCGCCCTTCTGTTGCGAAATCGTTGGGGCCACCGTTTCGTCTATCGCCGCCTGCGCCAAAGGTGCCATGATCCGGTACCCCGCCGAATTCGGGTGCAGTCCGTCATCGGCGAATTCGGCTTTCAAAAAGCCCCCTGAATCCACCATCGCGTCGTAGTAGTTTAGGTAGGTGAATCCACGCTTTTTTGCCAACGCCGCCATCCAGCTATTCAGCTCTCGAATCACGGCCGGCGGTCGGCCTTTCGTCATCTCAAACCGGGGATTCACGGCCATGTGATGATCACTCACCGGAAGAATGCTCGCCAGAATCACCTTGATCTTGTGGAACTCGCACAGGTCGGTAATCATCGTCAGATTGTTCTGAATCGTCGCCACGGCCACGCCGCGAGCGATGTCATTCGTTCCTGCCAGAAGCAACATCGCCTGCGGACGGTGAGCGATCACATCGGCCTGCATCCTCCCCAGCATCTCGCCGGTGATCTGGCCGCTAATCCCCCGATTTACGTAGTCCCGCTCGGGAAAATATTCATTCAGCCGCCAACCGTCAGTAATCGAATCGCCATAGAAGAGCACCCGCGCCTTGCCCGCCAACGGCCCGGCCTGGGTTCGATTCGCCTCGCCGTAGCGCCGCAGATTATCGCGGTCCGCACCGCGCAGTTGCGCCTCAGTCGTCTCGATCAGCGCCTGGAAATGGCTTTCCAAACGGCTCACGGCGTCCCGAAGTTCGGCGAATTGTTTGCGCCCTTCTTCTGGGAACGGGTACGGTTTGCGAACCCCGTCCGCCAGCGCCAAATAACCCTTAGCGTCGGTCAGCAGCGCCTGCGTCACGCTTAGCGAGAGCCGGTTTACGACGCGCGCGCTCTTGAAATCTTCCCTCAAATTCTCCAGGATCGGCGTCGCCGCGCGCACGAGTCCCGGCGCTGTCAATGACGTTGCTTCCGTCAGTTGCACGATCCGTTCCGCCAGCGCCAATCCATCGGGCGAACTCAACTGCGCCCGGTTCTGTCCAAACGCCGCCGTGGTTAAGCACAGCAGCAAACCAATCCATTTCATGGCTCTACTTTATCTAATTGCAGCGTCACTGTACCGATGTGGAACTTCATCTTGACCTGAATCTGCACCGGCAGCCGACGGGGATCGTCGGAGATCCACACAAACAGCCGCGCTTCGCGCTTGTAGATCACGTCGTTGAACAGAAACGCCTCATATCGAGTAGTCGTGAACTGGCCAGCCGGCGTCCGGATGTTTTCCTTCTCCTGTGCTTGAATGCGCGCCTGCACGAACTTCTTACCGTCGCTCACGGGCAGAATAAAATCTTGGCCCAGCTCCACCGTCTGCTTCCGAAGCACGGTCAGAGCACCCAGTATGTCGTGTACGCACGCCGAAACTTCCAGCTCTTTCTCAAGCGCTATGGTGCCTTTCAGCAAATCCTTCTCTACGTACCGCGATCGCGTCCCCTTCCAAACCACGGTTGACTCCCGCCGCTTATCCCCCTCCTCCGCCTGCAGCTTCGAGGACTGCGCACAAAGTTTTTCATTCAAAGTCACGGTGTAGTTGTCGTTGACTTTGAACAGCCTCGACACCAAACCCGCCGAATGCAAGTGCATCTGTAGAAAGGTTCCGGTCGGCGTCGTGTTCGTCGTCACCACAGCCGTGCCCGCGTTCACCATCCGCCATTCCACCTTGAAGCTCAGCTTTTCGGCAGGCAGCGTCGTCTGCGCCGCCGTCGGCACGCAAACCATCGCGAATACAAAAAGGAGCTTCATGGAACACCTGAGTTTGGCAAATCCACGTGCTACGCTGCAAGCTTGGCCCTTCGTATTGTCCTATCCATTCTTCTGGCCGTGGTCGGCTGGTTGTACTGGGACGCCCGAATTCCAGGCCTTCCGCTCACCTCCTGGCAGGTGGATCGCTTCCTTGACCCCTCTCAGCCGCCGCATCGAATTTGGCGGGCGCTAGGCCAAATCTCCGTTTCTCATCTCGCCCTGCCCGCCCTCCGCGGCTATCCGGACCCCGCCGTTCGCGCCGTCGTCGCTCGCTGGACGCCCGCCCCAAGTCAACTCGAGGACACTTCGCCTTGGGTTCGCCTCAACGCCGCCCTCGCCTTAGAAAGAAACGAACCCATTGCAGCGCGGTCCGTTTTGCTCGCCTCCCTGCACCCCGTCACTCTCTTTGCCTCCGAAGCGGGCCAAATGCAGTGGCGCTTGGCCGAAGGCGCTCGGGTCGATATCAACGATGAACTTGGCACCTACAACGGCATACCGCTCGGGGCCCTGTGGCCCGGTCGCTTGCGCAAACGATATGCTGAAACCGGCGGGACGCTGAAGCCCGGGCAGCGTATCGCTGATATCGCGTTGGCCGATTCCTGGCAGACCGCCGTGCTCGAAGCCCTAGGCCGGATCGGGCTACCCGTTGACTTCGACGCGCTCCACGTGTTCGAAAGCGAAAAATACCCAACTGCCGTGCAACGCGCCGCCACCGCAGCCATCCAACAGATTCAGAGCCGTCCTCGAAAAAACTAATGAAAAGCCTATTCCTCTTCCTTGCCCCTCTGTTGCTTTCCGGTGCCGCCATTGAAGTCACTCTGGATCCGTCCCTCGCTCCGAATGGCGCATCCGGCCGCCTCATCATTCTGATGAAGAAGGGCAAGCCGCAAGGCGATACCATCCGAACTGGCTTCATCCCAGGGGAAACCTGGATGGCCGCCAAGGAGCTTGAGCACTTGGCACCCGGGGCGACTGTCACCGTTGATGGAGACGATATCGCGTTCCCGAAGCCGTTTTCCCAGGCACCAGCCGGAGAGTGGCACTACATGGCGATTCTTGATCGGGGCCATAACTACGCCCGTGCCGGAGCGGCCCCTGGCGACTTAATCAGTGTGGTCACCATGGAGCCCAAGCTCACGCTCACTAAAGTGATCCCGGAGCGCCCGGCCTTAGTGGAAACCCAAAGCCTAAAGGTGGTGGACTTCGTAAGTCCGCAGTTGAGCCGTTTCTTCGGTCGGCCGATCCGGATGCAGGCCGGCGTCGTGCTACCTGAAAACTTCGCCAAGCCCGGCCTTCGCTTCCCGACCGTCTATCACGTCCACGGTTTCGGTGGCGATCACTCGGCGGCCTGGCGCGCTAAGCCCGCAAGTAAATTCAACGCCGTTCACGTGTATCTCAACGCCGCTGCCCCCGGTGGTCACCACGTCTTCGCCGATTCGGCCAACAACGGCCCCTGGGGAGCTGCGCTCACGCAGGATCTCATCCCCCACCTCGAGAAAAAATACAAATTAATCCCCCGGCCCTACGCCCGCTTCCTCACCGGCCATTCCTCCGGCGGCTGGTCTACGTTGTGGTTGCAGGTCGCCTATCCGAAGTTCTTCGGCGGCACTTGGCCCACGGCTCCGGACTCGGTGGATTTCAAGAGTTTCACTGGCATTGATATTACTCCGGGATCCAACCAGAATGCGTACTTGACCAAGGACGGCCAACCGCTGTCGCTCGTTCGAATGAACGGAAAAGAAATCGTTACTTTTAAGGATTTCGCCCTCCAGGAGCGGGTCAGCGGCGACCACGGCGGTCAATTGGCGTCCTTTGAATGGGTGTTTAGCCCGAAAGGAGACGACGGTAGGCCGATGCCGTTGTTTAACCGGGTGACGGGCGCGATTGACCCAGCTATCGCGGAATATTGGCGCAAATACGATATCAGTTACCAGGTGCAAACCCGTTGGGCTGAGTTGGGCCCGCTCCTGCGCGGCAAGATCCGCTTGGTGATCGGCGATCAGGACACTTTTCACTTAGAAGAAGCCGCGAAGAGTTTTTGTAACTTCATGAAGTCGAAAGGTGCCGAAGACGCCTGTGAAATCGTCCCCGAACGGGATCATATGAACCTGTTCAAAGCGAACGAAACCTACCCCGACGGGCTTATGAAGCGCATTGAAGACGAAATGGCACGCCAATTTGTGAATAATCGCCCGAAGCCCCAATAAGGCGGGTTGTGATAGCATCGGGCTCAGAACTATGCATCCCCGTCTCTGGGCTCTCCTATCTGCTGTTTCTCTCCTCTTCGTTGCGTACTCCCAAGTCCCCAACGAAGCACGCGGCCAGCGGTCGCTGGCCGCCGAAAAAACCGGCCTGGCCGAACCGTTTCGCGGCGTGACGACGAACGGCACCGTCCAACCCGGGCTCTTCGCCCTGCGTTCCACCAAGGTCTCGACCGAACCCGCCCGCCGGGCCGCCGTTGCCTTCCTGGCTACCCTCACCCCGGCCCAGCGCCAGAAAACGACCTTTCCCGTCGACGACATCGAGTGGCGCAAATGGATGAACCAGGATTTCTATGTCCGCCAGGGAATGAAGTTCAAAGACATGTCCGACCCACAGCGGGAAGCCGTCTTTGGCCTGCTCAAAGCCTCCCTCAGCGCTAAGGGCCTGCAACTCTCCCGCGACATCATGCACTTGAACGAAACGCTGGGCGAACTTAACAACAACGACTTCGTCCAGTACGGCGAAGGCGAATATTGGGTCACCCTGATGGGCGAACCCTCAAAAGACAAGCCCTGGGGCTGGCAACTCGACGGCCACCACCTCATCATCAACTATTTCGTCCTCGGTGACCAAGTCGTGATGACTCCGACCTTCCTCGGCTCCGAGCCCGTCATCGCCACCTCCGGCAAGTACAAAGGAACCACGATTCTGCAGGATGAACAATCCTTGGGCCTTCGTCTCGTGCAATCCTTCACTCCCGACCAACAGAAGAAGGTCGTTCTCGAATCGAACAAAACCAAGAACTACAATCTGGGCGAAGCGTTCAAAGACAATCTGGTTCTCGATTACGCTGGCCTGCCCGGCTCCGCGATGACCGCCGCGCAAAAACAGCACTTACTCAACTTAGTCAGCTCCTACGTCGGAAACATGGACCCCGGCCACGCGAAAATCAAAATGGACGAGGTCCGCAAGCATCTCGATGCCACCCACTTCGCCTGGATCGGCGGTACCGAAGAGAAGAGCGTTTACTACTATCGCGTCCACAGTCCGGTGATACTGATCGAATTCGACCATCAAAACCCCATCGGCCTTCGCCATCTGTCCAAAGCGCCTGGCCTGCCGGATCACGAACACATCCATACCGTCATGCGAACGCCAAACGGCAATGATTACGGCAAAGACTTACTCCGACAGCACTATCTGAAGCACCCGCACTAATCAATCCGTGCGAAGTACCCGGTCTTGTATCGTAACTCCAGCCCGGCCTTCTTGCAGCGAATTTGAATCTTCCGGAACGTGGCATCGCCCTTCCCGGCGGAGGAAGCGTAAGCCAAGTCGTACGAGGATCGCAAAACCTCGACGATTTGGCGGAACGCATCCCGCAGCGATTTCGCCTCTCCCGCGTCGAACCCTAACCCGCCGGTCTCTTCGGCTAGCCGTTCCATCACACCCCGCCCGTAGTTGTTGCGGCCGTTCCATACGCCCTTCCGCACTTCGGTGTAGCGAAGGCAGAAGACCGTGCTGCCCGTGCGCTGGGCGGCTTCAATCGTCTCCAATCGTGGTGGGCGCTCGCGTTGTCTTCTCCGTCTCAGAAGTCCAGCAGCGCCCGCCGTCCGTCGGCCTTAGCCAGAAGCTCCTCGGCCCCATAGTAAATCGCGTCGTAAAAGGCGGTGCCTAACTGTCGTTGCTCGACGGGTCCGACGCGGGCTAAGGTAGTCTTACTCTTCCGGTCCTGATACTCCTTCAAGTTGTTCGTGATCTGGTCGATCCAATTGGTCGGAGCCGATTCTAACCGCAGATTGTTCCCGAAGCACAGCAGAAAGGCCTAATCGCGGGTTTGCAGCGTCGTCTTTAGAAAGTCTTCCAGGTTCCTCCGATGCGCTTTTAGATTGTCCCTCTGGCTACGTCCTTGGTTTAGGCTTTGACCAGGTTTACCTCCACCCGGATCTGGAGCAGCAGGAGTCGAAACAATTCTCGTCTGAGCATAAGAAAAAAGGGCCGAAGCCGAAGCCCCAGCCCTTTTCTAGCTTACAGGAACGGGTCGGTTAGAACTCGTACCGCAATGCCAACTGCACGACCCGGGGGCGTCATCGCACTTTGGAACTGGCCGAAGGTGGTCGGCGTAGTGAGCGACAAGCTGGGGTTAAAGAAATTCACGTTATTCAACGCGTTGAAGGCCTCCACCCGGAACTGCAGGCTGTGCCCTTCGATAGGTAGGAAGAACCGCTTCGCCAAGTTAATGTCGAAGTTCTTCATGCCCGCCAGACGAAGGATGGCTCGGGTCCCGGTCGAGTCCGGATACTGACCAACGTAGCTGCTTACCGCGCTGGTGTTCCGATAGATCGAAGGCACACCTTTCTGGTCATAGCCAACGCCGCTTTCCGGCGCGGATCCGCCCGGCTTGATCCGCGCAATCGAGCTGGTGAGATAGTTTGTGGGACAGTAGCCGCCATTGGTGATGGTCGTCGGCAGGCCCGAGCGATAGCGCATCAACATCGAAAACTCCCATCCACCGATGATGTTGTTGACGACGCCGCTTACGCCGCTGCCGAACTTCTTGTTCTTTCCGAAAGGCAGTTGATACAAGCCGTTCAGGTTGATCTGATGCCGAGCGTCAAAGTCCGAGCTACCCCGGAATGCCTTGGCATTAAAGCTGTCCTGCACAATAGCGCCACCGTTACCAGCGCCCGATTCCGGAGCCGAAGACAGGTCCAGCGAATGCGACAACGTGTATTTGAAGTCAAAGCTGAAACCGGCTGAAAGCGCCCGGCGAAGCGTCAACGTCCCGCCGTGGAACGACGAGTTGCCAACGTTCATCCAGGTCCGGTTACCCGCGTTTTGCAACGGGACGAACGTGTTGCACCCCAGGGCCGAAATGCAGTTCGGAAATTGCGTGCTGCGCTCGCGATCCATCTGGTTCAAGGCGTCCAGGTCCGACCCGTCATTCTGGTCGTAGAGGGCGTTGAAGTAGTTCGCGGTGGCGTTGCCGGGCTGATAGAGGCCCGCTAAGCCCGGGAACATGTTCTCAAAGAACGGGACCGAACCGACAAGAGACGGGTTGGCTTTCACCTGAGCGGGCGTCACGCCCTTCAAAAACAAGTCATAGAGTGCGCCGGAGGCCTGCGCCCACGTCTGACCAGATTTCTGGTCCTTGAACTGAGTCAAGGGCTGGAAAGTGTCGAGCTGCAGCAGTTGTTCGTGCGCCATACGGCCCACATAGCCGACTTCGACGGTCAGCTTGCCCGGCAGTTGCCGCGCGAAGCTGGCGTTGAGCAAATAGGCATAAGGCGTCCGCAGGTTCGACGCGATACCCACTTGGCTGTTAAAGCCACCGACAATGGCGGGCGGTTGATACGGGAAGTTTGCGTTCGGAGCTACAGGAAGCGTCGGCAACCGACCGCCGGTGTAGCGCGCCGCCGTCGAGGAGTCTGTGTTCGTCGGCTGGGTGACCTGGGTCGCCAAACCCGGCGAACCAGTGCGGTCGAACTCGGTGACCAGGTCCGAACCGAAGCGATCATAAGCGATGCCCACGCCGACGCGGACCACGCTGCCGGTCCCCAGCAACTTGCCGAACACACCGTCTTTTTTATCCGGGTTATAGGCGATCGCTACACGCGGTGCCCAGTTGTTCTTGTCCGGAGCATACCAACTGGCCTTGCCGTTAACGGGTCCGTTCAAGTCATAGGTCAGCAAAGCGCTCGGCAGCACCCGTCCGGGGATGCCGAACTGCGAGGCACCGACGCGCTCAGCCCAATACTGCTGCATCGATACCGTGGTCGCCACCTGTGTGCCGCCCGTTTCATAAGGGACGCCAAAGTAGGAGTAGCGAATTCCGGCCGTGATGGTCAGGTCCTTCCGTGCCCGCCACGTGTCCTGAATGTAGAACTCGTACTCTTTATTGTTAAATCCGCGAGCAGCCGGAGCGCCGAACGGAATCGCCTGGCCGTCACGTTCGAACTGGTAGGTCGCGCTGTACTGATTCACGAGGCCATACGCCGTTCCGAAGGCACGCACGAGGTTGGCGGTGTCATTGAGATTCAGGTTCGCGATTCCCGTCCTCGCCCGCACAAAGTCGGTTATTCGAGGAATCAAGTCGCCGCCCAACCCGCGCAGCGTATTGCGGCTGAACGAGTAGGTGGGGAAGGAGTTGATAAAGTTCGAACGGTCGTTCGTGATGAAGCGGAAGTTGATGCCGCCCTGGATCGTGTGTTTCTGCTTCGTCCAGATCAGGTCGTTGATCACGTTCGTTGTTGGCGCGAGGCGAATGAAGCCGCGAGCGTTATTGGCGAAGTTCTGCTGGGTGCTGAGGCCGTCGAAACCCAATGAAGCGCCGGTCGATCCGGCCTGCTCCAGGGCGATGCGTGTGAACCCCAAGGTGAACGTGTTTATCACCGACGGGGTAATCACCGATGTTAACAGCGCCGAAATCCCCTTCGAGTTGTTCAGCAGTTTGGCTGCCGAAGGCTGGCCAGGGAATTGAGCGACCTGCTGGTCTACTCGGTTATCGGCCATCGTGCCGCGCACAGCAAGAGTGTTCTTCGACTGTTTGTCGAGTATGAAATCCATCTTGCCGACGGTCGCGTTATCCTGCTGCTTAAACGGAGCGTTGAAACGGAGGCCGGTAAAGTTCAGGCCGGAGTCGGCTCCCAATCGGGGGTCGTTGCCGGACGGATAGACGCTCAGGAACTGGCGCATCGTATCCGAGAAGCCCAGTCCCAGCGGGTCAATCGCCCGCAGGTCGGCTTGGCTCAGGTCGTAGGTCTGGCCATTGCTGCCAGCGATCCTGATCGAGCCGGTCTTCAGGTTTTCAGTCGGCACGGTACGGGTCACACCCCGGGCGCTGGCGTCAATGCGACGCTCGAAGTTGCCGAAAAAGAAGACGCGATCTTTAACGATCCGTCCTCCGACCGAGCCACCGAACTGATTCCGGACTAACGCTTCGCGTTTCACTCCGGCGCGATTGAAGAACCAATTGTTCGCCGTCAACGAAGTGTTCCGATTGAATTCGTAAGCCGAACCATGGAATTGATTCGAGCCCGACTTCGTCACTAGGGTCACCTGACCGCCCGAAGAGCGGCCCTGATTGGCGTTGGTGCCGCCAACGGTCACGCGAAACTCCGCGACCGAATCCAGCGGTACCGGTAACGCTGCGTTGAACCCGGCGTCGCGGGCCGCAGTCGTCGCGGAGCCCGAGTTGGAGCCATTGCCGGGCCCGTTGCCCGACACGCCACTGGTCTGGTTATCGTTCCCGTCGACGCCATCAAGCGTCACATTGTTCTGGTCACGGCGCGCGCCAAGCACCTCGCCTGTCTGCGTCACACCGGCCTGCAAGCTAGAGCGATACCCGCCTTAAGGGAGGCGTTCTGGAAACCCGAATTACCGGCCCCGTATTGGGCGGACTGCAAACTACGTTTGTCCCAGCTCAGGGCGCCGTCAATGCATGCGCTTGTCGTCGATCTCGCCGAGTCTCTATCCCTCTTCCTCTCTCCCGACATTGCTCCGGATCTCTTCAGACGTCGCGGCTTTGCCCTCTGTTAAGTCAAGACTTTCTATAAGCAGCTCGACGACGTTGCGGGTCGCCAGGGGGAGTTGGCGAATCTGAGTCTCATTAAAGGCGTTGCCGATGGTGGCATCGACCGTATTCAGCGCAGGCGCATCTTCGGTCACGTTGATCGTTTCGGAAGTCTGGCCGATTTCAAGGCGGATGTCGAGCGTCGCCGGAGTGCTTACGATCAGGCGAACGCTGCTGCTCAAGTTCACTGAAAAGCCTGGCTTCTCCGCTTTCACGTTGTAAAGGCCAGGGGCCATTTGCTGGAATTGATAGTTCCCTTGGGTGTCAGTCAGGGCTTTCCTGCTGGCACCGGTGTCTTTCGACGTCATCGTGACGGCGGCAGCGGGGATTGCTCCCCGTGATCGAGCCCCGCAGCGACGTCAGCGCTTGGGCGAAAAGGTTGGCCGTCAGCAGAGAGCTGACCGCTAGGCTAAGAAGCAGTTTTGGTAGTAAGGAGACAGGTCTCAAAGCGTTGCCCTCGAAAGGCGCCATTGGGGGCGGGCGCGCACACTGTGGTGAGTTGAGACTCTAGCGGGGAGTGGGGACAGTGACTCTGGCTGGAGAGTCGTTCTCAGTGGCACAACACTGTACCAGCAGAACGCCGGGGAGCTTGCGTTCGAAACAAATAGAACCCCTAATCGTAGATCCAGTGTCGAAAAACCTACAGAACCGTGTCAATTTAAAGAATGGTGGCTGGCTATAAAGAATCTCTATCGAACGAAGGGCGGGCGACGCGTCGGCGCGGCTTTACCCGGCGGGTCGAAACGTGGCATCCTAAAAGTGAAGGAGCTTACTGCATGAAGTTTGTTCATGGATTGATGATCGCCCTCATGCTCTCGATGGTGGCCTACGTGGTCAATCGGGATATGATGCGCCCGGACTTCCAGTCAGCGGCGGTCGCTAGGTCTAGCCCTTCGGCTGGATTTGTCCAGGCCGCCTACGCCGAAGAGGCCGCTACCAAAATGGATTGGCGGATGCTCCGAGAGCTGAACTACCGCACCGGCAAGATCACCCCGGCATTGAAAGCGCTCGACGGCAAAATGGTCCGGATCCCCGGATACATGGTGCCCCTCGAAGACGAAGCCGAGATCGTCAACGAATTTTTGCTGGTTCCGTACGTCGGTGCCTGTATTCACACCCCGCCGCCGCCGCCGAACCAGATCGTCCAGGTGAAAATGACGAGCGCCAAGAAAGTCAAAATGAGCTTCTGGGATCCGATCTGGATTGAAGGAAAGCTGCAAATTCAGACGATAAAGAGTCCCTACGGCGACGTAGGCTTCCAACTCTCCGGCGTTACAATCGAACCTTACAAGGACTAGTTCCCGATGCTTCGTGTCGCTCTGTTGTCTCTTCTTGCGTTACCCCTTTGCAGCCAACAGCGCAGCCACAAAGCGCATGAACACGGTCATGCGAAATTAAATATTGCCTTCGAAACCACCACCGGCGCTCCCGTCGGATCGGTGGAGCTCGAATCCCCCGCCGAGAGCATTATCGGCTTTGAGTATGCCGCCAAAACCCCCGCTGACAAAGCGAAGCAGGAAAAAGCTCTCGCCACCCTGAAGGCGCGGTTCGGCGAGATGGTCGTGCTCCCGGTCGGGTGCAAAATGACCCCCGCCAAAGTCGAGGTCCACCTGGACGGCCAACATGCCGAGGTCCATGCGGAGTTCAACGTGAGATGCGCTGGACCCATCGCCGGAAAGTCTATCTCCTTCGGCTTTTCGAAAGTGTTTCCGAAAATCGATGAGGTTGAGGTGCAGCTTCTCGCTGGCTCTCAACAAGCGAAATTGGAAGTCCAGAAAGATAAGGGAAGCCTTCAAATCGCCAAATGAGCGCCCCTGCGATCGCTCTTCGAGATGTGCGTTTCTCTTACCGGTCGGGCCCTGAAATCCTCGACATTCCGGAGTTGACGATCGCGCGCGGCGAAAGAGTGTTCCTCTTTGGGCCAAGCGGCAGCGGCAAAACGACGCTTCTCGGAATTCTAGCCGGAATTCTCACCGGCTTCACAGGGTCGGTGGAAGTGCTGGGCCGAGACGTCAGCAAAATGAGCGGCAGCGAGCGCGACGCGTTCCGCGGCACCCATCTCGGCTATATCTTCCAACTCTTCAATCTCATTCCCTACCTCACCGTCGAAGAGAACATCACGCTGCCCGGTCGTCTCCATCCAGCCCGCGCCAAGAATATCGCCGAGGCCCGCGCCGTGGCCAAACGGCTCGGCATCGAACACCTCCTCGGACGCGCTGTCACCCAACTCAGCGTCGGCCAACAACAACGGGTTGCCGCCGCCCGCGCTTTGCTCGGTGCCCCCGAACTCCTCATCGCCGACGAACCCACCTCATCGCTGGATTTCGATCACCGCGAGCGCTTCCTCGAACTGCTTTTCGAAAACTGTGCGCTATCGAACTCGACCCTCCTGTTCGTCAGCCACGACCGTAGCCTCGCCACTAAGTTCGACCGCCAACTGTCTCTGCTCGATTTCAACCGAGCTCACCGCACGGAGGCCGCTGTTTAACCATGGTTCTCCTCTCCCTCGCCTGGAAATCGCTCCGCAATCGCCTCCTCACCACCTCGCTCACCGTCCTTTCAATCGGCCTCAGCATGGCGCTCCTGCTCGGTGTTGAAAACGTCCGCGTCGGTGCCCGTGAAAGTTTCGCCAACACCATCTCCCAAACTGACCTCATCGTGGGTGCTCGCGGCGGCTCCCTCCAACTCCTCCTCTATAGCGTCTTCCGCATCGGCCAAGCCACCAACAACGTCTCCTACGAGTCCTACCTCCACTGGAAAAATCACCCAGCCGTATCGTGGACCATCCCGTACTCGCTCGGCGACTCCCACCGCGGCTTCCGCGTCGTCGGAACCACCGAAGACTTCTATCAGCACCTTCGCTTCCGCCGAGATCGTCAGATCCAGTTCGCCGCCGGCCGTTCCCCAAAAGACGTTTTCGATCTCGTTCTCGGTGCCGATGTCGCACAATCCCTCGGCTATAAACTCGGCGAAAAAGTCGTCATCTCGCACGGCATCGCCGCTGGTCGCGGCATCGCTGACAACGACCACAAAGACAAACCCTTCACCGTAACCGGCATCCTCGCCAAAACCTCCACCCCTGTCGACCGTTCGCTTTACATCCAACTCGAAGGCATCACCGCCGTCCATATTGACTGGGCCGATGGAGCCCCGCCCATGCCCGGCGAAGAGACCCCGGCCGCCAAAATCACCAAAGAAAACATGAAGGTGGAGCAGATCACCTCCTTCCTCCTCCGCTGCAAAACCCGCATGGCCACCCTGCAATTGCAACGCGAGATCAACACCTACCCCGAAGAACCGATGCAGGCCATCATCCCCGGAGTTACTCTCCAGGAGCTTTGGCGAACCATCGGCTATGCCGAAGACGCCCTCCAAGTCGTGACCATATTCGTGATTCTGGTCGGCCTTCTCGGCATGCTCGTCTCGCTCTACACCTCCTTGAATGAACGTCGCCGCGAAATGGCGATCCTACGAGCAATTGGAGCCGGACCGGGCAAAATCATCGCTCTCCTCGTCCTCGAAAGCGGACTGCTTTCGCTCGCCGGCTGCCTCCTCGGCGTCGTCATGATCTACGGACTCAGCGTCATTTTCCAACCTATCGTCGAACAACAGTTCGGGCTCTATGTCCCCGTACAGCCGCCAACTGCAACCGGTTGGATCTATCTCGGCAGCGTCGTGGTGGCTGGGCTTTTGATCGGCTTCGTCCCCGCCTGGAAAGCCTACCGGAATGCCCTCGCTGACGGGCTCAGCGTGCGCGTTTAAACCAAAAACCCCTCTTGTATCGAAACTGAGAATGGTTTATCATGGTCAAAGAGTTCATGGCAAACGCTTCTCACCGTCTGAGTCTGGATCGCTACGGAATGGCACTCTCCATCGGGTGCGCCATCCATTGCGCGGTTCTGCCATTGGCGCTCTCGGCGATGACCACGGTCGGCCTCGCCTGGGTCGCCTCTCCCGAACTGGAATGGAGCATTCTCATCTGCACCTTCCTGATCGGTTCCACTCGCTTGGTCCAGAGTTATCGCCAACACCACCAACCGGAATGCCTCGCACTTTTCCTCGCAGGTCTTGTATCCTTCATCTGCGCGAAAAGCGGCTTCTTCAGCTTTGACTATTTCGAAGCGGTGTTCATGTCCGTTGGCGGACTTCTCGTCGCCACCGCCCATTTCCGCAACCTCCGCTTAGCAAAATCGACCTGTTGCGCGATCGCCTAGTTCGAAACAATGCTTTAGTGTTTTGTTTCACACAGAATTGACTGTCCTCTCGCGACATTGCAACGGAACATCGCCACACTGGTGGTCATGGATACCCAAGGTTTGCATTTCCTCTGGCGGAACCGACGCGCTGCCGAATCGTTCCGTACTGGTGTCTCGCTGCACAGCCATACCCTCTATTCAGAAGAGAATATGGCCTTCCTGCCTCGCTACGCCCACCGCATTCCGGGCGTAAGCCAATCCATCAGAAAGCACGAGGCAACCTATCGGCGCTACTATGGCCACGACATCGACTACTCCCGCTCTTGGTGGACTCCGCCGCTTCCCGCCGTCGATGCCGAAACCGTCGAAACCAAGCAGATCAATGATCTAGTCCAACTCCCGGCCTTAGTCTCGCTCACCGATCACGACTCCATTGCAGCGGCGTTAAATCTCCATGTCCTGGACTCCCATTCCGTCGCTCCCCTATCCGTCGAATGGACCGTTCCATTCGGAGCCTCCTTCTTCCACCTCGGCATCCACCACCTCCCGTTCGATTCCGCCACCACCTGGATGGAAACCCTCCTCGCCTGGACCGCCTCCCCTGACCTGGTTCGCTTTTCCGAATTGATGGTCGCCCTCCATGCCATCGATCAAGTTCTCATTGTCTTCAACCACCCACTTTGGGACGAAGATCTGAAGGGCCAAGACGTCCATCGTGAAGGCGTCCGTGGTTTTCTTGACCGCTACGGCTCCTGGATCCACGCGCTTGAACTCAACGGCCTCCGGCCCTGGTCGGAGAACCGCGACGTCGTGGCGCTTGGGCAGGAACGCCACATTCCCATCATCTCGGGAGGTGACCGCCACGGTCGCGAACCAAATGCCAACATCAACCTCTCCCATGCCACCACCTTCAGCGAGTTTGTCGCCGAAGTCCGTCGCGACAAGTTCTCGCAGGTGCTCTTTCTTCCGCAGTACAACGCCAGTCTCAAACTCCGTTGCCTCGAAACGATGACCGATATTCTCCGCGACTATCCCGAATACCCCGGTCGCGTGTTGTGGAGCGACCGCATCTTCTTCCGACAGCACGACGGCCACGTGGCCACGCTCTCTTCGCTGTGGAAAGGGGCCGGGCCCGGACTCGTTCGAAACTTCGTCGCGCTCCTTCGTATCCTAGAGTCTAAGCGCGTGCGAAGCACCCTTCGCCTGATCGCCACAACTGCCCATGCGGATAGCCTTCTTTACTGATTCTTTCCACGAAGTCAACGGCGTAGCTCATACGAGTCGCATGCTATCGGCCACGGCCCAGCGCTTAGGCGTTCCCTTCCTAGTCGTCTGCGCCGGTCCCCCAGACCCAGCCTCCGGTCGTCTCCAGTTGCCCCGTGGTCGAACCTCTTTCGCCGTCGAGCGAGATTTGTTCTACGATCCGTTGTACTACCGCCACCGAGCCGCCGCCGAAGCCCGGATCCGCGAATTCTCTCCCGACGTGATCCACATCACCGGTCCTAGCGACGTCGGTACCATCGGCGTGGTCCTGGCCAAAACACTGCAGATCCCGCTCGTCGCCAGTTGGCACACCAACCTTCATGAATACGCTGCCGAGCGCCTCCCTCGCTTTGTCCCACGCAAAGTCCGCCAAGGAGTCGCAGCAGCTTCGCTCAAAGCGCTCGGCGCGTTCTACCGCTTAGCCGACGTCGTCATGGCCCCTAACCCCGAACTCCTCGAACTCGTCGAGAAGGCCTCCGGCCGCCCCGGTTTTCTCATGCGGCGCGGCGTCGATACCGTCCTCTTCGATCCTGCGAAACGAACCCATCCCGGTCGGCCTTTGCGCATTGGCACCGTCGGCCGCCTCTCGGTCGAGAAAAACATCCATTTTCTGACCACCATCGAGCGCCATCTGCTCGCTCATGGGGTCACGGATTTCAAAATCCGAATTATCGGCGACGGCGCAGAACACGAGAAGTTGGCCCGGGATCTTCGCCACGCGGAGTTTACCGGCGTGCTCAGTGGCGAGGCGCTCTCCCGCGCCTACGCCGATTTCGACTTGTTCGTCTTTCCGTCGCGCACCGATACCTTTGGCAACGTCGTCCTCGAGGCCCTCGCTTCCGGCGTGCCAGCGGTGGTCACGGCCTCCGGCGGCCCGAAATTCATCGTCCGCGACGGCGAAACTGGGTTCGTCGCCCCCGATGATAATTCGTTCCTCGCAAACACCCTGGCCCTAGCCCTCGACGCCGACCTACGCCGAACGATGGCTGTCAAAGCCCGCCTCGCCGCCATCGGCACCACTTGGGAAAACGTTTTGGCCGAAATTGAAGTCGCCTATCGCGCGGTTACTCTTCGCCGGGGAGCACGGCCACGAACTCCCCTCGCACCAGGAATTCATCCGGCTCGAGTTCCCATGGCTCGAACTCAGGATTAAGCGGGGTCATCCGAACCAGCTTGTGCTCCCAGCCTTCCTCGTTCGTCGCCCGCTTCTCGCTCGAATAGACTTTCACCGTCAACTCGCTCACCCCGCTCGCAATCCGCTCGACTAACAGGATCTTCCCTTGGCGGCTTCCGCCCCTCGGCTCGCGGAAAATGCAGCGGCTACCGTCCGGAATCAACGGCTCCATCGATCGACCCTCCACCGTCACAATGAACATTCCCTTAGCAACCGGCACCCCTTCGGGCACCTCTACCCACTTCTCCAGCTCTGGCGTCTGTTCCTCACTCAGGCCCCCAGCCGCGGCCCGGGCGTTATACAGGGGCAGATGCGTGCGATACTCCATCACGGTAGGTGCTACTCGTTCCCGATAGAGTCGGCTGAGCCGGGCAGGGAAGTTGGCTACCCGCGTTTTCTCTCGCTCCGTGATCCGCACGGTATGGGATAGATGATCTTCCAGGAATTCGAACACCCGTTTCCCGCCCCACTCCCGGCTTTTGGACGCGATGTCGTCCTCGAGCAACGACAGCACGTCGGCCTCCCCGGCCGCAAACGATTCCCAATCCCTGCGCAAACGCAGATGCAAAACGTCCCCTTCGACGTCCAACAGCAATACCCCCGCCACTTCTTTCACCCGCCCCGGAAGCGCCACCTCTAGGTAAGCAAACTCAGCCTCCCGTGCAGAAACTACCTCCATCGTCCCTCTTCCCCCATACCGCCCTTATCGTCCACTCTCTACTTTTTCTTAACACTCACATCCGGCCCATACGGATAATAACCCTTCCGTGACCGCACTTTCACATTCGGCAGCGACACTTCCACCCGCAGATTCCGAAACACCCGTCCGGCATCTTGCGCCTGCGGCGTAAACCGAAGTAGATACTGCGTAGTCACTTCGCCGGTCGTATTGGCCACCGCCCGAAACATCCCCCGCGCAATTTCGGAGGCATAGCCGCCCGTGCCCACCTTCAACGCGTAATTCCCTTCATCCGAAGGCGTCGAGAGATATCCCGAAACATCTTTGTAAAGCCCCTGCAACGGGTACTCCACACGTCCACCGGTCTCTTCCGTCAATTGCGTCAAAACCTTCTCGCCTTCGTTGTTGAACCCGAACGCCACCGTCGAAACACCATAAATCGTCACCAGGTTCCGCTGCGCAATCTCGAGCACTTCGTTCAACGTCTTCTTGCTCGCGTTGTCGTGACCGTCGCCGATCACCACAATTACGCGCCGTGGCTCCAGCGGTTCGCCCTTCACGAGACTCCGCGAAGTGCAGGCCATATAAATTGCATCGTATAGCGCCGCTCCGCCACCCGGCTTCAACTTCCGCAGCTTTTCGACAATCTTCTGCGAATCCGACGTCGTATTTACCGCGAGCTCAGCTTCATTCGAATACGTGATCAGGTAGCCGCTATAGCGAGGGTCGTCCGGCAACAATGCCAACGCCAACTCAATCGCTGACTCCTGATAATTCTTCCAATGCAATCGGCTCGTATTCGACAGATCGAGCAAAAAGCCAACCACCACCGGTTGGCTTCGCTCGCGACTGAAATAAGTCAGGTCTTGCAGTTTCCCTTCGTCATAAATCTTGAAGTCTTTTCTTTCGAGATTCGAAACGAACTTGCCATTGGCATCCGTCACCGTCACCGGGACAATCACTTCCGTTGCAGATACGGAAAGCACCGGATCTTGCGCAAGTGCAAACGCGGCAAATAGGCTGTTCAGAAGCAAACTACGCATAGGGTCCAATGATATCGCGGTATTGCTAGTTTCCGGAAGTCGGACGACGTTTCAGCTTCGGCCGCTCGTCCTCATCCGTCTTCGGCGTCTTCCCATCTTCGTCCGGATCCACCGGCCCCGTCGTCGAACCGGGGGCCCGGCGCAACTGCGGACGGTTCAGATCTTGAGTGTCCACCTTCCGTCGATTGCTCATCGCCATTAGGCGGCTCTTGACGTCGTTAAACTCGGACGTCGTCACGACGTACTCGGGCTTGGCCTCAAGCAACTCCTGAATGTTCTTCTGCGAAGTCGTTATCCGGTCGTCCGTCGGCGGATGCGAGGCGAACACCTTCGACAGCGTGCCCGGCTTCTTCTTCTCCATCGATTGCAACTTCTCGAAAAAGTCGACGAACGACGACGGATCGTAGCCAGCCTTGTACATATACTGCAAGCCCAACATGTCCGCTTCCCGCTCAAACCCGCGCGAAAATTGCATGAAACCCATCGGAATCGCAATGCTCGCCGCCTGGCGTATGCCGTAACCAGCCCATCCGCCCATAAAAATCAGGGGAATGGTCGCCATATTGGCAATCTGACCGCGTGTGGCCTGCCGCGTCCCGTGCCGACCAGCAATATGCGCAATCTCATGCGCCATTACACCCGCCAACTCAGACTCGCTCTCGGCCTTCATGATCAACCCGGAGTTGACAAAGAAAAATCCGCCCGGCAACGCAAATGCGTTCACCTCTTCCGAATCAATCACCTTGATCGTCACCGGAACTTTCGTGTCCGAATTGCGAACAAGATTCTGCCCCACCCGGTTCACATACTCCGAAATAACCGGATCGTCGATGATCTTCGCCTGTCGCTCAATCTCTTGCGCGTAGCCTTTCCCCATCGCGATCTCTTTTTCGATCGAGTAAAAATTTACACCCTTGCCAGCGTCGCGCTCCCCAATCGCCTCGACGTCCTTTTTGCTCCCCTTCTTGATCTTGGAGTCCGCCTTGTCCTTACCCGGTTCCACCACCGGCGCTTTTGCTTTCGCTTCCGGCGGTTTGGCATCCTGCCCGAACGCAGTGCCGATTAAAATCGCAGCAGTCGTGATCGAATAAATTCCTAGACGTCGCATGAAGGCCTTCCTAGAACTGTCCTCAGTATACACTCGTGCTGACGCATACTAAGGAGGATGGGTTTCGAAATTTGGGAGCAATACCGCGATGAGTTCCCGGTCGCTCAAAAACTGGTTTACCTGAATCATGCCGCCGTCAGTCCGCTCTGCCGGCGCTCCGCCGACGCCATGCGCTGGCTGGCCACCGACGCCGAACAGTGGGGCTCTCACCACTACCCCCAATGGATGGCCTGCTATGACGGCCTCCGCTCTGCCAGTGCGCAGATGATCAACGCCGTCCCCGGCGAAATCGCCATCGTCAAAAACACCTCCGAAGGCATCGCGACAATTGCTCTCGGTCTTGACTGGCGCTCCGGCGACCGCATCGTCGCGTTCCACGGTGAATTCCCCGCCAACCAATACCCCTGGCAAAAACTTGCCGCCAAAGGCGTCTCCATCGACTGGCTCGAACCCTCCGACCCCCTCGAAAAAATCGAGGCTGCCGCCCGAGGCGCCCGGCTCCTCGCCATCAGCTTCGTCCAGTTCCTCTCCGGCTACCGCGCCGACCTCGCCGCCATCGGCGAAATCTGCGCCCGCCACGGCGTCTTCTTCTTCGTTGATGCCATCCAGGGCCTCGGCGTCTTCCCGCTCGACGTCCGCGCCATGCGGATCCACGCCCTCGCCGCCGACGGCCACAAGTGGCTCACCGGCCCCGAAGGCTGCGGCATTCTCTACATCCAGCACGATCGCCAGGACGAAATTGAACCCGTTGAGTTCGGCTGGACCAACGCCGCGAGCTATGCCGATTACGGCAAACGCGACATGACCCTCCGTGCCGATGCCGGTCGTTATGAACCCGGAACGCTCAATACCATCGGCTGCTATGGCCTCCGTGCCTCGTTCGAATTCTTAAACGAAGTCGGAGTCGCCCGCATCGCCGAAGCCGTCCTGGCTCGAACTGCGGAAGTGGCCGCCGGGGCCCTCGCCAAAGGCTATGAACTCATGGCCCCCCGGTCCTCCGAAAACGGCTCGGGCATCGTCAGTCTCCGCCGCGGCCAAGACGACGTGCGCATGACCCATGCCCGCCTCCGCGACGCCGGCTTCGTTACCGCCCCTCGCGCCGGCTGGCTCCGCGTCTCCCCCCACTTTTACCTCTCCCCCACCGATATCGGGACCTTCGTCGACCTGCTATAGGCGCTCACCCCACCCGGCAACGGACGGATCGGCTCCCACACCCGCCGCACGAACATCCGCGGCAACAGGCGCAGAGCCTCGAACGCGATGGACCAATTCAGCTTCGATTCCCCGTGAATGCGTCCCCGATACACGTTCGGCAACTCCAAAAACGTCGCCCCGGACCGCCTCGCCTGCGCCAAGCTTTCATACAAGAACGCAAACCCACCGGCCTGAATCGAAACGAGCTCCATTTGGATCAACAGTTCACGCGACCAACAACGGTAGCCGCTGGTCGTATCCCGCACCGGCACCCCCGTGCACACCTGCACCAGCGTGCTCGCTAAGCGACTAATCAGCAGCCGATGCCATGGCCAGTTCTCCACCAATGCGCTTCCCGAGCAGTATCGGGAACCAATCACCAAATCAGCCCGCTCCAAACCAGCCAGCAGCTTCGGCAGAATCGTCGCGTCGTGCGATAAATCCGCATCCATCGTAATCACCACGTCCGCCCCATTCCCTAGCGCCATCCGTAAGCCGTCCCGCATCGAGTGGCCATATCCCCGACTCCCCGTCCGCGCCAGGACGATCACCCCTGGTATCTCCCGAGCTACCTCCGCCGTTCCATCCGGACTGCCGTCGTCCACAATCAAAATCTGCTTCACCTCGGGAAACTCCCGGCGAATCACTGCGGTTAACGGTCGCATGTTGTCCCGTTCACAATACGTCGGAACGACAATCCAAATGTTTCGATCAGTAGCCACTTACCTAACCTAACTCGCCGATGCCCATTCTTCAAGAGTTCCGCAGCGTGGCCGAGTTCCAGAACGTTGCCGCAAGAATGATCGCTCCCCCTACTAAAGCGTACGGGCTGGGAACCTCTCCGTGGAAGAAACCCGTCCACACCGGGTTCAACGCCGGCTCCAGTAAAAGCAGCGCCGAGGCCGTAAATGCAGGCACTTGGGCCAATCCCCGCGTCAGGCACCAATACGCCAATCCAATTTGAATACACCCCAAATAAAGTACGGCCAACCAGTCGACAGCCTCTAGTACTTTTACCGGCCAAGCCATCGGCAGCGCCGCCGCAAACGCCATCAAATTCCCCACCGCCACCGCCCCCAACGACGATCCGCCCGCTCTCGCCGCTCCCCGCAAACACGCTACCGTTATCCCCCAACCCAATCCAGACAACGCTCCGTACCAGTTCCCCTGCGCCGGGTCCGGGGCCGTTCCACTCGCCACCGCCGGGTCCAAATAGAAAAACACCATTCCCACCGCCACCGCCGCCCCCAACCACCAGTCCGCCCGCCGCAATCGCTCCTTCAGTAATACCGGCCCCAACACCAGCAAATACAACGGCCCCGTCGCTTGCAGATAAATCGCATTCGCCCCCGTCGTCAGCTTCGTCGCCACCACAAAACTCACGAGCGTAACCGCATAAGCCACCCCCGCCAACCCCGTCCGCCATGTCCATCCCCTTCGGCTCTCCGGCAGGATCGCGAGCAAAATCAACCCCGCCACCAAAGACCGCAGACTCGCCACCTGCCAACTCGTCATCGTCGTCGCCTTAATCACAACCCCACCCGTCGAAAACAACAGCGCCGCCGCCAACAGATAAATTCGTCCAGACATCGTTGACCTAGGATATGACACCATAATTCTGCTACCTTCCTTCATGGTCGACACCGCCCCCATCCGCCCCGGAGAAGAACTTCCCCTCGCCGCCCTCGCCGACTGGCTCCAGGTGCCGAAGGTCACTGTCTGCCAGTTCCCCAACGGCCACTCCAATCTCACCTATCTCCTCACCGCCGGCCCCGACGAATATGTCCTCCGCCGCGCCCCCCTCGGCCCGATTCCGCCCAAAGCCCACGACATGGCCCGCGAGTTTCGTCTCCTCACCGCCGTCCATCCCCACTTCCCGCCCGCCCCACGGCCCATTCGCCTCTGCGAGGATCCCGGGCTCCTCGGCAGCCCCTTCTTCCTCATGGAACGCCGCCGCGGCATCGTCATCCGTTCCGCCCTGCCCCCAACTTGGGCCAACCAATGCCCCGCCATCAGCCAGGCCTTCCTCGACTGTCTCGTCCAACTCCACTCCGTCCCCCTAGCCGACCCCGCCCTGCTCGCCCTCGGCAAACCCGCCGGCTTTGTCGAACGCCAAGTCCGCGGCTGGTCCGACCGCTGGTATCGCGCCCGCACCGCCGACCTCCCTGCCATGGACTTGGTCGTCGCCTATCTCCAAAACAACCTCCCCCCCGAAGCCGCCCCCGCCCTCGTTCACAACGATTTCAAACTCGATAACCTAATGCTCCATCCCCACCACCCCTCCCGCGTCGAAGCCGTCCTCGACTGGGAGATGACCACCCTCGGCGATCCGCTCACCGACCTCGGCCTCGCCCTGTGTTACTGGGACCTCCCCGACGCCGATCTCGCCGCCGGCCCCGTCCCCTGCGTCACCCGCGGCCCCGGCTGGCTCACCCGAGCCGAACTCGCCGCCGCCTGGTCAGCCCGTACTGGCCGCAGCCTCGCCGCCCTCCCCTATCACGAAATCCTCGGCATCTTCAAACTCGCCGTCATCGTCCAACAGATCTACGCCCGTTGGTTCCACGGCCAAACGAAGGATGTCCGCTTCGCCAACTTCGACGAGCGCGTCGCTTCCCTCGTCCGCGCCGCCCACTCCCGACTATGAGCACGCTCACCTTCATCCGCCACGGCCAAGCCGGCTCCCGCGGCGTCTACGACGTCCTCTCCCCCCTCGGCCAGCAGCAAGCTTCCCGTCTCGGAGAATATCTCGCCGCCCAAACTTTCACCCCCGACGTCTTTGTCACCGGAGCCCTCAACCGCCAACAGCAAACCGCCGCCCTCCTCCACGCCGCGTGCCCCACCTTCCCGGCCCCGGCTGTTCTCCCCCTCTGGAACGAGTTCGACCTAACAAGCGTTTACAACGGCATCGCTCCCCAACTCGCCGCCGAAGATCCCGTTTTTGCCAAATCCTTCACCGCCCTCGAACTCGCTACCGCCGATCCCACCTCCCCCGTCCACCGCCGCTGGACCCCGGCCGACGTCGCCGTCATCCGCGCCTGGGTCGAAGACCGCTATCAGTTCCCCGGGGAAAGCTGGGCCCACTTCTCCGCCCGCATCCGCCAAGCCCTCGCCGAACTTCCTGCCGGCAATATCCTCATCTCCACCTCCGCCACCCCCATCGGCCTCTGTGTCGCCTTCGCCCTCGACGCGCCCCATCCCCTACGCCTCGCCGGAGCCCTTTACAACGCCTCCGTAACCACCTTGCGCTTTCACTCCGGAGACCTCCATCTCCAAGCCTTCAACAGCACTCCCCATCTTCCAGACCCCACTTGGCGGACCCATCGATGAACTTCTCCTACACCCCCAACTCCCTCGTTTGGCAGTCTCGCCTCCAGTCGTTCATGGACGAAAAAGTTTATCCCATCGAGGCCCACTACACTCCAGACCTCCTCGACGACTTGAAGGTCAAAGCCCGCGCCGCCGGCCTCTGGAACCTCTTTCTCCCGCACAACTCGCACGGCGCCGGCCTGTCCAATCTCGAATACGCCCCCCTCTGCGAAATCATGGGCCGGGTCCCATTTGCCCCCGAAATCTTTAACTGCAACGCCCCCGACACCGGTAACATGGAGGTCCTCTCCCGCTACGGCACCCCCGCCCAGCAAGACAAGTGGCTCACGCCGCTCCTCGCCGGAGAAATCCGTTCGGTCTTCTGCATGACCGAACCCGATGTCGCCTCCTCTGACGCCACCAACATCGCCGCCACCATCGAACGCGACGGCGACCACTACATCCTCAACGGCCGCAAATGGTGGAGCACCGGGGCCGGCGACCCCCACGTCAGAATCATCATTTTTATGGGGAAATCGGACCCCACCGCCCCCCGTCACCAACAGCAGTCGATGGTCCTCGTGCCCTTTGATGCCCCCGGCGTCAAGCTCGAACGCCTCCTCACCGTCTACGGTTACGACCACCATCCCCACGGCCACGGCGAGATCACCTTCACGAACGTTCGGGTGCCCGCCTCGAACCTCCTCCTCGGCGAAGGCCGTGGATTCGAAATCGCGCAAGGCCGCCTCGGCCCCGGCCGTATTCATCACTGCATGCGGCTGATCGGCGTCGCCGAACGCGCCCTCGAACTCCTCTGCCGCCGCGTCTCCTCGCGGGTCGCTTTCGGTCGAAAACTCTCGGAAATGGGCTCCATTCGAGTCGATATCGCTCAGTCCCGCATCGAGATTGAACAAGCCCGCCTGCTCACCCTCAAGGCCGCTTACATGATGGACACCGTCGGTAACAAAGCCGCTCGCACCGAAATCGCCGCCATCAAGGTAGTGGCACCGAATCTGGCTCTCCGCGTCCTCGACCGCGCCATCCAGGCTCACGGCGCCGCCGGCGTCGGCCCCGATTTTCCCCTCGCCGCCTGGTGGGCGAACGCCCGAACTCTTCGTCTAGCCGACGGCCCCGACGAAGTTCACCTTGAAAGCATCGCCAAATGGGAGCTAGCGGCGTCCGCGACGCGGTCGTAGTCCGTTGTCCAACGGTCCGTGTCCAATCAACAGCTGAAAGTACAGCGGAGCGTACAGCAGATCAAGCGCGGCCTCTCGATCAATGTCGGCCCGGGATTCCCTGCGTTGGATCGCTTCAGACACATAGGGTCGCCCCTCTTCTCGACTGCCCAGGATGAAGTGGTTCCGAAACGATTTTGAAAGCTCCGTCTCGCCCCGCGCCGCCCTCGTCCATCGCAGAAATGGCACAGAGGGCGAGGCCGTTTTGTGGCGAGACTCCAGCGATCCACCTGTTCGGCGGAAGGGAAATCTGAACGGGAACGGGAGAGCTCTCGTGCGTTTGCGCCACCGAGATCCTGACTACGGCACCGTCCACGCCCCGCGACGTCCCCTCGGCTGCGTTGCGACGGGTGTAGCGAGGTCTGTCATAGATAAAACGATTTGGGAAGCGGTGTGGACGATCATACGCCCGGCAAGCCAGTGACAGTTCCGGTGAAGGTGTCGATCATCAACTCGTGGGCTTCAGTTGATGCTTCGCGGTTGAAGAGCATTTCGACTCTGGTGACGGAATAGGGGCTTCCGGCGTGCGAACAGATCGTGGGAAAAGATCGAGCGCCTGGCGACTCGACGTAAGAGCGATCGGACGGTTCTATATCAAGTCTTGACGTAACAGAGGGCAAATCCGCGACGTCTGAAGAGATCCGGAGCAATGTCGGGAGAGAGGAAGGGGGAGAGAGCCTCGGCGAGATCGACGACAAGCGCATGCATTGACGGGGCCTTGAGCTGGGACAAACGT
>JANXMS010000130.1 GCA_025354525.1 Acidobacteriota bacterium
GCAGGCAAGCACAATTCGTGATCGCTCCACGATTCGAACCTCCTCCCGCCGACTTCGGCTCATCGTGGTCAACTCTTCGAGTGTGGCCGGGCTGCAATCCAGGGGTGTCGCGCGCTTGGACATTTCCTAAACATTCTATTAAAAATATGTTCTATTGCAAGTAGGCACTAGACGCCCTGCTCACCGCCCGTCTCCAGCAAGCCGGCCCCACCGAAAAGATCGGCATCCGCGTCTTCCTCTCGACCGTCAACGAATCGGTCCTCACCGCCCTCCACCACGCCGGCCTAACCATCGTCTCCCGCCCCGGCCAAGCCCGCCTCCTCATCGGAGAAATCGAACCCGGCAAGCTGATCGCTTTCACGAGACTAACGGAGGTCCAACACATAACCCTCCGCTAACCCCATGGCCGCAAGCGGAGCACCCTAATGCCCCGCTTGCGGCCTCTTGACTCTCTCCAGCACAACGTGCGCACTCATCTTTCCTTCGCCCATCGCCCTTCCTCCCCGCAGCTCTTCATCAGCTCCCCGATCTCCCTGCGGCAACCTGGCGTCTTACCCCGGCACCCGCTGCTGAACCCTCCACCAAGCGCTAACCCAGTGGCTGAATCGCCCCCGCGCCTCATCGGTCGCACGATAATATCTCTCCTTACTTTCGGCCATCTGGCAAAGCTGCTGGACCTCGGCCGACGGCCCATCGAGATACCCCACCGCCTCCAGCCCCCGTTCCCGCTGGTTGGTCGCCCCAATCATCTTGGCCAACTCGCTCTGCCGCTTCTCCACCACTGCCACCGCTGCGTTCACCCGCTCTGGCCGTAAAAACTCAATCCACGCCCGCAGCGGCGCCGAAGCCTCCAAAGACGCAAACTCCATCGCCTTCTCCTCTTCGTAGCTCGGCCCTAGCGTCACCTCGGTCCGATAGCGAAGGCGGTACCGCCGCTCGCCCCGCCAGTCGCCGTGGGTCCCGACCCCGACCTCGCCCGGGCTGCCGCCGCGGCCTTGGGAAATATCAGCGCCGCGAAAGAGTTGAGAGCCGCCCTGGCGACGACGAAAGGCGCCACGAGGGTCGCGGTCGCTGACGCGTCGCTGATCTGCGCTGAGCGTCTGCTGGCCGGAGGCAAGCGCGCGGAGGCCATGGCACTCTATGCGTCCCTCAGCGCGACTGACATTCCCCCGCCCTTGCGCCTGGCGGCCATGAACGGCATTATCCGCGAAGAACCGGCCATCGGCCGTCCCAAGTAGCGGCTACCAGAGCAGATAAAGACCCGCTAGAATTAGGGCGATCTGAATCGCCTGCCGACGGCGCGGCCGCCGATACCGTCGCCGCTGGACCGTCACCGCAAACCCGCCCGCCATAGCTGGAAGACCATGCCCGGAGACGGCGCAAGCAATCATTAGCGGCCAGCAACTGATTACACAGAAGGTTCCGATTGACCAACCAAACTGAAGGGCGCTACGGTCCGCCAGCCATCCCGACGGAGCCAGCGGATAGCTTCTGTGACAGGCCGCATCCGCCGTCTCACAAACCAAGGTGCTGAGCCAAGCCGCCGCAACCAGAAAAGCAGTCGGCACCAACAGCCAATGCCGTCCCCATTCAAGTTGGCGCAGCAACGAAACTGCAATTCCCGGTGCTAACCACGGAATCAAATACCCAAGCAGGAAGAGCGCGATCGATCGATGACGCCGCCGCCATAGGCTGCTTTCGGCAATGTAACGAACCGTGTCGAGAAGAAATGGAAACATCATCGCCACGATCATCAAAATCCATAGCCCCATCTCTTCCCCGATGGTAATCCGGTGCTGGTGCCGCCATGTGTGCGGAAGCATCATGGCCCATGCTGCGACACTAAGGGCGATGGTCCACCACTCCGGATGCGGCCAAAAGTACCGCTGACGCCAAGCTAAGGCCAGCCCGCTCATCCGACGATCAGGCTGACACGTCCCACGCGCAACTTCGCGGCCCCCGTCCAGACGGCTTCCGGCACAAAGGATACGCGTAAGGCTTTACCATCCCAGAGCCCCGCTGCCTTGAACCGGATCAGCACCGCGGTGATGTCAAACTGAGTGGCCAGTCCATTTCCCGGGTGCCTTTCATCGCCCACGCTGGCTTCGCGGAGACCAAATGTGGGCGTGAACCCTACCTTCAGTTCCGGATGCTTTTTCGGATCTTCGCCGCGCGGGACATTGATGTACACATCGTAAGAGGGAGCGCTCGCCTCCGCCGTGATGTTCTCGATGCGAAGGAACACGCGTCGGGGAACCAAGGCGGCTGGACCTGTGGCGGCATGGACAACGAACTCTGTATGCCCGGCCTCCGGGCCAAGCTCAAACGGCGCGCTGGAAGCGCCTATAGTCTCCGGAATAACCTGCATAGTGACCTTTGACTCCTTAGCCCCTTTATGGGGTTGGCTTCGGGATTTAACAGAAGGCTCCTGGCACGCCAAAAACGGAGCTCCCACGGCGAGCAGCAGCGGAAAAGCGACGCGGCTACGGAGTTGGCTCATCATCGTAAATATACTCAAACGGCACCCGTTTGGTGTCCAGTACTTCCTTCGAAAACATATCCACAATTGCCCCCGTCGCGCTATTGAAGGAGAACGGGTTGGGACGAAGACGAACACCTTCCGCCTGGTCTGCCCACTCGGTCCTTGTAGGCTCCGTGAAGGGCGGTGCCGCGGGGTTCGCTGGCACCGTGCTCTTCTTCCGCTGCCACGCGCGCCAAAGGCGGTCGATGTTGCAATGGTGAATCCAAAAGATCGGATCGAGCGGAGCAGTCACGCCGCCACCCATAAAGCCGTCCCGCCCCGCGATGGAGCCGTGCATGCCGTTATGCGGGGAAGACTCCACCGAGCCGCCCAGCCCCCCGAGGGGGTGGTTTCTTCTTGGCGGACCGCCGAACCCCTGGCTCGCTCCGTTCGGTTCGAACTGGCTTTCGTCTAGACAAGTCAGTGCCGCATCCCGCCGGTTTGCATCTGCAAAGTTCCGGCCAGCCATCGCATCTGGATCGCGCTGCAAGATGAACAGCGGATTCGGGCTACTGCTGCCGCCCGGGCCGGGCATCGTCGGAAGCCGGAATGGTTCGGGAAGGTGGCCAGCATCCGCGTCCGGCAAGGCATAGTTCCAATATGGCAATGCCCAGTCCGCCGGGCCCTTCAGTTCGATGACATGGCTCAGGACGATCTGTTCGAAATGGTGCAGATACATGCGGTGCCAGGGCAGGAAGAACCAGGACGTGTGCTGGCACTGGCGCCAGAATCGAATCTGGTCAGTCGTTGACGGAACCGCTTCACTTAGTATTGCGTTTGGGTCGCTCGAACGGCGGGCCCGGAATTCGGCGTCCGTTTCTGAACCGGCCGTGGCTCGCACCACTCTCGGGTAGTCGTGGATTGCCGCCTGATACCGCCAGCTCAGCGGGTTGTCCAGCGGAAGCTTCTGCATCTCTACGATCGCCCTGGCATAGAACTCGATGATCGGGTCCTTGAAGGTCATCTTGTTGATCAGCTTGCGCACGCGAATCGGCGGGGCCACCGCGGTGCGCTTCACGACTTTCGGTTTTGAATCGCCTGCCATATGGATGTGGAGTTACCGGGCAGAAACGGGTTGATTCTTTGGTGACGGTAGGCAGGTGTCATGAACTTCCCGGATCGCGCTCACCGTGGCCGCATTGAGTTTGCCGTCGGTCTCCAGACTTGGAAACCGGTCTTTATAGTCGAATTGAAAACAGCGGACATTCTCCTCTTCCTCGCTCTTGAGCACGTACCCCAGGTTCTGCAGGCGCTGCTTGGCGTCCTCGTCTGAGATGTCAACGAACACGTCGAGCTCGAATTCAAACGGCTCCACTAGCGGAGGCGTTTGCGGCCCGTCGTCCGGCCGGGCGTGATTCCATTTAACGTTCACCGTGCTGGGAAGCTTCACGTTGCGCAACGTTATAATGGCGTCGTCGGGACCGGCTCCCTCAATCTGCGTCACCGGCGGTTCATTCGCCTTCCGCTCCAGCGATTTCTTCGACCGGGGCGTGCCGGAAGCCCGCATGAACTGGGCCGACTTGCCAGACTCGGTAACTAGGCATGGCGCGAACGGAATGGGCCGGGCAAACCGGTCGAAAATTCGAATCTGGACCGTATGCCCCGCCTCGACCCCTTCGCAAGGGGACTCAATGACCAGCCGATGGTAGAAACGGCAAGCGAAAGTATCCTTAGTCTCCTTGAACTCACGCCGCTCCTCCTGCGGATTGCGCCGCGTCTCGCCATCTGACCAAAACCGCTTCCGGCACCCTTCGACGCCTTCCCCAGTCCGCGGGCAGGGCCACTTTGCGGCGGCTACCTCGGATCCAGGCCGAAACAGCAGCACCATAACCCGTCGGTTCACCACGTTGTCGGCGTCGCGCTCGGCCTTGTTTTCCGGCTTGCTGAAGGCGGTCGCCTCCGTCTTGGAAAAAACCAACGCCGGATTGAACTCGCCGCAACCCTGCATGTCCCCTTTGCCCTGCGGGTCGACACCCTTGGCCAGGAACTCCGCTTTGGTCATCACCTCCGGACAAAGGAAATCCATATAAGCGCGAAACAAAACGGCCCGCGTCTGCGGCCCAGGGTCGCCATCGGCGCTCAAACTATTCTTGGCTTGGAACTTCTCCACCGCCGACTTCGTCGTGCTGTTCATTGAACCGGTCGCCGGGTCGGCATCGAAGCCCACGGCCGTCAGCATCTGCTGGGTTGCACCGATGCCCCAGCCTTCCGACGCGCCCGCCGTCGAATACAACTTTTCCCAACGTGCGGTGTCCCGGATCAGAAGGGCATAAACCGATTCGGCGCGGTGTCCGCTCAGTTTCTTATTCAGGCTGTCGTCACCCGTGGGGTCCGCATGGCCGAAAACGGAAAATGGTGCCCCGGGGTGCTCTTTCCTCAAGGCCATGAGCTCGGTGAATTCATCCTTGGTTTCGGGCCGGATGAACGAGGAGGCAAAAGCAAACCGTACATCATTCAGCTTCCAGCACGCGACTGGAATCAGCTCCATGCGGATCGTATTCTTACCCTTCCCCGCGGTGGACGGCGAAACGAGAATCGGTAAGATGTCAAGATCCAGGTGCGACGCCGCTATCCCGCCTGGCGTCGAGCCGCTATTCGGCTCCTTATCTTTACTAAACTCGCTATTTGGCACTGGAATACCTCGACCTTAGCCGCTCAAAGTCTACCACAAGAACTACCTACCGCACGGGTTACTGCACCTCCAAATCAAATCGCCTCTTGTTCCTTGGCACCGTCACTCGCTTACTACCCTAACTTTCGCAGTTAAACTCCAGAAACAGCGAAAACCGGACTCGTCCGAGGCTTAACCCATTTGTCTGCAACAGCGAAAGTTGGCCATGCGGCGTGTACAGACCTTCCCCCTATCATTTGCCCCGATTTTCTGGCATTCTGCTGGCACCAGCCATGTATTTGCGCAGCCACGTGCGAAAGAAGGACGGCAAGAAGAACCGCTATTTCAGCATCGTGCAGGCACGCCGACTTTCGTCGGGTAAGTCCGTTCAAAAGCGCTGTCTCTATCGGGGCGAGATCAACGATAGCCAGCAGGAGCATTGGCGCAAAACTCTCGCAGTCTTCGACGACACCACGCAACGTTTCCAGCCCATGAGCCTGTTTCCCGATGACCGCGAGGTCCCCGCCCAAGCCCTCGACTGCGTCCAAGTGAAGCTCGGCGAAATGGAATTGTGCAACGCGCGCGCTTTCGGTGACTGCTGGTTGGGCTGCGAACTGTGGCGGCAGTTGCAACTCGACCAGTTCTGGAACCAACGGCTCGTGCCGGGGCGCGAAGCCGTTCCCTGAAGCCAGGTTCTGCAGCTGCTCGTCGTGAACCGGTTAATCGATCCCGGTAGCGAGTTCCGGCTCCATCGGCACGGGTTCGTGCTCGGCGTCGATTTCGCGGTAGCGTCTAAAGACCGGCTCTACCGGTGTCTGGACCGATTGCTCGAGCATAAGCAAGACTTGTTCGTCTTCCTGCGGGAGCGTTGGCAGGATCTGTTTCAAGCCCGATTCGACGTGCTGCTCTACGACCTGACGAGTACGTATCTGGAAGGAGAACCCGAACGGATTTCGCGTGCCAAACGCGGCTATAGCCGCGACGGGCGGCCCGACTGCCTGCAACTGGTGATTGCTTTGGACGTCACCACCGACGGCTTCCCGTTGGCCTATGAAGTGATGGACGGCAACACGCT
>JANXMS010000131.1 GCA_025354525.1 Acidobacteriota bacterium
GACGATGACGCGGTTGCGGGGGAGGCGGTCGGCCAGGTAGCCGGCGAAGGGGGAACCGAAGGCGTAGCTCCAGAGGAAGAGGGTGCCGATGGCGGCGAGTTGGAGATTGGAGAGGCCGTCTTCCCCTTGCTCCAAGCAGAACTCGCCCTCTCCAATCTCCAACTCGCCGCCATCGGCACCCTCTTCCTCTGGAGCTACGCCTTCGGTTCCCCCTTCGCCGGCTACCTGGCCGACCGCCTCCCCCGCAACCGCGTCATCGTCTGGAGCCTGCTCGCCTGGAGCCTCGTCACCATCCTCACCGGCTTCGCCCGCACCGCCAACGAACTCCTCGCCACGCGGATCCTCCTCGGCCTAGCGGAGTGCTTTTACCTCCCCGCAGCCATCGCCCTGATCGCCGGCCATCATCCGTCAGCCAGCCGAGGCCGCGCCCTCGCCGTACATTTGTGCGGGCTCAACGCAGGCCTCGTGGGCGGAGGCGCGCTCGCCGGCTACCTCGGCGAAAACTATGGCTGGCGCATCGGCCTCTTCGTCCTCGGTGGCCTAGGCATCATACTCTCGGCCATCTGCTCGGTTCTCTTGCACGAAGCCCCGCGCACAGTGGCGCACCGGCCAGTTCTAGGCCCTCAAATCAGAGCGCTACTCCGCAAACGCGCCTACGTCCTGCTCTCGCTCCAAGCCATGCTCATCTCCGTCGGCACGTGGATGTTCTTCAACTGGATGCCGCTCTACTTCCGCGAAACCTTCGGCCTCAGCCTCGCCGTCGCTGGCTTCTCCGGCACCGCCGTCCTCCAACTCTCCGCCGTCCTCGGAGCGCTCGTCGGCGGCACACTCTCCGACCAAGCAGCCCAGCGAAACCCCGACGGACGATACCGTCTCATGACCCTCTGCTACCTCCTCTGCGCCCCCTGCCTGCTCATGTTCCTCTCCGGCGGCGGCATGTTGCTCATCAGCGTCGCCGTCATCGTCTTCTCCTTCCTCCGCGCCGTCGCCACCGCCAACGAAACACCCGCCGTCTGCGACCTGATCGACGAGCGCGACCGCTCCACCGCCCAAAGCCTGATGAACATGTTGAACACCATCGCCGGCGGCACCGGAGTTTTCATCGCCGGTTCGCTGAAGGCAGACTGGGGCTTGAACGGCGTCTTTGCCGCTGTCGGAATCCTCGTCTTCTTCGCCGCCGGCCTCGTCTGGCTCGCCCGCCGCGCGGAGTTCCCTGCTCCGCCTTCGGCCTGATGCTCCATCGATCTATTTTCCGCGTATCCTGGTAGAGGCATTTCCCACTAGCCATGACCATCCAACTTCGACTCGGCGGGAAGACGATCTGCATTACGAACTCCCCTCCCCGTGGCGCGGGCGGAGACCTGCGGAAGCAAAGCGTCGCCGCCTCCGACGTCAACAAATTACGCCAACTACTCGCTTCTGAAATCGGGAGAACCGCGGGTGACCTGTCGGATGCCAAAGTCCTCGAAATGGTCTCGCGGCGCGTGGCTGATGGTCGCTGGACCCAAGTCTTGTTGGGCTCTCCAGAACTACTCGGCGGCTCGGCCGGTGCCAAGACCGCCGAAACGACGGCCGATCAAGCAAATGCCGCATCGAGCAAGAAGGGCTCGTCTTCCGGCCTGGATTCCGCCTCCGACAAAAAAACCTGGGTCGAAATCGAACTCATCGATCAAGATTGCCGCCCCCTCCGCGGCGTCCGAGTGGAAGTCACCCTGCCCGATGGAAAAGTCACCCCCGGCACCCTCTCCGACGAAGGCGTCTTCCGCGTCAACAACATCGACATCGGCAACAGCAAAGTAACTTTTCCCGATCTCGACGCTCGCGAATGGGGCCGCTCCGGCAAAATCGCCGAAGGCAAAGGCGTCGTAGGATTCTCCGGCGTGCCCAAACTTCCGATGGGCGCCTATACCGTCAAACAAGGCGACTATATCGCCAGTCTCGCTTATGACGCCGGGTTCCTTTCCTGGAAAACCGTCTGGGAAGACGGCAAAAACGCGAGCCTCCGCGATCAGCGAAATCCAAACGTCCTGTTCCCCGGCGATGTCGTCCAGATCCCGGCCCGCCAAAAGCGAGTCGAAGATGCCCCACCCACCGAACGAACCACGTTTCAAACCATCGGCGATCCCGTCACCGTCAAGCTCGTCGTGCTGTCCTGGGACGGCACCCCCCTCTCCAGCACTGACGTCCAGTTCAAACCCGGCACAGCCGAAACCATGAAAACCGCCGAAGACGGCAGTGCCAAAAAGAACGTTGATCCCACCGGCACCAAAGAAGGCCATCTGCTCCTCAAGGGCTTCTCCCTATCTCTGAAGCTAGGTCACCTCGACCCCGCCGAAGAGTTCTCCGGCCAAGTCTGGCGACTCAACAATCTCGGCTATCGCGCCGGCAGCCCCCCAACCAAAGACGACGACGCCTTCCGTAGCGCCGTCGAAGAGTTCCAGTGTGACAACAGCATCGCCGTATCCGGCCTCTGCGATGGTGCCACCCAGGATAAGTTACGCACCGTCCACGGCAGCTAGTTACGCTGGAGTATCTTTGTACTTAGCCTGCAACGCTGCCAGCCGCACCTTCAAATTCGCAATAACTTTCTGATAGCCAGGCTCGCTGTACGCGTTTTTCATCTCGCGCGGATCTTTCTGCAAATCGAAAAACTCCCACTCGGGTGGCGTATCTTTATCCACCGCGCCGGCCGACCCCAGCGCCTTGCCGTAGTAGTAAATCAGCTTGTACCGATGCGTCCTAATCCCATAGTTCGCCGTTACGCTATGCCCACCGCCCAGATGCATCCAGTAACGGTAGTACATCTCCTGACGCCAGTCCTTCGGCGTCTTGCCTTGCAGCAACGGCTTCAAACTCACGCCCTGCATCGCTCCCGGCACCGAAGCCCCAGCCGCATCGAGAAACGTCGGCGCAAAGTCCAGATTCAACGCCATGTCTTTGTTCACACTGCCCGGCTTAATCTGCCCCGGCCACCGAACCAACAACGGCGTTCGCAAGCACTCCTCGTACATGAACCGCTTATCGAACCAACCGTGATCCCCCAGGAAAAAACCCTGATCCGAGTTATAAATCACGATCGTGTTATCGGCAATCCCTTCCTGGTCCAGGTAATCCAGCACCCGGCCCACGTTATCATCCACCGACTGCACGCAACGCAAATAGTCCTTGATATAGACCTGATATGCCCACTTCCGTAGCGCGTTCCCTTCCAGCCCCGCCGGCGGATCCATCTTCAAATCGGTCTTCGTATTGTCCTGCCCCACCCGCATCCGCGACCGCTCCGCCGCCCCCGCACGGCCCTTATGCTCGTCGTAAAGGTTATCCGGCTCCGGAATCTCGACGTCCTTGAACAGGTCTTTATACTTGGCCGACGGCGTCCACTCCCGATGCGGAGCCTTGTGATGGCACATCACAAAAAACGGCTTCGTCCGGTCTCGCTTCTGCAACCAATCCAAAGTAAAATCGCCGATCAGGTCCGTGCAGTAACCGTCGTACTTCTTCCGCGTCCCGTCCATTTCAAGGAACACCGGATCGTTGTAAAGCCCCTGCCCCGGCAGGATGCGCCAATAGTCAAACCCCGTCGGGTTCGTCACCAAATGCCACTTACCCACCATCGCCGTCTGATACCCTGCCGCCTGCAGGTACTTGGCCACATTCGGTGCCTTCGGGTCGATCTGATCCGACAACGTCTTGATGCCCGATAGGTGCGAATAGAGCCCCGTCATGATCACGCCCCGGCTCGGCGTACAAATCGAATTCGTCACAAAGCAGTTGGCAAATCGCATCCCGCCCGTAGCCAGCCGATCAATATGCGGCGTCTTGTTGATCTTGCTCCCATAGGCGCTGATCGCGTGCGCGGCATGATCGTCCGACATGATGAAAATGATGTTCGGACGCTTCTTAGGAGCCTGCGCCGCAAGAACGGCGCTGCCGAGTACAGGGAAAAGTTGGCGACGGGTTAACACTCCGAGTAGCGTACCAGAACGCCGCAGTCGATAGAATAGGAAGGATGATCTCCAGGAGAATTGTAGGGCTAGTAGGTTGGCGCGGCATGGTTGGCTCCGTCCTCATGGACCGCATGACCGCCGAAGGCGATTTCGCGCTGATCGAGCCGATGTTCTTCAGCACCAGCAACGCCGGCGGCGCGGCCCCCAAACAGGCGCAAAACGAACCCATTCTCCAAGACGCGTTCGACCTCGCCGCCCTCTCCCGTTGCGAGATCATCATCACCGCCCAAGGCGGCGATTACACCACCGCCGTCTTCCCAAAGCTCCGCGCCGCCGGTTGGGCCGGCCACTGGATCGACGCCGCGTCAACCCTCCGCATGGCCGACGACGCCGTCATCATTCTCGACCCCGTCAACCGCCCCGTCATCGACGCCGCCCTCGCCCACGGTGGTAAAAATTGGATCGGCGGCAACTGCACCGTCAGCTGCATGTTGATGGGCGTCGGCGCGCTCTACAAAGCCGGCCTCGTCGAATGGATGAGCACGCAAACCTACCAGGCAGCCTCCGGCGGCGGTGCCCAGCACATGCGCGAACTGCTCACCCAGTACGGCACCCTCTACGCCGAGGTCCGCGAACTACTCGCCGACCCCAAAAGCGCCATCCTCGAAATCGACCGCCGCGTCGCCGCCCGCCAACGGGCCCTCCTCCCCGCGGAAACCGCCAACTTCGGCGTACCCCTTGGCGGCTCGCTTATCCCCTGGATCGACAAGGACCTCGGCGATGGCATGTCGAAGGAGGAATGGAAGGGCGGCGCCGAAACCAACAAAATCCTGGGCTTCGCGCCCGGCTCGGTGCCCGTCGACGGCTTCTGCATCCGCGTCGGGGCCATGCGCTGCCACAGTCAAGCGTTGACGTTCAAGCTGAAAAAGAACGTCCCCCTTTCCGACATCGAAGCCCTCATCGCCGCCGACAACGAGTGGGTCAAGGTCATCCCCAACACCCGCGAAGCCAGCATCCACCACCTCACCCCCGTCGCCGTCACCGGCACCATGAACATCCCCGTCGGGCGGCTCCGCAAAATGGCGATGGGCCCCGAATATCTCGGTGCCTTCACCGTCGGCGACCAACTCCTATGGGGTGCCGCCGAACCGTTGCGCCGCATGTTGCGCATCCTCCTCGAAGCCTAGCAATGGAGTAAACTCTGTGAACACGATGTTCAAAGAGCCGATTGTCGTCCTCCTCTTCGCAGCCCTTTCACTCGTCGCCGCCCCCACTCCCGGCGCCGCCATCTACCAAACCCGCTGCGCCTCCTGCCACGACCCCCTCCACCCCCGCGTCCCGCCCCGCGCCGCCCTGCAAAAACTCTCCCGTCCCCAAATCCTCCGCTCGCTCTACTTCGGCGTCATGGCCAACATCGCCCGTACTCTAACCACGCAAGAGAAGGAAGCCGTAGCCGACTTTCTCGGCCGACCCGGCGGCGACGCCCCGCCTTTGCCCAGCGCCATGTGCACCTCCCCCGCCGCGCTCACCAAACTCACCGGCTCTTGGAACGGCTGGAGCCCCACCACCACCAACACCCGCTATCAATCCGTCGGCCTCAGCATCACCCAAACCCAAAACCTCAAGCTCAAATGGGCCTTCGGCTTCGACGGCGACGTCACCGCCTTCGGCTCCCCCACCCTTCTCGACGGCCGCCTCTACCTCGGCAGCGCCGCCGGCGTCGTCTACGCCCTCAATGCCGAAACCGGCTGCATCCACTGGACCTTCACCGCCAACGGTCCCGTCCGCGCCGCCCCCCTCGCCGTCGGCCAATCGCTGCTCTTCGGCGACCAAAGCGGCTGGTTCTACTCCATCAATGCGAAGTCCGGCCAACTCCGTTGGAAGCGTCGTGTCGACCAACACGAAGCCGCCCGCCTCACCGGCGCGGCGGTCGCCAAAGACGGCGTCGTCTTCGTCCCCGTCACCTCTTGGGAAGAAGGCCTAGCCCTCAACCCGCAGTACGCCTGCTGCACCTTCCGCGGCAGCCTGGTCGCCCTCCGCGTCTCCGACGGCTCCGTCGTCTGGAAATCCTACCTCGTCCCCCCGCCCACCAAACTCGGCCTTAACAGCGCCGGGGCTGATCGCCACGGCCCCTCCGGCGCCGGCATTTGGTCCGCCCCCACGCTCGACCCCAAACGCGGCCTCCTCTACGTCACCACCGGCGACAACTATTCCTCGCCCCCCACCTCCAGTAGCGACGCCATCGTCGCCCTCAATCTGAAATCCGGCCAAGTCGTCTGGACCCGCCAGACCACCGCCAACGACGCCTACACCAGCGCCTGTGGCAACAAAGGCCCTAACTGCCCCATTGAAAACGGACCCGACTTCGACTACGGCGCCTCCGCCATCCTCGTCGCGACCGCCGACGGTCGCGACATCCTCCTCGCCGGTCAAAAATCCGGCCTCGTCTACGCCCTCGACCCCGCCCGCAATGGCGAAATCCTCTGGGAAGCCCGCGTCGGCAAAGGCGGCGTGCTCGGCGGAGTCCAATGGGGGATGGCCAGCGACGGCCAGCAGGTGTACGCCGCCGTCTCTGATGTCCTCCGCAAAACCCGAGCCTCCACCGCCCCCGACGATGTCAAAACCGTCACCGTCGATGCCATCCAGGGCGGCGGCCTCACCGCCCTCCGCGTCATCGACGGAAAGAAAAACTGGCACGTCCCCGGCGTCCCCTGCCCAGCCAATAAACCAGGTTGCAGCCCCGCCCAGTCCGCCGCCGTCACCGCCATCCCCGGAGCCGTTTTCTCCGGCGCCTTCGACGGCCACCTCCGCGCCTTCGCCGCCGAAAATGGCTCCGTCCTCTGGGATTTCGACACCGCCCAAACCTTCAAAACCGTCAACGGAGTCACCGCCAAAGGCGGCTCCATGGACGGCCCCGGACCCGTCATCGCCGGCGGCATGCTCTTCGTCAACTCCGGCTATTCCCGCTTCGGCGGCATGCCAGGCAACGTTCTCCTAGCCTTCTCCTCCGAGCCTTAAACAATGAAACGTCGACAAATCATCGGAACCCTCGCGGCCGCCTCCGCCTTGCAAGCCGCCCCCTCCGCCCGCGACCGCTTCATCGGCGTCTGGCGGCTCATCCGCTGCGAAAGCCGCTTCCACGATGGCCACATCGAATACCCCTACGGCGAAAAGCCCGTCGGCCGAATCACCTACGACAAGGCCGGCCGCATGTCCGCCCAACTCATGCGCTCCGGCCGCCGTTCCACCGTCCCGTCCGGCGTCGGCCTCGTCGCCGGCAACGCGCCCCCCGACGAAATCCGCGAAGCCGTCGATGGCTTCGCCTCCTACTTCGGCACCTTCGACATCGACGAGTCCACCAAAACCGTCACCCACCATGTCCAAGCCTGTCTCGTCCCCAGTTGGGTCGGAACGGATCTAAATCGAACTTATCAGTTCACCGGCAATCGACTTACCCTAACCGCCACCACAACCAGCGTCCGCGAACTCGTCTGGGAGCGAGAGAAGGACTAATTGGCCACCGAAGTGCTCGAAGGATGACGATCCATGTCGCCGCCCTCCATGCATAGACTGAACCTGAAGCTGCTTAAGCGCTGCGTCCACCACGCGAAGCCCTACTGGTTCTCGAAGGACAAACGCAGCGCCCGCTGGCTACTGGTCTGCCTATTCTTGCTCCTCGTCGCCAGCACGCAGTTCGACGTCCTGTTCAATAAACAATCGGGCGAGTTCACCTCGGCCCTCGCCGCCCAGGACGGCCCCCGATTCTGGCATTCCATCCGCGTATTCTTCGGCCTTCTGGTCGTCGCCGTCCCCATCTACGTCTTTTACACCTTCGTCCGCGATAAACTCGCCATCAATTGGCGACGATGGTTGACCGACCGCTTCCTCGAACGCTACTTCAACAACCGCGGATACTATCGCCTTCTCACACAGCCCGAAATCGATAACCCCGATCAACGTATCTCCGACGACATCTACTCCTTCACCCAGCAATCGCTCACCTTCCTCCTCGTCTTCGCCAATGGCGTCATGCAATTGGTCGCCTTCGGCCGTGTCTTGTGGTCCATCTCCGCCTACCTCGTCCTCTTCGTCGTCCTTTACGCCGTCATCGCCACCGCCGTCACGTTCGGCCTCTTCGGCGAAAAGATGGTCTCGCTCTATTTCACCCAACGTCGCCGCGAAGCCGACTTCCGCTTCGGCCTCGTCCGCATCCGCGAAAACGCCGAAGCCATTGCCCTCTACCATGGAGAAACCCAGGAAAAGGGTCACGTCCGCCGCCTCTACGCGAAAATCTTCGGCAACGCCAATGAACTCCTCCAATGGTCGCTCCGCCTAAACTTCTTCTACTACGGAAACAGCTTCTTGACCATGGTGATTCCCACCCTCATCATCGCGCCCCGCGTGCTCTCCGGCGAACTCGAAGTAGGCAGCATAGTCCAAGCCACCGGTGCCTTCGCCGCCATCCTTGCCTCGCTGACACTGCTGCTGGACCATCTCGAATCCCTCAGCCGTTTCGCCGCCAGCGTCGACCGTCTAGAGACGTTTTCGGACAGCCTCTCTCCAGGCAAATCCAAGCACCAAGCCGATCCCAAAATCGTCACGCAAAACGACGAATACCTGCATTTTTACGACGTCACCCTGGAAACGCCAAACTACGAACGAACGCTTGTCAAAGCCCTCACTTTTTCGGTGGCACCCAGCAAAAGTCTCATGATCGTCGGTGCCAGCGGCCTCGGCAAAAGCTCGCTCCTCCGTGCCATCGCCGGCCTCTGGGACGCCGGAACCGGCACCATCAAACGGCCGGGCGCTGAAGAGATCCTATTCCTGCCCCAACACGCCTACATGGTGCTCGGCAGCCTTCGCGTCCAACTCAACTACCCCAACCTCGACCGCACCGCCTCCGACGAAGAACTCCGCGAAGTCCTCAGCCTCGTCAATCTCGGCGGTCTCATCGATCGCTGTGGAGGCTTCGACGCCGATTTCGATTTCGACAAAATCCTCTCCACCGGCGAACGCCAACGCGTCGCCTTCGCCCGAGCCATCTTGAAAAAGCCCCGCTACGTCTTGCTCGACGAGGCCACCAGCGCCCTCGACGGCGAAAACGAATCGGCCCTCTACGAAAAGTTGGTGGCAACCTCAAGCACGATCATCAGCGTCAGCCATCATCCCGCGTTGGTCAAATACCACTCCCAGGTCCTGGAGTTGAGGGCCGACGGACAATGGAGGCTGCACTCCGCCGCCGACTTCCGTTTCGATGGCGACATTCAAATCGATTAGACTCTCCAGTGTGCGAATGAAACTGCTCTTAGCCCTAATTTTCCTCCCGCTCCTCAGCGCGCAGCCCGTCCCCAGCTTCGATCTCGTCATCGCCGGCGGCCGCATCATGGACCCCGAATCCGGCCTCAACGCCATCCGCCACATCGGCATCACCGCCGGCAAAATCGCCGCCATCTCCTCCCAGCCTCTCTCCGGCAAAACGACCCTCCAAGCCGCCGACCGCGTCGTCGCCCCGGGCTTCATCGACCTCCACGCCCACGGCCAAACCAACCAAGCCAACGAGTATCAAGCCCACGACGGCGTCACCACCGCCCTCGAACTCGAAGTCGGCGTCCCGGCCGTCGGTGCCTTCCTCCGCTCGCGCGAAAACAACGCCATCCTAAACTTCGGCGCCACTGCCTCTCACGGAGCAATGCGGACCATGTCCATGACCGAGTTCGCCACCGAAGCCAAGTCGTGGCAAGACACCCCGAACCGTTGGAGCGACCTCTCCATGAAGGGCCGCTACAAAACCCTCGCCGCCGCCGAAGAGTATTCCCTCCTCGCTGCGAATATGGAACGCGGCCTCCGCGAAGGCGGCCTCGGCCTCGGAGTCGCGCATCAATACTACCCCGGCGCCACCCGCGAAGAAATCTTCCGCGTCTTCCAAATGGCGCAGCGCTGGAAGGTGCCCATCTTCACCCACGTCCGCTCCATGGGCCCGGAGGCAATGCAGGAAGTCATTGCCAACGCCGCAGCCACTGGCGTGGCTCTGCATATCGTGCACATCAACAGCATGAGCCTCGGCTCTCTCCCTTTCGTTCTCGACCTCATTGAATCCGCCCGTAAGCAGGGCCTCGATATTACGACCGAAGCCTACCCCTACACGGCCGCCTCAACGTTCCTCGAATCGACCATCTTCGACGACGGCTGGCAAGAGCGCCTCGGCATCTCCTACGGCGAAATCCAATGGGTGCGGACCGGCGAGCGCCTAACCCAGGAGACCTTCGAGCGTTACCGCCAGCCCGGTGGAGCGGTGATCATGCATCTCATGAAGCCCGAGTGGATCCGCCGCGCGATGGCCTCGCCGTTTGTAATGATCGGCTCCGACGGCATGCCCTATGCGCCCGGGGCCCATCCCCGCGGCGCCGGAACCTTCGCCCGAGTGCTCGGCCTCTACGTCCGAGAGCAGAAGGTGTTGCCGCTAATGGACGCCCTGGCGAAGATGACGATCATGCCCGCCCGCCGCTTGGAAGCCATCGCCCCGCAACTGAGGAACAAAGGAAGAATCCGCCTCGGAGCCGACGCCGACATCACCGTCTTCGACCCCGCCCGCATCATCGACACGGCCACGTTCGAAAAAGGACTCAGCTTCTCCGCCGGCATCGACCACGTCCTAGTCAACGGAGTCCCGGTCGTGCGAGAAGGCAAAACCGTCCCCCACACCTTCCCCGGCAGAGCCGTTCTCGGCAACTACGCCAATCGCCCTTGACGGCCACTCCATTCGAAATCCGCGCACTGCCCTAGGGATCCCTCGATCTTTTTCCGTATCATTCTGGCAGACTATAGCGATACCCGCCTTAATGGAGGCGTTCTGGAAACCCGAACTACCGGCCCCGTATTGGGCGGACTGCAAACTACGTTTGTCCCAGCTCAGGGCCCCGTCAATGCATTCGCTTGTCGTCGATCTCGCCGAGGCTCTCTCCCCCTTCCTCTCTCCCGAC
>JANXMS010000138.1 GCA_025354525.1 Acidobacteriota bacterium
GTGCGCTAAATCCTGGGGCTTGGGGCAAAGTCCCATCTCAACCAAAGCCCAGCGGCAGATGTTGAATTCACATCAAAACACCTGCTGATGGTGCTGCAAAAGTAATTGTCGTTAGAAGCGGTTCCTAATTGTCGCCCATCACCATCCCGATAACCAGTTATCAAGAACAGCCCCTTCCCTCTCTCCCCGCCCCGATTGCCGTTCCCACTGGCCTCAAAACCGGCACCAGACCGCCCCCAAGCGCTCGTTTCTAACTCGCGCACTCCGTTTGCGGCAACCATCCCGATCGGAATAGCTTCAAAATGTTCCCCGTCAAGCAGATCAGCTTCCACTCCAGGCTCGCCTTCCCCACGCCCCGAAAACTGAACCGACGGAATCCCCGCCGCTCCTTAATCTGACCAAAGACCGGCTCCACAATCGCCTTCCGCATCTTGTAAATCGACCGCCCCGCCTCAGTCCCCAGCTTGCGCGCCATCGCCTCCCGAGGCGAGGCACCTTCCGGCGGCGGCCCAGAAGCCGTCTCCTCCGGCTCGCCATGCCTTTGCCGTCCCGTCGCAATGTGCACCTCGGTCACGTTCGCCGCGCTCCAATAGCCGGCATCAGCACTCACTGCAATCGGTGTCGAACCGACGTTGGCGACAACCTGCTGAATCATCGGAATCAGTTGCTGGCTGTCGTCGGCTTGCTGGGTTAGCTCCGCCGCCACGATCACCTGCGTCTGGCTATCCACCGCCGCCTGCGCGTTATAGCCTTGCACAAAACTATCCTTGTTCGCCCCATCCAGCATGACCCGGCTGTCCGGATCGGTGAAGTTGCGTTGCGCCTTCGGCTCCGGTTTGGACTGGTCCGGATCCGCCACCTTCGGGTCATGCCCACCAGCCTTCTTCCCCGTTTGCGCTTCTTTCTGCCGTCGCTCGGCGATCTTGGCCTCCCGGATTTTCTTCAGCCGACTCTCCCGCCGTGCCAATTCCGTCGGGAACTCCTCGCCGGTCTCTGCTGCCTTGGCCGGCTACGCTTCCACTTCTTTCCGCAGACGCTCTTCGGTCTCGTTCATTCGCTCGTAGCTCATCGCTTTATGCTTGCTGGCGTTGGCTTTGCTCTTCGTTCCGTCGATGGACACGTGTCCCAATTTGACCAGCCCCGCCTTCTGACAGAACTGCAATATTTTAACAAACAGCCCGGCCAACGCTTCCACGTGGCGTTTCCGAAACGCCGCGATCGTGTCGTGATCCGGATGCTGATCCGCTGACAGAAACCGTAACGCCACGTCTTCGTAGGTGGCTTGCTCGATCTTGCGACTGCTGGCGACTCCCCGACAGTAGCCGTATAAGAGGATACGCAACATCATCAAAGGCTGATAGGCTGCCTTTCCCCGACCATCTTTTTCATAGGACCGGTAAATCGTGCCGAGATCGAGTTCTTCGGTCACATCAGCCATAAACCGCGCCAAGTGTGACTCCGGCAGCTAGTCCTGCAGCGAAGGACGCATCAGCAGGCCCTGATTCAAAGGGTCCGTTCGGAAGCGCCTCCCCATAGAAATATCTTAAGGCTCAACCAAACAATACCAAAGACATTTCAAGCCTTAAATGTTTTTTACAGAAACGTCGTCGAAATCTATCTCCGACAGACTCCGAGGGGACCTTTCTCCTTTGCTCAAAGGGGACATTATCACCCTGCTGCCACACTTCGCGGGAGCTCTATATCGGTTAAGGACTCTCGAGCGGAATTGTCACTTGCACTGGAATATTACTGAATGTCCCAGCCATCATTGGCGTGTAGGCTTGATACGCAAGTCCGGAAACGCGGATGGTAACGCGTTGACTTGTTGTATTGAGCCCAGCGAACGCCACTGAAACGTTGGCCGACGTCAGCCCCCAGTACCCAGAAGTTAGTCCTGGATTTACTGTACTGCCGTATAGGACCAAGTTTTGGACTGCGTTGGAATCGCAGCAGCTTACAGCCGCGGTTCGGGCGGCAAAGCGCACCCTTTCGACGAGGGATTGATGAATCAGCAGGATTTGCGCTACGTCAATCGCGCCCATAAAGAGCGACACGAACGCCACCAGGGTCAACCCGGCCTCGACCATAACGCTTCCTTTCTGCTTTGATCGTCTTGATGAAGTTCTATGGTGCATAAACCCCCACATACGAGAAGCTCGCGGAAGGCCGATTCAAAGTAAATGTCCTCAAGAGTGCGTCCAGGGTATAGTTTTGAATGGACACAGTCATCATTTGGGGGACACCATTGGCGAATGTTACATTCAGATTCACATTGTTCGTTGTGAGGGATTTAGCCACCGGAATTCCGCCGCCGGCCGGATCCCCGTAGACCACGGCGTTTTTAACCGAATCGAGGAAGGCCGTTGAGGGTGTTGCCGAAGCAGAATCGTAGGACTTGACTGCGGCAAAGCGAGCGCCTTGGCGGACCGCGTTTTGCAATTGGTTATAGACAAAGAAGGCATAGCCGAACTGGAATGTACCCGTTAGAATCGGAAAGAGAACTCCAAACGCAAGCGCAAATTCAATAAGCGCGTTGCCGCGCTGGCGGCGCCGCCGAGATGGGGATGCTTCGCGGTTCATAGAATCAACCTGGGCACATACGCCCCCGCGACGTTAGAACCGCCTCCGACAGCACATCGGTGCGAACTTCCCTGGAGCCAACAGCCCACATACTCAGCGCACCACGCTTGGCCTCCACCGTTGCCGTATTGTCCAGTAGGGAGCAACATAAAGGCTCCAATTCCCACAATGCGGTTATTCGACCCGAGGGGTGATCCTCCATCGTTGATCGGCGCAGCGATGATTCGCCGGCCGTTACCGTTGTAACTTGCATAGGTGCTGGAGGTTGTATCTGAATCCTGATTGATTCGTTCGTACAGGCTAGTAAGTTGACTCTGCTTGGCTCCGCCTGTCATGTTCACAATATCGCCTACATTGCGAAAAATTGACTGGTAGTCGTCCACAATGGTCTGCCTGATAAGGCTGGCGCTGGTGTCTTCGATGAATCCCCGTTCCGACCCACCTGCAGCCTGCGCCACGTTGAGCATATTCTGACTGTTATCCCCGTCACAAACGTTCGCCCCGTTGCCATTCCCAATTTTAGGATTCGCCGGCCATCGAAGGGTGTACTGCTTGCCCGTGATGAGGCCGAAGTCGGGCGCGGAGTTTGGTTGATGGGCGTACGGGGAGAATGGAAAGAGACCCTCGGAGAAGCTGCTCTTGGCCACTTGGCCTGCCACTGCGGCGGCAACAACATTGGTCTGTGTTTTGCTAACTACGAACGAGAAAAAATAAAGCGGCACAGTTGCGGTGGCGTTTACTCGCACATATGCATACCCGGCTGGAGTCGCTGGATAAGTCAACCACGGCCCGGCGGCGGCAGTCGCGAACTCGACCGTCGTACCTGCAAACGGAGTCGTGCCAAACGCGTTCCGATTGGGATTGTTCGTCACGGCCAGTCTCGCACGGTCGAATCCGGCTGCAGTTGCATCCAACTCCAATACCGCCGCCAACGCGGCTGAGTCGGCAAACGTCTGAGACTCACCTTTTGTGATATACATTCTTCCCAAATCGACCGCGAGGCCAACCGAGCCAATTAACGCCATTGATGCGATGGACACGCTCAATAGAATGTAGCCGTCTTGATGGGAACGGTTATTTGCCATTTCTCCTCCAGGTAGGTCGTTAAACCAAAGTACTGGTTCTACAAGCGCAGTGCTATCCGTTGGAGTACCCAGCAAGGCCTGAAAACAACCTTAGACAGACATTCGACGCGTTGCGGCAGTTCCGGAAGCATCTTCCGCTTGTCGGCCCGGTTCGCTGTGCGATACCGCTCTGCGATGGCCTGAATCAGTTCTCGACGGGTTTCCAAACTCAGTTGCCTCCTGGTTGTGTTGCCTGTCATTTGTAAATTCGATAGGTAACATTTTCATGAG
>JANXMS010000169.1 GCA_025354525.1 Acidobacteriota bacterium
TTCGCCCCCAGATCTTTGCCCGTTTCCTAGCGTTTTTGGAATTTGTGTCGCAAAGTGCCCCTCGAAATCATGCCACAGGCTCGCGCGATGCTACCGAAACCATTGAATCTATTGGGTCGGAGGCCGCTAATCAATTACGGCAGCTCGATAGAAAAACCGCACGAAAAACCGTTGGATGTTAATGAAACCCTTTTAAGCGGTCTCAGCACTAGGGTGCGCGACTGGCCCGAAGGCGAGATCGCGGGTATCCCTACCGAATCTCACATCTGGGATATTAACCGTTTCCACCAAGTCCAAGAAAGCAAGTCCGGTCGTGACGAATTGGAGGTGGATTTTACAGAGGTCGTTCCTGGCGGTTTACCGTGTCTGCACGCGAGCGTACCTTCCGATGCGTACGGCGCATACCTCTGTGTAATCCCCGGCCACGTCCTCGCGGAAATCTACGACCGCTTCGGCAGTCGATTACTGGAGGGTAACGTCCGGTCATTTCTTGGCGCGCGCGGACGAACCAACAAAGCAATACGTAAAACCGTAACGAATGAGCCGACCATGTTCTTTGCGTACAACAACGGCATCGCTGCAACTGCTTCGGCGGCAAAAGTGAGCGCCGACGGAAACGGATTGCGGCTTACCCACGTTACGGACCTTCAGCTTGTGAATGGCGGCCAGACAACCGCGACGCTTGCCGGGGCGATGACCGACAAGGACACAGGGCTCACCCAGACCTTCGTCCAGATGAAGCTCTCGGTGCTGCCCGCAGAAATCTCCGGGAAATATATCCCGCTCATTGCCCGCTACGCGAATAGCCAAAACAAGGTGAGCGACGCGGACTTCTTCTCTAACCATGAATTCCATCGCCGCATGGAGCAGATCGCCAAAGCACTTCGGGCACCTGCCGTCGGCGGTGCTCAGTACGGAACACTTTGGCTGTATGAACGTGCACGTGGCCAATATGTCAACGAACAATCGAACATGACCGCCGGCCAACGGAACGAGTTTTTGCTTCGTCATCCGCGCAAGCAACTCATCACGAAAACGGATTTGGCGAAGTACGAGAATGCATGGCGTTTTCTCCCACACATCGTGAGCCAAGGCGCGCAGAAAAACTTCATCAACTTCAGCACTTATGCGTCTGCGGAATGGGAGAAGAACCCAGATCAGTTTAACGAAGACTTCTACAAGCGCATCGTGGTCAAGGCACTTCTCTTTCGGCGCACGGAAGAACTCGTCGGGAAACAGGCATGGTATCAGGGCGGCTATCGAGCCAACATCGTAGCCTATACCATCGCAAAGCTTGCAAACCTTGTCCAGTTCAACGGCATCGGCAGACTCCTCGACTTCAAGGCTCTCTGGAACCGGCAGAGCCTCACGCCCGCAATCGAGCAACAGCTCCTGATTATTGCAGAACGGATGTTCGCGATTATCGTCGCGCCGGAGGGTGGATTTCAGAACGTGACGGAATGGTGCAAAAAAGAACTCTGCTGGCAACGAGCACGTGACACAACGATTCCGCTTCTCCAGGAGCTGGGGAATGAACTGACCGCGCGCGAGGAAGACGCAATCACTAAAAAGGAGGCGCAAGCCCAGCAAGTCATCATGACCGGCATCCAGATTCAGACACTTGTCGTCGAACTCGGACCCGCATACTGGCGCGGCCTCCAGACATGGGCGCGGGGGAAACAGTTGCTAGGCCCCACCGACGATTCAATCGTCACTGTCGCGACTTCGATGCCACGAAAACTTCCAACGGAGAAGCAATGCACGAGACTCGCGGAAATCAAGCGGCAGATGGAAGAAGAAGGGTTTGTTGCCGGTTAAATTGGCGCTCGCGCAATCACCACCGGACCGCCAGTTCGGAGCACCGAACGTCGCTCTCGCTTGCGGCCCAACAGATAGGACGGGTTCGGGCGAATGTGCCACGGATCGCTCTGTGAGGTTACCCTCGAATCACTATTGAGCGCCATTCAAGATGCTTCACTTTGTCAGCGTTACTCGAACCCAATAGAATTTTAGATCGTTTCGGTCGAACTTAAAACGGGCAATGTGTTCCTTTTTCGCCCCGTTGCCGTTTGGCAGAGCTACCCGTTGTTGGTCACGCGGCAACCTCGATACCAGCCCGAGAACGTCGCGGCCTTCTTCATCCTTCACCAACTGCTGAATTGCACCAGTTGACTTGAGCACTTCGGCGATGATGACGAGGTCCGAGGGCTTCGTCGGATCAAGTAATTCACCGGCATGCTTCTGGAACACTGTTGAACTTAACCGTTCACAACCTGAAAAAATAAAGTTGCGTGCGCGAAACCCAATAACGACGGACCTCTGGTGCTCCCCGCCAATCCATCGTGTTTTCTGATCCTCCTTTCCTCAATATAAAATGAGAGCGGGAGAAGGTCTCGCCCCTGTCCTCGTTTCTCTCTCCTGAGCGACTACGAACGAAGCCACTTTTCCGGCACCCGAAAACAGGCTCATCTTATTGAGTCAAAAGGAAATCGTCTGTATTTTGGCTCGTCAAAAGCTCCAATTTCAACAAAATTTACGATCGAAGCCATCTGCCCTGATCCGGAGGCTGATTCGGAGCCGTCGTTGCGCCTTGCTTCCCACCACGCTACCCTATTAGGAATGTCCTGGTGGACCCGCAAAACTCCGAGCCTTACCCCCGAACCCGAAGACCAACGAAACCTCAAAACCGAAGGTCTCTGGGAAAAATGTGACGGCTGCGGCCAGATCATCTGGAAAAAGGACCTCGACGAAAACCTCTCCGTCTGCCCCAAGTGCGGCTATCACTGCAAGCTCAACGCCGAAGAACGTCTCAACCTCCTCTTCGACGATTCCCAATGGCAGGAACTGGACGCAACCCTTCGCTCCACCGACCCGCTTCATTTCGTTGACTCCAAACCCTACGCCGAACGTATGGTCTCCATGGCCAAAGCCACCGGGCATCGAGACTCCATCCTCTCCGCCGTTGGACTCCTCAAAGGCCGCCGCGTCCAAGTCTGCGCCTTCAATATGAAGTTCATCGGCGGCAGCATGGGCGCCGTCGTGGGGGAAAAGATCGTCCGCGCCATTGAACGCTGCCTCGCCGAAAAGTGCCCGCTCATCATCATCTCGGCCTCCGGCGGAGCCCGTATGCAGGAAGGCGCCGTCAGCCTCATGCAAATGGCCCGCACCTCCGCCGCGCTCATGAAACTCGATGAAGCCGGCCTCCCCTTCATCAGCGTTCTCACTGACCCCACCACCGGCGGCGTCACCGCTTCCTTCGCCATGCTCGGCGACCTCAACATCGGCGAGCCCGGTGCCCTCATCGGCTTTGCCGGACCCCGCGTCATCGAACAGACCATCCGCCAAAAGCTCCCCCCAGGCTTCCAACGCTCCGAGTTCCTCGTCGACAAAGGCTTCCTCGACGCCGTCGTCAAACGCCACGAACTCCGCGACTTCCTCGCCAACGCCTTCCACTTCTTCCTAGGCCCCGTAGCCAAAAGCTAAGCATCTCTGCCATGCGCCTAACTCTCCTCCTCTGCCTGGCCCTCGTCGCCAACGCGGCTGATTTCGACCTGCTCATTCGCAACGCCCGCCTCATCGACGGCACCGGCAACCCCTGGTTCCGCGCCGACCTCGGCGTCAAAGCCGGCCGCATCGCCGCCATCGGCAACCTCTCCGCCAAAACCGCCGATCAAACCATCGACGCCAAAGACCGCGTCCTCGCCCCCGGCTTCATCGACGTCCATACCCACATCGAAGGCGCCGTCGAACTCAACCCCCAAGCCGCCAACTTCCTCCACCAAGGCGTCACCTCCATCATCACCGGCAACTGCGGCGGCTCCCGCACCGACCTCGCCGCCTGGTTCTCCCGCCTCGAAACCACAAAAGTCGGCCTCAACATCGGCTCCCTCGTCGGCCACAACTCCGTCCGCCGCGATGTCATGGGAACCGCCAACCGCAAGGCCACCCCAGAAGAGATCGGCAAGATGCAGGCCATCGTTCACCAAGCCATGCGCGACGGCGCCGTCGGCTTCTCCACCGGCCTCATCTACATCCCCGGGACCTTCTCCGACACCGCCGAAGTCGTCGCCCTCGCCCAAGCCGCCAGTAAGTACAACGCCGTCTACGCCAGCCACATGCGCGACGAAGGGCGCAAGGTCAAAGAGGCCATCACCGAAGCCGTCACCGTCGGCAAACAGTCCGGCCTCCGCGTCCAAATCTCCCACTTCAAAATCGATACCCCCGCCATCTGGGGCTACTCCAAGGAAACCATCGCCCTCGTCGAACAGTTCCGCCGCGAAGGCGTCGATGTCGTCGTCGATCAGTATCCCTACGATCACTCCTCCACCAACCTCGGTATCACCCTCCCCAGTTGGGCCCTCGCCGACGGTCAGGCCGCCATCTCCGAACGCCTCAAATCCCCCGAAACCCGCCAGCGTATCACCACCGAAATGCTCGCCGGTCTCAAGAACCTCGGCCACCCGGATTACTCCTACGCCATCGTGGCCACCTACATTCCCAACAAAGACTACGAAGGCAAAAACATAGCCGAAATTGCCAAAATCGAAGGGAAGCCCGAAACCGAAACCATCCTCGACATGATCGAGAAAGGCGGCGCTCAGATGGTCTATCACTCCATGGGTGACGAAGACATGGAACGTATCCTCCGCTACCCCAACACCGCCATCGCCAGCGACGCCGGTGTCCGCGATTTCGGCGTCGGCATGCCTCATCCCCGCGGCTACGGCACCAACCCCCGCGTCCTCGCCGAGTACGTCCGCAAACGCAAAATCCTGACCCTCGAAGACGCCATCCGCCGCATGACCTCGCTTCCCGCTCGCACGTTCAATCTCAAAGACCGTGGCCAACTCCGCGAAGGCTTCGCCGCCGACCTCGTCCTCTTCGACCCTGAAAAGGTCCAGGACACGTCCACCTACCAAGCCCCCCACGCCTACGCCGTCGGCTTCGACTACGTCTTCGTCAACGGCCTAACCGCCGTCTCCGAAGGCAAAATCACCGAAACCCGCGCCGGTCAAATCCTCCGCCACCAAGCGCAGTAAGTGTGCGAGCGCAACATTGTTTCCGCTGCTGTGTTTGAACTAGGGTAACGTTTCGGTCTGGACGACGGTCTTAGCTTCCAGCAGAAGGATTTCCCATGCGCTCTATACTTCTCACTCTCCTCCTCACCGCCGCCGCTTTCGCTGCGGATATCGACGGCAAATGGAAAGGCAATGCCCCCGGTCGCGACGGCAACACCCGCGAAATCGGCTTCGACTTCAAAGCTGACGGCGCCAAGCTCTCCGGCTCCATGATGGGCCCCATGGGCGAAGTGCCCATCTCCGATGGCAAGGTAGAAGGCGGCGACGTCTCCTTCAAAGTTGTCCTCGAGTTCAACGGCAACTCCATGTCCATGAGCTACACCGGCAAGCTCGAAGGCACCGAACTCAAACTCAAAATGCAGCGCGAAGGCGCTCCGCGCGCCATGGAAATGACGCTCAAGAAAGCCGGCTCCTAACTCACTCCCTGTGCGACTGATCTTTGCCCTCTCCCTGCTTGCCGCCTCCCTCCAGGCCCAGGCAACCGGCCTCGTTCGCGCCGGCAACACTCCCATCCCCGGCGCGGTCGTCACCGCCAATCACGGGGAACAAAAGCTCGATACCGTCACCGACGAACAAGGTCGTTATGAGCTCCCTTTGCCCCCCGGCGATTGGGTCCTCACCGTCCAGATGTTCGGCTTCGTGACCGCCACCCAAAACCGCAAGTCCCCCGAAACCCAGCCCGCTCAATGGGCTCTCCAACTCCGCTCGGCCGGCCAAGCACCTTCGGAAACGGTTGTCGCCCTTCCCGATCTCCCGGCCTCGGAACCGCCGCCCGCGCCGGAACCGGGCGATAACAACGAAGCGTTTCTTCTGAACGGCAGCCTCTCTCGCGGCCTCACCAGCGGCCCCGCCGAGGCACCGCCAGAGTTCGGACGGCCCGACGGCCCCGGCGGCATGCGCCCCGAAGGCGGCCCACCCGGAGGTGAAGGCGGCGGCTTTGGCGGCGGCGGCGGAAGGGGCGGCGGGGGAGGCTTCGGCGGCCCCGGAGGCGGTCGCGGCCCCGGCGGACCCCGCGGCTCCGGAGGCCCCGGCGGTCGAGACGCCATCCGTGCCCGCACCGCCCAAACCAATGCGGCATCCGTCGGCAACCGCCGGCGCAAAAGCAACGGCGTCCGCGGTGCCCTCTCCCTCCAAGCCCGTAATGCCGATTGGAACGCCCGCCCCTACTCCCTCACCGGCCTCGAATACGAACGTCCCGACCAATCCCAATACCGCGTCAACGCCGTCGTCGGCGGCCCCCTCAAAATCCCCAAACTGATCATCGGCGACACCACCACCTTCAGCCTCTCTTATAACCTCACCTACGGCCGCAACCCCTTTAACGGCGTCGCCACCGTCCCCACCGCCCTCGAACGCGCCGGGGATTTCGCCGCCTCGCGCACCAATGTTCCCGTCTCGCTGTACGACCCTCTCTCTGGCCTCCCCTTCGCCAATAACCGCATCGCCGCCAGCCGCATCGACCCCGTCGCCCGCGGCCTCCTCGCGCTCATCCCCGCCGCCAATTCCCCCGCCGCCGTCCAGAACTACCAGTTCGTCACCGGCGTCCCCCAAAACTCCCAACAACTCAGCCTCCGCCTCAATCAAGCCCTCAACCGCAAAGATCGCGTCTCCGCCAACATCGGCTGGCAGAACCGCTCCGGCCAAAACGCCCAGCTCTTCGGCTTTCTCGACGAAGCCAATGGCCACGGGTACAGCCTCGACCTCTCCTGGAATCGCAACCTCACCCAGCGCCTCATCCAAGTCGTCCGCTACCGCCTCACTCGCAACGTTACCGAAAACACCCCCTTCTTCGCCAACACCCGCGATCTCGCCGCCGAACTCGGCATCTTCGGCGCTTCCCGCGATCCCATCAACTGGGGCCCCCCCACTCTCAACTTCACCAACTTCGGTCGCCTCTCCGATGGCGCTCCTCTCTTCCGCCGCGACTTCAACAACTCCGCCAACTACGGCCTCACCTGGGTCCGTGGCAAACACACCGTCCAAACCGGGGCCGACCTCACCCGCAACCGCAACAACAACCGCACCGACTCCAACGCCCGCGGCACCTTCACCTTCTCCGGCCTCGCCACCAGCCGGGTCGATGCCTCCGGCGTCCCCTCCCCCGCCACCGGCTACGACTTCGCCGACTTCCTCCTCGGCCTCCCCCAGTCCTCCTCCCTCCGCTTCGGTTCCCCCTCCAACTACTTCCGCGGCACCAACTACTCCGCCTTCGTCCAGGACGAATGGAAGGTCCGGTCGAACCTCAGCCTCAACCTCGGCCTCCGTTATGAACTCTTCGGCCCCCTCTACGAGCGCTACGACCGCCTCGCCAACCTCGATTTCGCCGCCGGCCTAACCGGCGTTGCCGCCGTCACCCCCGGCAAAAGCGGCCCCTACAGCGGCGAGTTCTCCCGCGCCCTCGTCGACCCCGACCGTAACAACTTCGGCCCCCGCGTTGGCCTCGCCTGGAAACCCTCCGCCCAGGGCCGCTTCACCGTTCGCGCCGGCTACGGCTGGTACTACAACGGCAACGTCTATCAAAATTTTGCCACCCGCCTCGCCTCCCAACCCCCCTTCGCCCAAACCGGTTCCGTCCAGTCCACCGCCGCCCGCCGCCTTACCCTCGCTAATGGCTTCGCCCAAACGCCCTCCCAGAGCATCCAAAACACCTTCGCCGTCGACCGCTCCTATCGCGTCGGCTACGCCCAAACCTGGTCCCTCTCCATCCAACGAGACCTCTTCCGCGCCTACGTCCTCGAACTCGGCTACCTCGCCACCAAGGGCACCCGACTCGACATGCAGCGCTCTCCAAACCGCTCCGCCCCCGGCTCTCAACTCGACGCCGAAGCCCGCCGCCGCATCGGCAACGCCGTCGGCTTCATCCTCGATTCCTCCGAAGCCAACTCCATCTTCCACTCCGCCCAACTCCGCCTCACCCGCCGCTTCACGAAAGGCGTCTCCGGTTCCGCCCTCTACACTTGGGGCAAGTCTCTCGATAACGCCAGCTCCATCGGCGGAGGCGGCGGAGGCACCGTCGCCCAGGACGATCACAATCTTGCCAACGAACGCGGCCTCTCCAGCTTCGATATCCGCCATAACTTCAACGGCAGCTTCGTCTACGCCCCCACCAAACGCAACAAGTGGCTCAAGGATTGGTCCTTCACCGGCAACGTCCTCCTCCGCACCGGCACCCCCCTCACCGCCCGCGTCCTCGGCAATCTGTCGGACTCCTCCGGCACCGGCGTCATCGGTGCCGGCCGCGCTGACTCGACCGGTCAAGCCGTCACCGCCGGCGACGGCTTCTTCAACCTCGCCGCCTTCACCCTCCCCCCCTCCGGCCGCTTCGGCAACGCAGCCCGCAACGTCATCCCTGGCCCCGGACTCTTCTCGATGAACGCCGGCCTCGGTCGCTCCTTCCGCCTCTCCGAACGCCGCCGCCTCGAAATCCGCTCCGAATCTACCAATCTAACGAACCACCCGGTCTTCTCCAATCTCGGCACCACCGTCAACGCCTCCAACTACGGCCTCCCCCTCGCGGTCGCGAACATGCGGACCGTCAACCTCCAAATCCGCCTCCGCTTCTAGCCATGCGCCCCTTTACCCTCCTCCTCGCCGTTTCCCTCCTCGCCCAGCAACCGGCTCCGCGAGACGCAGGACTCGCCACCTTCTCTAGCTCCTCCAACCTCGTCATAGTCAACGTCTCCCTAAAGGGCCGCGAAGACCTCAAGAAATCCGACTTTAAGATCTTCGAAGACGGCAAGCCCCAAGACATCGCCGTCTTCGAATTCCAGAAACTCGACTCCCGCCCCCTCCCTCCTGTCCCCATCCCACCCCCCGCCCCGCTCGTCCCCTCTGACGAACCCCCGCCCCCGCGACCGTCCTTCAAAGACCGCCGCCTCCTCGTCCTCTTCTTCGACTTCTCGTCCATGCCCCCCGCTGACCAGATCCGCACCCAGGAAGCAGCCGCCAAGTTCCTCTCGACCCAACTCACGACCGCCGACGCCGT